>NZ_CP014671.1:1946122-2270475 GCF_001697225.1 Immundisolibacter cernigliae
CCCGGGCATCGATCACCAGCGGCGCGCGCAGCTGGCTGCCATCGGCCAGCGTGACCCCGTCCGCATCCAGCGTCGTCACTGCGCAGCCGGTGATCAATCGCGCCGTCGCATGAGCGGCGAAAGCGTCCTTCAGGGCAGCGGCCAGAGCTTCGGACGTGAGACAGCAGTAGGGAAGGTCAAGTGTGCGCCCGAAGCCCGGAAATGCCACCCGATAGCCGGGCCAGCCGATCAACGGCAGGCGCGCAAACCAGGCGCCGATGTCCGGCGGCGCGTCGGCGCGGTGAAAACACCAGGTGTGATTGCCGGCCGGCCGGTCGGCGCGCTCGACCAGTGCCAGGCGCAGGGTCGGCTCGGCGTCCAGCAAGGCCAGCGCGATCAATCCACCGTGCAGCCCGGCGCCGGCGATCACCACGTCGTACTGCATCGGCTCGGCAGCGCAGCGCGGCGCTGGCGCGGTATCGGTTGAAGTCATGGAAGCCTTGGATCGCATCGGGCCGGCGGCCGGCATTTCTTGATTTGTCATGGACAAAATACATTTTTTGGTCAAAAGTAGGGGTCGATTCTTGCTTTGTCAACCGTTTGACTTGGACAAATGGAAAATTCGCACTTGTCGATCGCCGCTCTCGCCCAGGAGACGGGCATCGCCAAAGACACGCTGCGCGTGTGGGAGCGGCGCTATGGCTTCCCGCAGCCGGTGCGCAATGTGCGCGGACAACGCATGTATCCGGCGCAGCAGGTGGTGCGCTTGCGGCACGTGCGTCGCCTGCTCGATCAGGGTCTGCGCCCCGGCCAGGTGCTGACGCTCAGCGCCGAGGATCTGGCGCGGGCGGTCGAACGGCAGCCGCCGTCCGGCGAGCCGGAGCCGGCGGTGATCGAGCTGCTGAAGCGTCACGACGACAACGCCCTGCGGCAGGAACTGCGCGCCCGCCTGCTGCGCGACGGGCTGCGCCAGTTCGTCACCCGCGCCGCGCCGGCCATGCTCGCCGCGGTCGGCAACGGCTGGGCACGGGGCGAGGTCGAGGTGTTCGAGGAGCACCACTTCTCGACGCAACTGGACACCCTTCTGCGCGAAGCCATGATGCAGCTGCCGGCAGCCAACAGCGGCCCGCGCGTGCTGCTGACCACGCTGCCGGGCGAGCCGCACACGCTCGGCCTGTTGCTGACGCTGGCGCTGCTGCGCCTGGAAGGGGCGGCCTGCATCTGGCTGGGCGCACAGACTCCGGAGAGTCAGATCGTGGCCGGCGCGAGCGCCTTCAGGGCGCAGGTCGTGGCGCTGTCGTTCTCGGAGTACGTCGACCCGGGCGCGGTGCGCCGCGGCGTGTCGCAGCTGCGCCTGCGACTGCCGCCGGACATCGAACTGTGGTGCGGCGGCCGCTCCGCCGCGCGCCTGAAGCGCCCACCCGCCGGGGTGGCCATCTTCAGCGATCTGGATCAGCTGGCGCAGCGTCTGCAGGGCCGGCCCGCCGCGAAGGCCGACTGAGCATGCGCCTGTGGTCGGTGCATCCGCGTTGCCTGGACGCCACCGGACTGGTGGCGCTGTGGCGCGAGGCGCTGCTGGCGCAGGCCGTGCTGCGCGGCGAAACGCGCGGCTATCGCCATCATCCGCAGCTGCGGCGCTTCCAGGAGTGCGCCGATCCGTGCCAAAGCATCGCGGCGTACCTGTGGCCGGTGCAGGCCGAAGCTGTCCGCCGCGGCTACCGGTTCGATGCCAGCAAGATACGGGGTCCGGCGGGTGCGCCGACGCTGACGGTCAGCGTTGGCCAGCTCGACTATGAGTGGCAGCACCTGACCGCCAAACTGACGCTGCGCGCCCCGGATTGGCTTGCGCATCTCGGCCGCGATCCGCAACCGCACTCACTGTTCACCGTGGTGCCGGGCGACGTTGCGCCGTGGGAGATCGTGCGCACGACGACATGACCGGTTTCAGCAGGCGCGTGCCGGGGATGGGCTCAGAAAAAGCGGTTGGCCGGCCGCGGCAGGCCCAGGTGCTCGCGCAGCGTGGTGCCTTCGTAGTCGCGCCGGAACAGGCCGCGCCGCTGCAGCTCCGGCACCACCTGATCGACGAAGTCGTCCAACCCCCCGGGCAGGTACGGGAACATCACGTTGAAGCCGTCGCAGGCGCGGCTTTCGAGCCACGCCTGCATCTGGTCAGCGATCATGGCCGCCGTGCCGATCATCTCCAGCGTGCCGAAGGCGCCACCCACGTACTGGGCCAGCTGGCGCACGGTCAGCTTGTCGTTGCGCGCCATGTCGACCAGCTTCTGGCGCGAGGTGTGGCTGGCGTTGGTGGGCGGCAGGTCATCCGGCAGCGGGCCGTCGAGGTCGAATTTCGACGCATCGACGCCCAGCTGTACCGACAGCGTGCCCAGGCCGCTGTCCGGGTGCACCAGGCTGTCGAGGCGGGTTTTCTTGGCCCGCGCCTCGGCCGCCGTGTCACCGACCACCACGAAGGCGCCCGGCATGATGACGATGTGATCCGGGTTGCGGCCCACGGCCTGGGCGCGCGCCTTGATGTCGGCGTACACGCGCTGCGCGGTGGCGATGTCGCTCACGCCGGAGAACACCATCTCGGCGGTTTCGCCCGCCAGTTGGCGTCCGGCGTCGGACTGGCCGGCCTGCACGATGACCGGCCAGCCCTGCACCGGCCGGGCGACGTTCAGCGGCCCGCGGGCGGAAAAGTATTTGCCCTGGTGGTCGAGCACATGCAGCTTGGCCGGGTCGGAATAGACGCCGCTGTCGACGTCGCGAATGAAGGCGTCGTCGGCCCAGCTGTCCCACAGGCCGGTGACCACGTCGTAGAACTCGCGCGCCCGGCGGTAGCGCTCGTCGTGTTCGAGGTGCTCCTTGAGGCCGAAGTTGAGGGCCTCGTAGGGGTTGGTGGAGGTGACGATGTTCCAGGCTGCGCGCCCGCCGCTGAGGTGATCCAGCGAGGCGAACAAACGCGCCACGTGATACGGCGCGTTGTAGGTGGTGGACATCGTGGCGATCAGGCCGATGCGCTCGGTCACGGCGGCCAGCGCCGGCAGCAGCGTCATCGGCGCGAACGAGGTCACGGTGGCGCTGCGCTTCAAGGCGTCGGTCGGCATGTTGGGCACGGCCAGGTGGTCGGCCATGAAGAAGGCGTCGAACTTGCCGTGTTCGAGCTTTTGCGTGAGGCGCTTGATCAGCGGCCAGTTGAAATTGGCATCCGGTGTGCCGCCCGGGTAGCGCCAGGCGGCGGTGTGGATGCTGATCGGGCGCATGAAGGCGCCCAGGCGCAGCATTCGGGATTCGCTCATGGCCGGTCTCCGTCAGGGTGAGGGCGGCGGCTCCAGGGTCACGCCCGCCGCGAGCTGCGCCAGGGCGGCCAGATAAATGGCCATGCCGCGGCGCAGGTCGTCCACTTCAAGTCGTTCGTTCTCGGCGTGGGCCAGCATCGGCCCGCCAGGAAAGCCCATGCCGAAGGCCACGAATCCGGGAAACGCCTTGGCGTAGGTGGTGCCACCGATGGCCATCGGCGCCGTCCGGTCGCCGGTGAACTGCCGGTAGATGCCAAGCAGGGCCAGCACCAGCGGCGTTTGTGGATCGACCCACAGCGCCTCCTTGCCTTCGATCACCTCAAGCCGGGCCTGGTAGGGCGCGAGCGCTTGCGTCAGGCGCGCGCGCTGGGTGGCCAGATCGAGGCCCGTTGGCACGCGGATGTTCAGCTGCGCGCGCAGACCCTGGTCGGTGCCCGACAGCAGGCCCAGATTGACCGTGGAGGCACCAAGGTTCGCCACGCTGTGGCGAAGGCCAAGCGTACCGCCATCGGTTTCAAGACCGAGGTGCTCGGCAATGAAGGCAACCGCCCGACCCTGCGCCGATGCCGTGTCGATGCCCAGCGCCTGGCGCGCGCCATGCAGCAGACGGGCAAGGTGGGTGATGGCATTGATGCCGGCTTCGGGCTTGGCGCCGTGGGCCGCCTTGCCGCGAGCGGTGATCTCGACCCCCGTGGCGGTCTCGCGCAGCGCAAAGGTGGCCGGCGTGGCGCCGCCCTGGTAGGCGCCGATGGCGGCCTTGAGTGCGGCGGCGAGTTTGGCCGGCTCGCCGGCAAGGGACGCGGTGGCCGCCTCCGGCACCGCATTGGGCGCCGTCCCGCCCGAGAACTGCCGCAGCACCGGGTCGGCCGCACCGTCGAACCGAACAGCCACATCCAGATAGCTCTTCTCGGCGTAAATGACCGGGAATCCGGCATCCGCGGTCCAGCCCTCGGCCGGCACCAGCCCGGCAGCGCGCACGGCGTCCAGATCGCGCCAGTCCATGTTCTCCTCGCTGCTGCCGACGATCAGGCGCACCGGTCGCGTGAGCGGCAAGTCGGAATCCTTGAGCGCGGCCATGGCGTAGAGACTCGCCACCAGCGGCCCCTTGTCGTCCAGGCTGCCACGGCCCCATACGGCGCCGTCGACCAGTTCCCCGCCGAACGGCGGGTGCGTCCAGCGCGCGGCGTCGCCGGCCGGCACCACATCCGCATGCACCAGGATGCCGAGCGCGTTTGGACCCTGACCCAGCTCCACCACGGCCACCTGCTGACCGGGTAACAGCCGGGCCGCCAGACCCAGGGCCTGCGCACGGGCGACCACGGCGTTCAGCAGCGCGGTCTTGTCCGCACGGTGTGGGTCGCCGGCGGCGGTGATGCTGGGGATGCGCACCCAGGCTTGCAGGTCGGCGACCGCGGCGTCCATGCGCGCGGCGACAGCGGTATCGAGTTCGGCACGATCGAACGCCTGCGCCGACGCTGCCGCGGCCAGCAGCAGCGCGGCGCCAAGCAGCGATCTAGACCACGATCTGCAGTTCATCGCGGGCCGCCACGGCGCGCAGCTGCTTGGCGCCATCGCTGCGCGCCTGCCCAATGTGGTCCAGGTACGGCTGATCCACGTCGCCGGTCACGTACTGGCCATCGAAGCAGGACGCATCGAATTCGGTGATTCCGGGGTTGCCCTCGCGGGCCGCGTCCTTCAGGTCGTCCAGGTCCTGGTAGATCAGCCAGTCGGCGCCGATCAGCTCGCACACCTCCTGCTCGCTGCGGCCGTGGGCGATCAGCTCCTGCGGGTTCGGGATGTCGATGCCGTAGACGTTGGGGTAACGCACCGGCGGCGCGGCAGAGGCGAAGTAGACCTTGCGCGCGCCGGCATCGCGGGCCAGCTGCACGATCTGCTGCGAGGTGGTGCCGCGCACGATCGAGTCGTCCACCAGCAGCACGTTCTTGCCGTCGAATTCGAGCTCGATCGGGTTCAGCTTCTGGCGCACCGAACGCTTGCGCTCACCCTGGCCGGGCATGATGAAGGTGCGCGCGATGTAGCGGTTCTTGATGAAGCCCTCGCGGTACTTGATACCGAGCTCGGCTGCCATCTGCATGGCCGCAGTGCGGCTGGTGTCCGGAATCGGGATCACCACATCGATGTCGTGGTCGGGCCATACCCGGTGCAGCTTGTGGGCCAGTTTCTCGCCCATGCGCATGCGGCACTTGTGGACCGAGATGTCGTCCAGGATCGAATCGGGCCGGGCGAAGTACACCAGCTCGAACAGGCACGGCGTCAGCTGCGGCGCCTCGGCGCACTGGCGGGCATGCAAACGGCCGTCACGGTCGATGATCACCGCCTCGCCGGGCGCCACGTCGCGCAGCACGCGAAAACCCAGGCTCGACACTGCCACGCTTTCCGAGGCCAGCACGTACTCGGTGCCGAGCAGGCTCTCGCGCACGCCGATGATCAGCGGGCGAATGCCGTAGGGATCGCGAAAACCGACCACGCCAAAGTCGGTAACCATGGCCACCACCGCGTAGGCGCCCCGGCAGCGCCGATGCACCGCGCGCACGGCGGCGAACACGTCCTCGTTCGCGGCGCGCACGCGGCCGATGCGCTGCAGCTCGCCGGCAAACACGTTCAGCAGCACCTCGGAGTCCGAGTCGGTATTCAGGTGCCGCAGCTCGTCCTCGGTCAGCGCCTGGCGCAGCAGGTCGGCGTTGGTCAGGTTGCCGTTGTGGGCCAGGGTGATGCCGTACGGGGAATTGACGTAGAACGGCTGCGCCTCGGCCGCGGCCGAGCTGCCGGCGGTCGGGTAGCGCACGTGACCGATGCCCATGTTGCCGCGCAGGCGCTCCATGTGCTGCTGGGCAAACACGTCGCGCACCATGCCGTTTTCCTTGCGCATGTACAGGCGCCCGTTGTCGGCGGTGACCATGCCGGTGGCGTCCTGACCACGGTGCTGCAGCACCGTCAGGCCGTCGTAGATGGCCTGGTTGACCGCCGTCTGGGCAACGATGCCGATGATTCCGCACATGTCGCGTTACCTCGCTATCCGGCCCGGGGCGCCTGAAATTGCTCAAGACCCCATTCAACCGTCGTCCGCAGCCGCTGCGCCGACGCACGTGCCTGCGGCGCCAGGCTCGACTCCTGCCACCACAGCGATTTCTGCAGCGGCGTGGCCTCCACCAGCAGCACCGTGGCCGCCACCAGCACCACCCCGCGCAGCACCCCGAACACGGCGCCCAGCGCCCGGTCGGTGCCGCGCAGCGGACTGCGCTTGAGCAGGCCGACCAGCAGGTGCGACAGCAGCGCCAGCACCACCACGGCGGCGATGAAGGTGAGCAGCAGCGCCGCTGCCTGACGCGCCCCGGCGCTGGCAATGAGGCCCTCCAGCGGCCCCATCAGCAGGCCGTGGAAACGCCATGCAATCCAGGCCGCCGCCAGCCAGGACACCAGCGACAGCAGCTCCCGCAGCAGGCCGCGCCATATACCCACCAGCAGCGACAGCACCAGCACCAGCACGAACAGTACGTCGACCAGGTTCACGGCGCGGCAGTCGGGGCGATCACGGATAGGCCACGACGATGCCGTCCTGGCCGGTTTCCCTGGCCAGGCGGTCACGCACGGCCTGCGCCTTGGCGCGATCCAGTTCCGGACCGACCCGCACCCGCAGCGCCTTGCCCTGCGGCGTCGTGATTTCTTCCGTAAATGCGCTGTGACCGGCCTTGCGCAACTGTTCACGCAGGTCGATGGCGGTCTTGAGGTTGCCGAACACGCCAAGCTGCACCACCCAGGCCTGCTGAACGGTGGGTGACGCCGCAGGGGCAACCGGCGCCGGAGCAGCGGGCTTGGCCGCCGGGATCGGCGCCGGGGCCGAAGCGGGCGCCGCCTTGGCGACCACCGCAGGTTTGGGGGCCGGCGGCGGTGCCGGCTTGGCCACCGGCGGTTTGCTGGCAATGACCGGTTCAGGTGCCGGCTTGACTGCTGGCGCGGGCGCACGCGGCGGGCTGGCAGGTGCCGGACGCGCTACCGGAACGGGCGGCCTGGCCTGCACCGGCGGGGCGGGGGGCGCAAGGTCGGCGCCCTCACTCGGCGGCAAAACGTCGGAATCTTCGCTCAGGGGCGGCGGCGGTGCCGGCGGGGGAATGTCTTGCTGTTCCGGCAGACTGCCCTCCAGGGGCGAGGCGTCGACCGGCAGCCGGCTGGCCAGGCCATCGGTTGGTTCGGCCGGGATATCGATTGCCTGCGGTCCCTGCGGCAGCGGCTGACGCATGTCGCTCAGCACCGGCACCAGGATGGCCGCCAAGGCCACCAGCACGATGCCGCCCACGATCCGGTACTTGAGCCTGGCCTGATCCATCGACACTCCGGGATAGTCGGCAGCAGCCGCGAATTATAGCGCCGCGCCGTCAACGGCCGCCGGCAGCAGCCCGCTGCGCAGCGCCTGCTCGACAGTGACGAAGGAGCCGAACACCAGCACGCGGCCAATGCCGCCGGCTACTGCCGCGCCTTGCGCCGCCCGGCAGGCGGCCGCGACATCGGCATGGCAGGCAATCGCTTGCGACACGCCGGCGGCACGCAGCCGCGCGGCGAGTTGCTCGGCGGTGCTGCCGCGCGGCCCAGCCAAGCCGGCCAGATGCCAGCCGTCGATCGAGTCCGCAAGCGGCGCCACCACTCCCGCGGCGTCCTTGTCCCCCAACATGGCCAGCACCGCCAGCGTGCGGCCTGCAACCGGATACGCGCGCAGGTTGGCGGCCAGATTGCGGGCCGCTTCCGGGTTGTGGGCGACATCGAGCACCCACTCGGGCGCGTGGCCACGGCGCTCGAAGCGCCCGGCAACCTGAGCGGTCCGCACGCCCTGCGCGACGGCTGCGTCGTTCACCGACAGGCGGGTCTGCAGGCACCGCACGGCCAACACGGCGCTGGCGGCGTTGCGCAGCTGCACGGCGCCGGCCAGCGCCGGCATGGGAAAAATGGACGCGGCGCCGCCGGCCTGCCAGTGCCAATCCCGCTCGTCGACATGCGTTGCCGCGTAGTCCGTGCCGTAACGCATCACGGTCGCGCCCACGGCAGCGGCATACGCCGGCACGCTCGCCGGCGGGTCCGGATCGGCCACGATCAGCGGCCGACCGGGCCGGGCGATGGCGGCTTTCTCGGCACCGATGGCCTCGCGCGTGTCGCCCAGGAACTGCTGGTGATCCAGATCGACCGAGCTGATGATCGCCACGTCCGCATCGACCGCGTTGACGGCATCCAGCCGCCCGCCGAGGCCCACTTCCAGGATCAGCACTTGGCAGCCGGCGGCGGCGAACAGGTCCAGCGCCGCCAGCGTGCCCCACTCGAAGTAGGTCAGCGACACCGCCCCGCGGGCGGCGTCGATGCGCTCGAAGGCCGCGCAGATGGCGGCATCGTCCGGCAGCTGCCCGGCGATGCGGATGCGCTCGTGATAGCGCAGCAAATGCGGCGAGGTGTAGGCGCCGGTGCGGTAGCCGGCGGCGCGATAAATGGCCTCGATGAAGGCCACCGTCGAGCCCTTGCCGTTGGTGCCGGCAACGGTGATGACCGGTACGCCGGCCAGCAGCGGCGCGAGGCGCTGCAAGACCTCGCGCACGCGATCCAGGCTCAGATCGATCTTTTTCGGGTGCGCCGTTTCCTGCCAGGCCAGCCAGTCGTCGAGACGACTGAAGCGCGCGCTCACGCGGCGGCGGCTTGCCCGCACAGCATCCCGAGCAGGCGCGCGATGTGCTCGCGCAATTGCCGACGGTCAATGATCTGGTCGACCGCGCCGTGGCTGAGCAGGAACTCGCTGCGCTGGAAGCCCGGCGGCAGCACCTCGCGCACGGTCTGCTCGATCACCCGCGGGCCGGCAAAGCCGATCAGGGCATTGGGCTCGGCGATGATGACGTCCCCCAGCATGGCCAGACTGGCCGACACGCCGCCGGTGGTCGGATCGGTCAGCACCGAGATGTACGGCAGGCCGGCCTCGCCCATGCAGGCCAGCATGGCCGAGGTCTTGGCCATCTGCAGCAGGGAAAACAGGCCTTCCTGCATGCGCGCGCCGCCGGAGGAGGAAAAGCACACCAGCGGCAGGCCCTGATCCAGGCAGGCCTGGGCGCCGCGCGTGAAGCGCTCGCCGACCACCGAGCCCATGGAGCCGCCCATGAAGCGGAACTCGAAGGCCGCCGCCACCAGCGGCCGGCCCAGCAGGGCGCCCTGCATGACCACCAGCGCGTCGCGCTCGGCGGTTTCCTTCTGCGTGGCCAGCAGGCGGTCGCGGTAGCGCTTGGTGTCCTTGAACTTGTGGACGTCGACCGCTTCCAGCTCGGCGCCGATCTCGGTGCGCGGCTCGGCGTCCAGGAAGGCGTTCAGTCGTTGCCGGGCGCCGATGCGCAGGTGGTGATTGCAGCGCGGGCAGACTTCGAGGTTGTGTTCGAGCTCGGTGCGGTACAGCACCGCCTTGCACTCCGGACACTTGGCCCACAGGCCTTCGGGCACCTTCTTGGACGCACCGCTGGTGCGGATGCGGGCAGGGACCAGTCGGGTCAGCCAGTTCATCGGGTTCCTCCTGCGGCATCGATGCCGGCGCGCAGCGCACGCACCTGCTCCACGGCGCCGCTGAGCGCAGCGGGTCCGGTGATGCCGGCGGCAGCGGCGGCTTCGAGTTGTTCGATCACGGCGCTGCCGACCACCACCGCATCGGCAAAGCCGGCGATCCGCGCCGCGGCCTGCGGCGTGCGCACGCCAAAGCCGACGCCGATCGGCAGCGTGGTGTGCGCCTTGAGCGCCTCGACATGTGCCTGCACATCGGCCAGGTCCACCTGCCCGGCGCCGGTCACGCCGCGCACCGACACGTAGTACAAAAAGCCGCTCGCCTGCGCCGCCACGGCCTGCGCCCGCTCGGGCCCGCTGGTCGGCGCCAGCAGGAAGATGCTGTCCAGGCCCGCCGCCTTGAGCGCCGCCGCGTGTTCGGGTTCCTCATCGAACGGCAGGTCCACGGTCAGCACGCCATCCACGCCGGCCGTGGCCGCGGCGGCGGCAAAGCGCGCCACGCCCATCTGCTCGATCGGGTTCAGGTAGCCCATCAGCACCAGCGGCGTGGTGCGATCGGTCTGCCGGAAGGTCTGCACCATGTCCAGCACCCGGCGCAGGTCCATGCCGTGGGCCAGCGCCCGCTCCGAAGCGCGCTGGATCACCGGCCCGTCGGCCATCGGGTCCGAGAACGGCACGCCCAGTTCCAGCACGTCGGCGCCGGCCGCCACCAGGGCGTGCAGCAGGTCGACCGTCAGATCGGGATGCGGATCGCCGGCGGTGACGAAGATCACCAGCCCGGCCCGCTGCGCCTGGCGCAGGGCGGCAAAACGCTCGGCCAGGCGGCTCATACCTGAATGCCCTCGATCGTCGCCACGGTGTGGATGTCCTTGTCGCCGCGGCCTGAAAGATTCACCACGATGCTCTGGTCCGCACGCATGCCAGCCGCCAGCTTGCCGGCATAGGCCAGCGCGTGCGAGGACTCCAGCGCGGGAATGATGCCTTCGGTGCGCGTCAGGTGGTGGAAGGCCGCCAGCGCCTCGTCGTCGCCAACCGTCACGTAGCGCGCCCGACCGCAGTCATGCAGCCAGGCGTGCTCGGGGCCGACGCCGGGGTAGTCCAGGCCGGCCGAGATCGAATGCGTGCTGCCGATCTGGCCGTCCTCGTCCTGGATCAGGTAGGTTCGGTTGCCGTGCAGCACGCCGGGGCTGCCGGCGCTGATCGATGCCGCATGGTGGCCGCTGGCCAGGCCATAGCCGGCCGCCTCGACGCCGTACAGGGCGACGTCGGGGTCGTCGATGAAGGGATGAAAGATGCCGATGGCATTCGAGCCGCCGCCCACGCAGGCCACCACCGCGTCCGGCAGCCGGCCCTCGCGCTCGAGCATCTGCGTGCGCGTCTCGCGGCCGATGATGGCCTGAAAATCGCGCACCATCTGCGGGTAGGGGTGCGGCCCGGCCACGGTGCCGATGATGTAGAAGGTGTTCTCGACGTTGGCCACCCAGTCGCGAAGCGCCTCGTTGAGCGCGTCCTTCAAGGTGCGCGAGCCGCTTTCGACTGCCCGCACCTGCGCGCCCAGCAGGCGCATGCGATACACGTTGGCGCTCTGGCGGCGGATGTCCTCCGCGCCCATGTAGACCACGCACTCGACGCCCAGGCGCGCCGCCACGGTGGCGGTGGCCACGCCGTGCTGGCCGGCGCCGGTCTCGGCGATCACCCGCGTCTTGCCCATGCGCCGGGCCAGCAGGATCTGGCCGACCGTGTTGTTGATCTTGTGCGCGCCGGTGTGGTTCAGGTCCTCGCGCTTGAGGTAAATCCGCGCGCCGCCGACCTCGCGCGTCCAGCGCTGCGCCAGGTACAGCGCCGACGGCCGGCCGACGTAGTCGCGCAGATCCTGTTCCAGTTCGGCCCGAAACGCCGGATCGGCCTGCGCCGTACGGTAGGCGTCTTCGAGTTCCTGCAGCGGCCGCATCAGCGTTTCCGCCACGAAGCGTCCGCCGTAGCGGCCGAAGTAGCCGTGCGCGTCCGGCAGCATGGCGTGGCGCATTTCCTCAGCCATGCGGGCTGTCTCCTTCTCGAACCGCTTGCATGAACATTCCCATCTTTTGCGCGTCCTTGACGCCGGGCGCGCTCTCGACGCCACTGCTGACATCCACTGCCCACGGTCGCAGGCGGCGGATCGCCATCGCCACATTGCCGGCATCCAGGCCGCCGGCCAGCAGCAGCGGCCGCGGCAGACCGGCCGGCACCGCCGCCCAGTCGAAGGTCTGCCCACTGCCCCCCGGCACGCCGGACACGAAGGCGTCCAGCAGCAGGCCGGCCGCGTCGTCGTAGGGCGCCGCGGCGGCGGCCAGATCGGCACCCGGCCTGGCGTGCAGCGCCTTCAGGTAACGCCGGCCGAAACGGCGGCAGTCCGGCGCCGGCTCGGCGCCGTGAAACTGGATCAGGTCCAGCGGCACCTGCGCCAGCAGGTCGCGAATCTCGCCCTCGGCCGCGTCCACGAACAGCCCGACCACGCTCACCAGCGGCGGCAGCGCGGCGACGATGTCGCGCGCCTGGGAGGCCGTCACGTAGCGCGGACTGGCAGGGTGAAACACAAGACCGATGGCGTGCGCCCCGGCGGCAGCGGCAGCCAGGCCATCCTGCGGGCGGGTGATGCCGCAGATTTTAACGCGCGTGGGCATGGATCAGACCGGAAGCAGCGGCTGCGGCGGTTCTAGGCCGAAGTGGGGCGGGTAATGTACCGCCGCCAGGTACAGGCCGGCCGGCGGCGCCGTGCGCCCGGCCAGCGTGCGATCGCGGGTCGCCAGCAGTTCCCCGGCCCAGGCCGGCGGTCGTTTGCCGGTGCCGATGTCCAGCAGCGTGCCGACCAGGTTGCGCACCATGTGGTGCAGGAAGGCGTTGGCAACCACGTCGATCACCAGCCACGGGCCGTGGCGGGTCACATCGAGGCGCGTGATCGTGCGCCAGGGCGAGCGCGACTGGCAGGTGGCGGCCCGAAAGGCGCTGAAATCGTGCTCGCCCAGCAGCTGCCCGGCGGCGACCTGCATGGCCGGCACATCCAGCGGCCGCGGTTCCCAGGCAACGCGCTCATGGCCGACCGCCGGCGCCTGCGGGCGGTTCAGGATCAGGTAACGGTAGTGGCGCGCGATGGCGCTGAAGCGAGCGTGAAACTCATCCGGCACCGGATGCCCGCCCAGGATGCGCACATCGCCCGGCAGGCGGGTGTTGACGCCGCGCAGCCAGGCCCGCTGCGGGCGATCGCTGCGGGTATCAAAATGCACCACCTGCCCGAGCGCGTGCACGCCGGTGTCGGTGCGCCCGGCGGCGACCACCCGGATCGGCTCGTCGGCAACGCTGGACAGGGCCTTTTCGAGCACCGCCTGCACCGACGGGCTGTGCAACTGGACCTGCCAGCCGCAATAGGCGCTGCCGTCGTATTCGACGCTGAGGGCGATCCGCAAAACGGTGGCTGGCGGCCTGCCCTCAGGCGTCCAGGCGGGCCAGCAGAGCGGCAGCCTGCGCCTTCTGAGCCGGCGTGCCCGTGCGCTGGATTTCGTCGTGAATCTGCCGCGCCGACGGGCCGTCCGCCATGCCGACATAGGCCGTCAGCAGGTCGATCTGGGTGTCGACCGGATCACCGAAGCCGCCTTCCGTCGGCTCGACGACGGACGACGAGGTTTCGACCGGTACCGGTTGCGCCACTACCGGCTCGACCCACTCAACCCGGGTCGCCGGCGCTGCGGCGATCCCGGCTGAGCCCGCCGTTGGCACCGCCGCCCCGCTGGGGCTGGTCACGTCGTCGTCGAACAACGGCCTGGGCCGGATCGCCGCGGCCTTGCGCCGCCGCATCCAAAGCAGCAGACCACCCACTCCCAATGCTGCGACGGCCGCCGCCAGATAAGCGCTGGAGCCGCCATCGGCTTCGGCCGCAGCCTCAGCGGGTGCAACCGATGCTGGGACCGCGGGCGAAGCGGGTGAAGCCGGCGTTGCGGAGTCTGCCGCTCCGCCGGCAGCCGCCTGTTCGACCGGCCGATCTGCCGGTTCCGCATTCGGTTCCGCTTTCACCAGCTCGGTCAGGGTCCGGATCTGCGCCTCCATGGCGCTCATGCGTTGTTGCAGGGATTCATTCTGCTGCTGCGCCGCGTCCAGCGCTTCTTCCAGCAACTGCACACGATTGCCGGGCGCCTCGGCGTCTGACGTCGTCACCGCGGCGGCCGATTTGGCGTCCTCGCTGCGCAATACACGCACCTCGGCATCAGGCGTCGGCGCGACCTCACTCGGTGTCGGCAGCGCCGACGACGGCGCCGGCTGCTCGACCGGCGCCTGGGGCGCCGGCGCCGCGGCGACCGGTGGCGTCTGCGGCTCGGCATCGGCTACCGGTGCTCCGCGCAATGCCTGGGCATCCGGGATGCTCAGGCGGCTGCCGGCCTTCAGCCGCGCCGGGTCGCCGTCGATGAAGGCCTGCGGGTTGGCGCGCACGATGCTCGACATCACCGCGTCGAGATCCGTATCGCCGGGACGCACGCGGCGGGCAATGGCCCACAGCGTCGCGCCCGGTGGCACCGGGCCGTAGGCGGCGCCGGCCTTGGGCAGGCCGACGTTGGCGAACGGATTCGGCCGCGGTCGGGGCGCAACCCGCTCCGGAATGGGCGTGACCAGTGGCGACCAGGCGCTGGATGAAGCCGGTGTGGGCGCGACAGTCGTACCGACCGGATCGAGCAGGACGGTGTAATGGCGCGCCACCTGGCCGGTCGGGCTGACGGCCTGGATCACGAAATCGATGTAGGGTTCGCGCACCGGCTCGTGCGAGCTCACCGCAACATAGGACCGGCCATTGCTGCCAACCTTCACGGCAAACCGCAGCATCACACCGCCCAGGGCGCTGTCGATGCCCAGGCGCTGATGCACCTCGGCCGGTGCCAGGCTGATGGTCGCCAACTCCGCCTCCGCCGGGGTGGCACCAACCAGCTCGATGCGCGCATCAAGCGGCTGCCCGAGCGCCGAATCCACGCGCAGAGCGCCGAGCCCGAGCGCCTGCGCGCCCAGCGGCGCAAGCCCGAGCGGCAACAATAGTGCCGGCGCCATCACTCGCCCAAAACGCTTGCGCTTGGCCACCGAAGTTCTCCCTTTTTCAATTCCGCAGTGCGGATTTGACCATGAGGTTAGCGCAGCACGGCGGGCGCCACAAACCGCTGTCTCAGTCGCCCAGATAATCGGCGATCAGCCGCTCGGCGATCTGCACGCTGTTGGTGGCCGCGCCCTTGCGGATATTGTCGGACACCACCCACAGGTTCAGGCCGCAGGGGTGCGAGATGTCCTCCCGGATACGGCCCACGAAAACCCAATCCTGACCGGCCGCCTCGGCCGCGGTCGGATAGCCGCCCGGCACGCGCTCGTCGATCACCTGCACGCCCGGCGCCTCGGTCAGCAGCGCCCGCGCCTCGTCGGCACTGATCGGCCGCTCGAACTCCACGTGCACGACCTCGGAGTGCCCATAGAACACCGGGATGCGCACGCAGGTCGGGTTAACGTCGATGTCGGCATCGCCCAGGATCTTGCGCGTCTCCCAGACCATCTTCATCTCTTCACGGGTGTAGCCGTTGTCCTGGAAGCTGTCGATCTGCGGCAGGGCGTTGAAGGCAATCTGCTTCGGATACACCTTCGGCTCGATCGGCTTGCCGTTGAGCAGCGCCGCGGTCTGGCCGGCCAGCTCCTCGATCGCCTTCTTGCCGGTGCCGGACACCGACTGGTAGGTCGCCACGTTGATGCGCCGGATGCGCGCGGCGTCGTGCAGGGGCTTCAGGGCCACCACCATCTGGATGGTGGAGCAGTTCGGGTTGGCGATGATGCCGCGGTTGCGGTAATCGGCGATGTCGCCGGGGTTGACCTCCGGCACCACCAGCGGAATGTCATCGTCATTGCGAAAGTGCGAGGTGTTGTCGATCACCACGCAGCCGGCCTCGGCGGCGCGCGGCGCGTGCTCGGCCGACACCGACCCACCGGCCGAGAAAAGACCAATCTGGGCCTTCGAGAAATCGAACGTGGCCAGGTCCTGCACGCGCAGGCGCCGGTCGCCGCAGGTCACCATCTTGCCCACCGACCGCTCGCTGGCCAGCGCGTACAGCTCGCCGATCGGGAAATTTCGCTCGGCCAGCACTTCCAACATGGTCTCGCCGACGGCGCCGGTGGCACCGACGACCGCCACGTTGTATAGACGACTCATATCAACTCCGGTCGGGCACGCCGACAAATCTGCCCGGGATTTCGCTCGGCAGTTCCAAATTCAACAAATCAACCGCCGGCGCGCAGCGCCGCCACCACCGCATCGCCCATGGCGACGGTAGACAACACCGGCTCGCCCGCCACCGCAATGTCGGCCGTGCGCAGGCCCTGGCGCAGCACCGCGGCGACGGCGTTCTCCACGCCGTCGGCGGCGGCCGCCTCACCCAGGCTGTAGCGCAGCAGCATGGCCACCGACAGCAGGGTCGCCAGCGGATTGGCCTTCTGCTGGCCGGCGATGTCCGGCGCCGAACCGTGCACCGGCTCGTACATGCCAAAGCCGGTCTGGTTCAGCGAGGCCGACGGCAGCATGCCGATCGAGCCGGTCAGCATGGCCGCACAGTCGGACAGGATGTCGCCGAACAGGTTCTCGGTGACCACCACGTCGAACTGCTTCGGCGCCCGCACCAGCTGCATGGCGGCGTTGTCGACGTACATGTGGCTCAGGTCCACGTCCGGGTACTCGCTGCCCAGGCGGATCATCACCTCGCGCCACAGCTGGCTGGTTTCCAGCACGTTGGCCTTGTCCACAGAGCACAGGCGATGGCCGCGGCGGCGGGCGATGTCGAAGCCGGTGCGCCCGATGCGTTCGATCTCGGCCTCGCTGTAGACCATGGTGTTGCGGCCTTCACGGCTGCCGTCGGGCAGGGTGCCGACGCCGCGCGGCTCGCCAAAATAAATGCCGCCGGTCAGCTCGCGGATGATGACGATGTCCAGGCCCGCCACCACCTCCGGCTTCAGGGTCGAGGCACCGGCCAGTTCCGGGAACAGCAGCGCCGGGCGCAGGTTGGCGTACAGGCCAAGTGCCTTGCGGATGCCCAGCAGCCCCCGCTCCGGACGCAGGTGCGCCGGCCCCACGTCCCACTTGGCGCCACCGACCGCGCCCAGCAGCACGGCGTCGGCGTCGCGCGCCAAGGCCAGTGTTTCGTCCGGCAGCGGCGTACCGGTGGCATCGATGGCGCAGCCGCCCAGCAAGCCGCGCGAGAAGGTGAATTCAAGCGCGTACTTTTCGGCCACCGCCGCCAGCAGTTTTTCGCCCTCCGCGACGATCTCCGGACCGATGCCGTCGCCCGGCAGCAGCAGGATGCGATAACTCATCGGCCTGCTCCGGCGCGATCGGGGAACAGCCACGGCGCCTCGACGACGCGTCGGGCTTCGTAGGCGCGAATGGCATCGGCGTGGCCCAGAGTCAGGGCGATGTCGTCCAGGCCGTTCAGCAACCGGTGGCGGCGATCAGCATCGATGTCGAAGTCGAACACCTCGCCCCCTGGCGTGCGCACTTGCTGCGCCTCCAGGTCCACGCTCAGGCGATAACCGGTGGTGGCAGCCTCCTGCGCAAACAGCCGCTCGATCACGTCTTCGGCCAGCGTGACCGGCAGCAGGCCGTTCTTGAAACAGTTGTTGTAGAAAATCTCGGCGAAGCTGGGCGCGATCACCGCGCGGATGCCGTACCCGACCAGCGCCCACACGGCGTGCTCGCGGCTGGACCCGCAGCCGAAGTTGCGCCGCGCCAGCAGTATCTGCGCACCGGCGTACTGCGGCTGGTTGAGCACGAAATCCGGGTTCAGCGGCCGCCCGGAGCAATCCTGCCCCGGCTCGCCATGGTCCAGATAGCGCCATTCGTCGAACAGGTTCGGCCCGAAGCCGCTGCGCTTGACCGACTTCAGGAACTGCTTCGGAATGATGGCGTCGGTGTCGACGTTGGCCCGGTCGATCGGCAGCACCAGGCCGGTCAGGTAAGTGAACCGGTCCATGCGCTACTTCGCAGACTTCTCGATCGCTTCCCCGCCTTCCTGAACGTCCTTGCCAAAACCGGCCATGGTGTTGCAGGCGGCCAGCGACAGCAACAGCCCCGCAGCCAACAGTAACTTCACGCAGTTCATGCTCGTCTCCTTCATAGTTGCCTCACATCCACGAAATGACCGGCGACGGCCGCCGCGGCCGCCATCGCCGGGCTGACCAGATGCGTGCGCCCGCCCTGGCCCTGTCGGCCCTCGAAATTTCGGTTCGAGGTCGATGCACAGCGCTCGCCGGGCTCCAGGCGGTCGGCATTCATGGCCAGACACATGGAGCAACCGGCCTCGCGCCACTCGAAACCGGCGGCGCGAAAGATTTCGTCAAGGCCCTCGGCCTCGGCCTGGCGCTTGACCAGGCCGGAGCCCGGCACGGCGAGCGCCAGGCGCACATTGCCGGCCACCTTGCGGCCTTTGAGCACCGCCGCGGCGGCGCGAAAATCCTCGATGCGACCGTTGGTGCAGGAGCCGATGAACACCTTGTCGATGGCGATATCCGCCAGCGGCGTGCCGGCCTTCAGATCCATGTAGCTGAGCGCCAGGCGCATGCCCTCGGCGCGGGCCGGATCGGTTTCCGCGGCCGGGTCCGGTACACGGCCATCGACCGGCAACACCATCTCCGGCGAGGTGCCCCAGGTCACCTGCGGCACCAGGCTGGCAGCGTCGATTTCAACCACCCGGTCGAAGCGCGCATCCGGATCGGACACCAGCTCCCGCCAGGCGGACGCCGCGCGCTCGAACAGCTCGCCCTGCGGCGCGAACGGCCGGCCACGGACATAGTCGATAGTGGTGTCGTCGACCGCCACCAGGCCGACACGGGCACCGGCCTCGATGGCCATGTTGCACAGCGTCATGCGCCCTTCCATGGACAGCGCGCGCACCGCCTCGCCGCCAAACTCGATGGCATAGCCGGTGCCGCCGGCGGTGCCGATGGCGCCGATGATGGCCAGGATCAGGTCCTTGGCGTACACGTGCGGACCCAGCCGGCCATCGACCCGCACCAGCATGTTCCGTGACTTGCGCTGCGGCAGGGTCTGCGTGGCCAGCGTGTGCTCGACCTCGGAGGTGCCGATGCCGTAGGCCAGCGCCGCAAACGCCCCATGCGTGGCGGTGTGCGAGTCGCCGCACACCACGGTCATGCCCGGCAGGGTGGCGCCCTGCTCCGGGCCGATGATGTGCACCACGCCCTGGCGCGGATCGTTCATGCGAAATTCGGTGATGCCGAAGGTGTCGCAGTTGCGGTCGAGCGTATCGACCTGCTCGCGCGACACCGGGTCGGCAATGCCCACACTGCGGTCAGTGGTCGGCACGTTGTGATCGGCCACCGCCAGATTGGCCACCACCCGCCACGGCTTGCGGCCGGACAGCGCCAAGCCCTCGAAGGCCTGCGGCGAGGTCACCTCGTGAATCAGGTGGCGATCGATGTACAGCAGCACCGAGCCGTCCGGCTCGGTGTACACCACGTGGGAATCCCACAGTTTGTCGTATAGGGTCTTGCCGGCCATGGCACTTACCGTGTGTTGCGCAATGAAGCTCGTGTGCCCGCGGCGGGCTGGTTTAAAGTCCGCGCGCAGTGGACCGCCGGCCGCTCGACAAGCGCTGGGGCCACTCCCAGAATAGCGCCGCCGTTCGGGGCTGGTCCCGCACGCATCTGACTCAGGACGATCAGGCCGGGCTGTGCCATGACCTTTCGCGAACTCGCCATCTGGCTCGAAAACCAGCTGGGCACATGCCACCTGCTGGTGAACCGAGCGGCCAAGGAGCCGGCCGATCTGCTGCTGGCCACGGGGCTGCACGACCGACTGCTGAACGAGCTGATGCGGGCAGTATACAAAAGCAACCGCTGCTACCACATCCGGGCGGCCATCCAGGCCGGTCCGACACTGGCCGCCCTGCAGCCGGTGCGCGAAAGAATCCTGGATCAGCCGACCACCGACCTGTCAACGGTGCGGTTTCTGGATGCCGTCGACAGCGCCGTGCGGGCCGCGTTCGGGCTGTCACAGGTCCGGCGCGCCGGACCGGACGACGGCCCGGGCCAAATCATCCCGCTGCCGAGTTGGCGACGCCTGAAACAGGCCGGCTGAGCCAGGCCCACAACGCGGCCGCGAGCAGCGCGGTCAGCGCCGCCAGTTCGTACACCCGCACTGCGCCGGCCGAATCCCACAAAAAGCCGCTCACCACGCCGCCCAGCGCCCCGCCGCCGCCCATGCACAGGCCGCTGTAGAGCGCCTGTCCGCGCCCCTGCAGGGCAGCCGGAAAGAAGCGCTGCACCTGCGCCAGCGCCGCCACATGAAAGGCGCCGAAGGTGGCCGCGTGCAGTATCTGCGCCGGCAGAAGCCAGGCGAGACTGCCGGCGCCGTGACCGATCAGCAGCCAGCGCAGGGCTGCCAGCAACAGGCTGGCCATGAAAACGCGCGAGGCGCCAATACGCGGCAGCAGCCGGGCCAGCGCCAGGAACACCCCGACCTCGGCCACCACCCCCAGCGCCCACAGGGCCCCGACCATGCTGCGCGTGTAGCCCTGGTCCTCCAGCAGGATCGAGAAAAACCCGTAGTACGGCCCGTGGCTGGCCTGCATCAGAAACGCCGCCACCAGAAAGCCCAGCGCCGCCGGGCTGCGAAGGGCGCCGCGCAGTGAAGCTTTAGCCTGCACGGCCGGTGGGCCGGGCCGGTCCGGCACCAGCAGGCTGCTGATGAGCGTCCCGGCCATGGTCGCCAGCAACACCAGCAGCAGGGTGTCGAGGCCCGCGCGCTCCAGCAGCCAGCCGCCGCCCAGCACCACGCCGATGAAGCCGACCGAGCCCCACAGCCGGATACGTCCGTACAGATTGCCGGTGCTGCCCAGGTGTCTGAGCGTGACGATCTCGAACTGCGGCAGGGCGGCGTTCCAGAAAAAACCGAACGCGGCCGTGACCAGCGCCACCTGCCAGAAGCCCCGCGCCACGAACATGCCGCAGAAAATGACCGTCATCAGCGCCGCCGCCAGGCGCACCACGACGATGCGCCGCGGCATGCGATCGCCCACCCAGGCGCTGGCCCAGGGGGCGAGGATGCGCGTCAGTGTGCCGACCGCCATCAGCTGACCGATCTCCAGCGCGCTCATGCCGCGCCCGCGCAGGAACACCGTCCAGTACGGCACCATCGCGCCCAGGATGGCGAAGTAGCACAGGTAAAAGGCCGACAGCCGCCAGTAGGGCAGCGCCGGCCGCGCCTCAGTCGTCAACCGCGCCGGGGATGATCGGGGTCACCGACGCCACGCCCGCGTTTTGCGCCTGCTGGCGCAGCAGGTGGTCCATCAGCACCAGTGCCAGCATGGCCTCGGCAATCGGCACCGCACGGATGCCCACGCACGGATCGTGGCGGCCGGTGGTGACGATGTCGGTGTCTGCGCCGTGCAGGTCGACCGTGCGGCCCGGCAGGCGGATGCTGGAGGTAGGCTTCAGTGCCAGGCTGACGCGGATGTCCTGGCCGCTGGAGATGCCGCCCAGGATGCCGCCGGCGCGGTTGCTCAAAAATCCGGCCGAGCTGATTTCGTCGCGGTGCTCGCTGCCCTTTTGCGTGACCACGTCGAAGCCGGCGCCGATCTCGACGCCCTTGACGGCGTTGATGCCCATCATGGCGTGGGCGATGTCGGCATCCAGGCGGTCGAACACCGGCTCACCCAAGCCCGGTGGCACGCCGCTGGCGATCACGTTCACGCGCGCGCCGACCGAGTCGCCGTCGCGGCGCAGCTGCGTGATGAGCGCTTCCAGCTGCGGCACGCGCGCGGGGTCCGCACAGAAAAACGGATTCTCGTGCACTGCCGCCCAGTCGTTCAGGCTCAGCGTGATGTCGCCCATCTGCGCCAGATAGCCGCGA
This sequence comes from Immundisolibacter cernigliae, assembly GCF_001697225.1. GTDB lineage: Bacteria > Pseudomonadota > Gammaproteobacteria > Immundisolibacterales > Immundisolibacteraceae > Immundisolibacter > Immundisolibacter cernigliae. The sequence continues at coordinate 1,967,846 of NZ_CP014671.1, forward strand.
ATCAGAATGCCCCGACCCGCCAGAAACTTGCGCGCCACGGCGCCCGCCGCCACCCGCGCTGCGGTCTCGCGGGCCGACGAGCGGCCGCCGCCGCGGTAATCGCGCAGGCCGAATTTCTGCTGATACGTGTAATCGGCGTGACCGGGCCGGAACTTGTCCTTGATGGCCGCGTAATCGCGCGAGCGCTGATCGGTGTTGCGGATCAGCAGGCCGATGGGCGTGCCGGTGGTCAAACCCTCGAACACGCCCGACAGAATTTCGACCTGGTCCGCTTCCTGACGCTGGGTGGTGAAGCGTGACGTGCCCGGCCGGCGCCGGTCCAGGTCGGGCTGGATGTCGGCCTCGGTCAGCGGCAGGCCCGGCGGGCAGCCGTCGATGACGGCGCCCAGCGCCGGCCCGTGGCTCTCACCGAAGGTAGTGACGATAAACAGTCGACCGAAGCTGTTGCCGGACATGCGCGGGCTCAGGTAACGAAATGCACGGCAACGTCGGCGATGTGCGGCAGGCGCCGCAGCGGACCGCGCAGCTGCTCGGCCAGGGCGCTTGCCGTGGCCGCGTCCGGCGCCAGCGCCAGCGGCAGGTGCAGCTCGACGCCGATTCGATCCGCATCGTAATGCAGCATCACCCCTTGCAGCCGATCCGCGCCAGCCAGGCCCGCGATGGTGCTGCGAATCTGTGCCTCCACGTCGGCCCGCAGCGGCAGCGTGCGGCCGCGTTCGAAGGACTGATCATCCTCGGTGTCGATGTGCACCAGCACGTCGCTGACCTCGTCCAGGTCCGCGATCAGCCGCTCGCGGATGTGCTCGGCAATCCGGTGTCCTTCCGACACGCTGATGTGCGGGTTGACCTGCACATGCACGTCCACCAGCGCATCCGGCCCAGCCTGGCGGGTGCGCAGCAGGTGCAGATCCTGCACGCCCTCGATGCCGCGGATGGCCTTGCGAATCACCGCCACCCGCTCGCGCGACAGGGCTGTGTCGGACAGCTCCGCCACGGATTGCCACAGCAGCTCCCAGCCGACGCGGGCGATCAGCACCGACACGCCGATGGCCGCCACCGGGTCCAGATACGGCATCCCCAGCAGGCTACCGCCAACACCCAGCAGTACCACCAGCGAGGAGATCGAGTCGGTCCGCTGGTGCCAGGCGTTGGCCTCCAGCATGCGCGAGCGCGTTTCCCGCCCGACGCGCAGGGTGTAGCGATAAATCCATTCCTTCAGACCGATGGCAATCACCGCTACCAGCAGCGCCGCCGGCTCGGGCGACAGCAGCGGCTCGTCACTGAGCAGGCGCTGGGCGGCGCGCAGGCTGATGCCGGCGGCGGTTGCCAGCAGCACTACCCCCAGGAATACCGACACCAGCGTCTCGATTCGACCGTGGCCATACGGGTGCTTGCTGTCCGGCGCGCGCGAGCCCTGGCGCGCCCCGTACAGCACCGCCATGTCGCTGAACAGGTCGGCCGTCGAGTCGATGCCGTCGGCGATCAGCGCCTGCGAATGGGCGAAGATGCCGCCGGCAAATTTGATCACGGCCAGGAACAGGTTGATGCCGGCCGCGATCAGCGTCACCCGCCGCCCGGCCTGGTAACGGCTACCGCCTTCAGGCTGGGCGCTGGTCGCCGGCATCGCCGCCCACCTCCAGGATGATGGTCACCACGCCGTCGCGCTCGAAACTGTCGATGTGGCGGTGACCATTGATGCGGCACCAGGCCGGGATGTCGGCCAGCACGCCGTGGTCAGTGCACTGCACCTCCAGCACGTCACCCGGGGCCAGGTCGCGAATCTTCGCCTGCGTGCGCAGCACCGGCAGCGGGCACAGGAGATAGCGGGCGTCGAGGGTATGATGGGCCATGGTCGTGGAGGGCTGTGATGGCGCAAGCGTGCGCCGGCCGCCTCCCGCAATGCGCGAAGACAGCGCGAAAGGATAGCGCGTCGGTTCATGCCCGGTCACGTTGCCGCCAGCCCCGAGCCAGCCGGAGCGACCGCCGCCGTCACTGGCCTGATCCTGGCCGGCGGACGCGGCAGTCGCCTGGGCGGCATCGACAAGGGCCTGCTCGAACTCGACGGCGAGCCGCTGGTGCAAACCGTGGTCCGGCGCCTCGCCGGCCAGGTCGGCACACTGCTGCTGAGTGCAAACCGCAACCTGGACCGCTACCGCGCGCTCGGTTTCGAGCCTCTCACCGACGGCGCGTACCCGGACGCTGGCCCGCTGGCCGGCCTGCGCGCCGGACTTCTGGCCTGCGCCACGCCCTGGCTGCTGGCGGCGCCCTGCGACATGCCGTTCCTGCCGGTCGATCTGGGCCAGCGCCTGCTGCGGGCGGCGGCATTTGACGATCCGCGCGCCCGGGTGCCGTTCGACGGCCAGAGCCACCACTACACCTGTCTGTTGCTGCCGCGCACCGCACTGGCGCAGGTCGAAGCCGGCCTCGAATCCGGCCGCCGCAGCGTGCGCGAACTGCTGCACGCCATCGGCTGGATCGGCGTGGATTTTGCTGCATCCGGCCCACACGCCTTCAGCAACCTGAACACGCCGGCTGATCTCGCCGCGCTCGCCCATCCTGCGGAGCCGCCATGACCGACCAACGCCAGACCCGCATCGTCGCCACCCTGGGGCCGGCCACCGACCCGCCGGGCGTGCTCGCGCAGATGCTGCGCGCCGGCCTGAGCGTGGCGCGCATCAATTTCTCGCACGGCCAGCGCGCCGACCACGAGCGACGCATCGCCGCCCTGCGCGCGGCGGCCGAGGAAGTCGGCTGCGACGTGGCCGTGCTGGCGGACCTGGCGGGTCCCAAGGTGCGCGTACGTGGCTTCCGGGACGGGCCGGTAAACCTGGTTGCCGGCGCGCACTTCTGCATCGACGCCGCGCTGGGCGAGCAGAACGGCGACATCAATGCCGTGGGCACCGACTACACCGAGCTGGCGCAGGACGTGCAGCCGGGCGACCGCCTGCTGCTCAACGACGGCCTGATCCAGCTGCGCGTGCTTTCCGTGCAGGGCGAGGCCGTGCACTGCGAGGTCGAGGCCGGCGGCCTGCTCTCCAACCACAAGGGCATCAACAAGCAGGGCGGCGGCCTGTCGGCCGGCGCGCTGACCGCCAAGGACCGCGAGGACATCCTCACCGCCGCGGCGCTGGAGGTCGATTACCTGGCCGTGTCCTTCGTGCGCCGGGCGCTGGACATCGAACTGACGCGCGAGCTGCTGCGCGGCGCCGGCGGCCACGGCCGCATCGTGGCCAAGATCGAGCGCAGCGAGGCGGTGGCGGCGCTCGAAAGCATCGTCGAGGCGGCCGACGCGGTGATGGTGGCGCGCGGCGACCTGGGGGTCGAAATCGGCGACGCCGAACTGCCCGGCGTGCAGAAACGCATCATCGCCGTGGCGCGCGAGCTGAACCGGCCGTGCATCACCGCCACGCAGATGATGGAGTCGATGATCGAAAACCCGGTGCCGACCCGCGCCGAGGTGCTGGACGTCGCCAACGCCGTGATGGACGGCACCGACGCGGTGATGCTGTCGGCCGAAACCTCCGTCGGCGCCTACCCGGTGCGGGTGGTGGAAACGGTGGCGCGCATCTGCCTGGGCGCCGAGCGCTATCCGGTCACCGAGCGCTCGGCGGCGCAGTTCGAGAGCCACTTCGCGCGTACCGACGAGGCCATCGCCATGGCGGCCATGTACGTGGCACGCAATGGTCGGATAAACGCCGCCGTGGCGCTGACGGACTCCGGTCACACGGCACTTCTGCTGTCGCGCCTGCTGCACGGCATACCGATCTTTGCGATGACCGAACACGCCCGCACGCGGCGCCGACTGGCCCTGCTGCGCGGCGTGACGGCGGTCAATTTCGACCGTGGCGCGCGGCCTTACGAGCGCGTCGCGCAGGAGGCGCTCGAACTGCTGAAAGCCCGCGGCCTGCTCAGTGCCGGCATGCGCGTGCTGATCACCAAGGGCGACCAGCCCGGCTCGGGCCGTTCCAATACGCTGTTGTTGATGGACGTGGGCTGACCCGAACGCGAATCCGCGTTCGGCAATTTACGGAACCCGGCACCCGCGCCGACGCCATTGCGTCACAACGCAGGATCTGCGCAGGCCGCGCACAGACCCGCCGAAACAACGCCGCGGCCAGCGCATGAAACCGCCGGTCCGCTTGTGTCATCCTGCCTTCGATACACCGGCCCGATCGCCTGCCAGCAGACCGATAGACCCAGGCGCCCTGGCTGACCGGCTTCGTTGCCGCCCGCAGCGGCGCGACCGACCTGCAAGCCGCTCGCGCGACGGGCCATCCGGTGATTCCGGTGGCCGTGCACGAGGACGACATCGCCTGCAACGCATTCTGGAAGAAGCTCAGACCATCGTGAGCGCTGCGCTGACGACATCCGCGCGGGCGCTGCTCAGTCCACCCCGAAAACATTCCGGGGATGTCTCATGAGTATCACATCCCGGATAGCGCTACAGCGCTTCCGTCAGCGAACCGCCCGACGGTGAAAGCGCGACAGGCCATCCAGCAGCTGTGCCAGATCCTCCCGGTGAGCAGCCCGCACCGCATCTGCATCCGCAACCGCCCGATCGTCCGGCGTAAAGGTGCCGGCGTTGGCAAAGCCGGCGCTGGCCAGCGGGTACACCGCCTTGTAGTCCGCCGCCACCCAAGCCACGCTCGACCAGTCGGAAATCACTGTCGATTGACGTTGCCGCCGGCCCAGCAAGTCATGACCCAGGGACAGTTCGTGCGGCGCGTTGCGCACGCCCAGACGGCTCAGCAACGTGGCCGGCAAATCCAGGTGACTGCTCATAGCGGCGACGCGGCGAGGTGCGACGCCGGGTACGCGCAGCACCAGCGGCACGCGAATCTGCTCCTCGACGAAGCTGGAGTTGTGGCCCCAGCGGCCCTTCTCCATGAATTCCTCGCCATGGTCACCGGTCACGATGACGATGGTGTCGTTCTGCAGCCCCAAGCGCTCGATTTCGTCGAACACGCGCGCGAACTGGCTGTCCAGGTGGTTGCACGCGTTCAGGTAGCGGTTGCGGATCAGCTCGATGTCGCGCGTCAGCGACACCGTTGCGTAGTTGAAGGTCTCCAGATATGGCTTGCGGATGGCGTTTTCCGGCGGAAAGTAATACCGCGCATGGGGCGACTCGAAGAACATGAAGCTCATGAACGGCCGCCGATCCGGTGCCTGCGCCGCGTCGCGGACGAATTCGAGCATCTGGCCGACATTGATGCGGTCCCGCTGCCAGCCTTCGCCCTGCGCGCCGTCGTGCAGGGCACTGTGCGGCAGGCCGGCAAAAAGGGTGCGATCGAACTCCGGGTAGCTGAAACGGGCGCTGCTCCAGGCCTCGATGCGATAGTCGAGCTGACGCAGAGCGTCCATCAGCAGCGGCGGTCGACCGCCTTCCAGCACCGGGAACCAATCCTTGCCGTACAGCCCGTAGAACATGCCGAACATGCCCATGCGTGTGCCGTTGCCGCTGCTGTAATGCCGGTCGAAACGCAGCGCCTGGTCGGCGAAGGCGCTGGTGGCCGGCATGATGCCGGCATCCAGCGCATCCGCCCGCAGGGACTCGGCCACCAGCCAGACGATGTTGGGCAGGCGCGGCGGCGGCTCAAGACGCAGCGGCGCCAGCGGGTAGACAAACGACCCGCCCGCCGCCCGGAGCTTGTCCGGCTGGCGGGATGCCGGCGTGAAGCCCAGCGACTGCGCGAGGTGGCGAAAGGTCGTCGGCTGATAGAACGGCAGCGCACCGGCCGCCGCGAGCACATCGGCGCGACCCGTGAAATGGCTGACGCCATACGCCAACCGCTCCCCTACCGCGCACACCAGCAGCGCCGCGAGAGCCGGTCGCAGCCACCGCCCGGCCCTCGCGTGCGCACCTGCCTGGCGACGGCACAGCCACAGCAGCCCGGCGTTAGCCGCCAAGGTCGGCACGGCGACGCCGAGCGCCGTGGCCCACGTGGCCGTACCCGCGCCCATGGACTCGACGCCACCGGGCGTGCTGACCAGGTTCCATACAAAGCCGTTCAGGTGAAAGCCGAACTGGCGAAACACCAGCAAATCCACGACCAGCACGAGCTGTACGAAGGCACTCCACAGCGTCAGCCAGGCCCCGCTCAGCAGCCGACCGGCGCCTGCCCCCACCATTCGCGCAGCGAGCCGGCCCAGCAGCGGCGCCAGCAGCAGAGGCAACAGATAAAGCGCCGCGTAACCGGCCGCGGCAACCACGAAGAAGACACCGGCCGGCAGGCCGGCCAGGTGCGCGGCCGGCGCCTGTCCCAGTAGCAGCAGCCAAGCGACGAACCACGCCCAGGCCCAGAAACGAAAGGGGAGAAAGCCCGTGCGCGAAACGCTCATCGAGCGACCATTTCAGGCCGCCCGCCCGCGGCAAGCGCCCTCGACCGCCAGGGCCAGAACGCCGCTGGGCGCGCACCAACACAGCCGCGCCAGGTTCGGCGCGGCATTGCGCAGTCAGCCATTGACTCCTCCCGGATCGTGAGTGCGACGCGCCCAAGCCTGATCTCGCTGGGCCGTGCCGAGCCCAGGGGAACACATCAGACGCCGCGGCAGTGATGATTGCGTTTGCGCCCGTGCCGCGGTGACGCACCGGGCCAAGCATGGCGCTATCGACCGGACGCCCCAGTTTGCCAGACAAAGCGCGATGGCGGCCCTGCAGGGCGCTGCCTGCGCCGGTTCGGGCACCGGGCAGGACAATGGCTCAGCATAAACGCCGGAACGCTTTCGACCTGTTTCGTACCTATTCGCCGCCGATGTGGACAATTCGCGGCCGATGGCCAAGAATTCGCGCTGCTCACGCCCACCGGCAGCCCTCATGGCCAAGATCCTGTTACTGCACGGCCCGAACCTGAACCTGCTCGGGCGCCGCGAGCCGGCCATCTACGGCCACGACACGCTGTCCGACATCGACGCCCGGGCGACGGCGCAGGTCGCCGCAGCCGGTCACGAGCTGCTTTGCCGGCAGAGCAACGCCGAGCATCAGCTGATCGACTGGGTGCAGGCAGCGCCCGGCGAGGGCGTGGCGATGATTGTCATCAACCCCGGCGGCTACACGCACACCAGCGTCGCCCTGCGCGACGCGCTGGCGGCGGTGGCGCTGCCGTTCATCGAAGTTCACCTGTCGAACGTGGCGGCGCGCGAGCCGTTTCGCCGACATTCGTATTTTTCCGACCTGGCGCTGGGCACCATCAGCGGTCTTGGCGCGCTCGGCTACGAGCTGGCGCTGACCGCGGCCCTGCGCCGGCTCGGCGATCCAGCCTGACAACCCCAAGGACGACGATGGATATCCGCAAGATCAAGAAGCTCATGGAGCTGGTGGAGCAATCCGGCATCAACGAGCTTGAGGTGCGCGAGGGCGAGGAGTCGATCCGCCTGAGCAAGGCACCGGCCGGCGTGATGATGACGCCGGTGGCAGCGCCGGCAGCTGCGGCTCCGGTGACCGCGCCGACGACCGCCCCCGCAGCGCCGACCCAGCCCGCCGGCTACACACAGACGGCCCCGATGGTCGGCACCTTCTACCGCGCCGCCTCGCCGGACAGTGCACCGTTCGTCGAGGTCGGCAAGCAGGTGGCGGCCGGGGACGTGATCTGCATCATCGAGGCCATGAAGTTGATGAACCAGATCGAGGCCGACAAGGCCGGCGTGGTGGCCGCCATACTGGTCGAGGACGGCCAGCCGGTGGAGTTCGGCCAGCCGCTCGTCGTCATCGTCTGACGGGCGCGCGCCATGTTCTCCAAAGTGGTGATCGCCAACCGCGGCGAGATTGCGCTGCGCGTGCTGCGCGCCTGCCGGGAGCTGGGCATCGGCACGGTGGCGGTGCACTCGACCGCCGACCGCGAACTGATCCACGTGCGCCTGGCGGACGAATCGGTCTGCATCGGACCGCCCGAGCCGGGCAAGAGCTACCTGAACATCCCGGCCATCATCGCCGCCGCCGAAGTCACCGACGCCGAGGCCATCCACCCCGGCTACGGGTTCTTGTCCGAGAACGCGCAGTTCGCCGAAAGCGTCGAGCAGAGCGGCTTCGTGTTCATCGGCCCGCGGCCGGACACCATCCGCCAGATGGGCGACAAGCTCGCGGCCATTGCCCTGATGAAAGAACTGGGCGTGCCGACGGTGCCCGGTTCGGGCGGCCCGCTGGGCGATGACGAGGCCGAAAACCTGCGCATCGCGGCGGACATCGGCTACCCGGTGCTGATCAAGGCGGCCGGCGGCGGTGGCGGGCGCGGCATGCGCGTGGTGCACACGGAAGCCGCACTGAACGGCGCCATCGCCACCACCGGCCGGGAGGCCGGTGCGGCCTTCGGCAACCCGGTCGTGTACATGGAAAAGTACCTGACCCAGCCGCGGCACATCGAGTTCCAGGTGCTCGGCGACGGCGAGGGTGCGGCCATTCACCTGGGCGAGCGCGACTGCTCCGTCCAGCGCCGCCACCAGAAGGTGATCGAGGAAGCGCCCGCGCCGGGCATCACCCACGAGCAGCGTATGCGCATGGGCGAGCTGTGCGCCAGCGTGTGCCGGCAGATGCGCTATCGCGGGGCAGGGACCTTCGAGTTCCTGTACGAGAACGGCGAGTTCTACTTCATCGAAATGAACACGCGCATCCAGGTGGAACACCCGGTGACCGAGGCGATCACCGGCGTCGACCTGGTGCGCGAGCAGCTGCGGATCGCGGCCGGCCTGGGCCTGGGCTACCGGCAGGAAGACATCACCTGGCGCGGCCACGCCATCGAGTGCCGCATCAACGCCGAAGACCCGGTCAGCTTCGTGCCCTCGCCGGGGCGGGTGACGCAGTTCCATGCACCGGGCGGGCCGGGTATCCGCTTCGACTCGCACCTGTACGACGGTTACGCGGTGCCACCGAATTACGACTCGATGGTCGGCAAGCTGATCGCCCACGGCGCCGATCGCGACATTGCCCTGGCGCGCGTGCGCACGGCGCTGCTGGAGCTGATCGTGGACGGCATCAAGACCAACACGCCGCTGCATTTGCGCCTGGTGGACGAGGGCGATTTCCGCCGTGGCGGGGTCAGCATTCACTACCTGGAAAAGCTGCTGGCCAACGCCTGATTTCGCATCAGGCCGGCGCCCCTCAACCTGGGGCGGGCGCTTCCAATCGCTCGCCGGCCACCAGCTTTCGCCCGGCCAGGAATTCCCGCGCCGGCAACATGCGTCCGCCTTCCGGCTGCACATGGGTGAGCAACAGGCTGCCCGCGCCACAGGCCACCTCGATGCCCGACGGCCCGGCGCTGAGCACCTGTCCCGGCGGTCCGCTGCCAAGGCCCAGCTGCGCCCCGCCGACACGCAGCCGTTGGCCTCGCCACACGGTCCAGGCCAGCGGCGCCGGCGCAAAGGCGCGCACGGTGCGTTCCAGCACCTGCGCCGGTTGCGTCCAGTCCAGCTGCGCCTCGCGCTTGTCGATCTTGGCGGCGTAACAGGCGCCCTCGGCCGGCTGGGGTGTGGCGACCGCGACACCGACCTCGAGACCTGCCACCACCTCGATCAGAGCCTCGGCGCCAAGCTGCGCCAGGCGCTCGCGCAGGCTGCCGCCGGTGTCGTTCGCCAGAATGGGCGTCGGGCGCTGCAGAAACACCGGCCCGGTGTCCAGACCGACATCCATCTGCATGATGCACACGCCGGTCTGGGCATCGCCGGCCAGCAGCGCCCGCTCCACCGGCGCCGCACCGCGCCAGCGCGGCAGCAGCGAGCCGTGCACGTTGAGCGCGCCCAGGCGCGCCGCGCCCAGGATGGCCGGCGGCAGAATCAGTCCGTAAGCCACCACCACCAGCAGGTCCGGCGCGAATGCGGCCAGTTCTGCAGCGGCCTGGGCCGTGCGCAGGCTGACCGGCTGACACACCTCGATACCCGCCTCCAGCGCCGCCAGCTTGACTGCGGATGGACTCAGCTTGCGCCCCCGGCCCGCCGGCCGGTCAGGCTGTGTGTATACGGCGCGCACGGTGTGCCCGGCAGCCAGTAGTGCCTGCAGGCTCGGCACGGCAAACGGCGCCGTGCCGGCAAAAACGATGTTCAAGGACGTGCTTCGTCGCGCTGGCGCTTGTCGGCCTTCTTGCGCAAGCGATCCTGCTTCAGGCGCGACAGGTAGTCCACGAACAGCTTGCCGTCCAGGTGGTCGATCTCGTGCTGCACGCACACCGCCAGCAGGCCATCGGCGTCCATTTGCCGCGCCTCGCCGTCGCGGTCGAGATAGCTCACGGTCACCCGCAGGGCGCGCTCGACGGTTTCATACACGTCAGGCACCGACAGGCAGCCTTCCTCGCACTCCTGGCTGCCGTCGCGGGCGACCACGCGCGGGTTGATCAGCACCTGCAGCTGGTCGTGCTCGGCGCTCAGATCCATCACCACGACACGCTTTGCCACGCCGACCTGGGTGGCAGCAAGGCCAATGCCCTTGGCGGCATACATGGTCTGCGCCATGTCCTCGGCCAGCTGCCTGACCTGCGCATTGACCGCATCCACCGGGCTCGCCCGCTGGCGCAGTCTCGGATCAGGGTAGGTAAGAATGTCCAGCAGCGCCATGACAGTGGGAACAAGATTTATCTGGGCTACACTGCGCCTGCCTTAAGGGTTTGCCTCAAGGCGGTCGCGTTGGAACCGATATTCGGTTGACAGGCTGCGACCGATTCTTGGGTCAGGCGCGCCACCAATCATACTGGCCGGAACTTGCCCATGACCAGACTTTACCGTTCGCTGATTGCTGTTCTGGCTCTTTTGCCGCTGCTGATGCCGCTGCACGCGAGCGCCGACGATCTTCAGTTGCGACCCGACCGCCCGGACGTTTACGTGGTGGTCCGCGGCGACACGCTGTGGGACATCTCCGGCCGCTTCCTGACCAAGCCCTGGTACTGGCCGCAATTGTGGGGAGCAAACCCGCAGATCGCCAATCCCCACCTCATCTATCCCGGCGACCGGCTGCGCCTGGTGATGACCGCGGACGGCCCGCGCCTGATGCGCGACGGTCAGGGCCACGGCTCGGGCGGGGTATCGCCGCAGGTACGTGCGACGCCCATCGATACCGCCGTGCCGGCCATTCCGCTGGAACACATTCAGGCCTTCCTGGAAGAAGCCGTGGTGCTGCACAGCAACCGGGCGGCTGATTTTGCATACGTTGCCTCGGCCGCGGACGAGCATATCGCCGTGGGCGCGGGCGATCGGGTCTACGGCCGCCGCACAGCCGCACAGCCGGGCGAGTCGCTGGACATCTTTCGCATCGGCGACGCCTACCGCGATCCGGAAAGCGGCGAAGCGCTGGGCTACAACGGGCTGTTCATCGGTCGCGGCAGCGTGCAGCGCGCCGGCGATCCGGCCACGCTGTCGGTGGCCAAGGCGCGCCGCGAAGTACTTGCAGGCGACGTGCTGATACCGACCGACGACAGCCCGATGAAGGCGTCCTACATGCCGCATGCGCCGACCACGCCCCTGCGTGGCCACATCATCAGTGTCGTGGATGGTGTGTCGCAGATCGGCCAGTACAGCGTGGTGGTCCTGAGCCGCGGACAGCGCGATGGGGTGGAACTGGGCCACGTGCTGCAGGTGCAGCAGGTACCGTCGCCGATCGACGACCCGGTCGCTCGCCAGCGCGTGCAGCCGCCGGGTGATCCGGCCGGCACGGTGATGGTGTTTCGGCTTTTCGAGCGGGTCAGCTATGCCCTGGTGATGACGGCCAACCGGCCCATGCACGTGCTGGACGAGGTCACGACCCCCTGACGCCCGCTGCCGCCGGCCTTGCCCTGGCCCGCATACCCGGGCTGGGGGTTGCAGCCTGGCGTCGCCTGCTGGCGGCGTTCGGTTCGCCGTCGTTGGCGCTGGGCGCGCATCGCAGTGCGTTGTTGGACTGTCTGGCCGGCAAGACGACGCTGGCCGACAAGATCCTTGCCGCGGCCGACATTCCACCGCGCGCCGACCTCGACTGGCTGCAAGACGGTCAGGACCGGCAGGCACTGTTTCTGGACCAGCCTCCATACCCCCCACAACTGGCGCAAATTGCGGACCCGCCACTGGCGCTGCTGGTGGAAGGTGATGCCCGCTTGCTGCTGGCGCCCCAGATCGCCATCGTCGGCAGCCGCAATGCCTCGCCGGCCGGCCGGGAGACCGCGTTTGCCATGGCCTCGGCGCTTACCCAATGCGGTCTGTTGGTAACCAGCGGCCTGGCCGAAGGCGTGGACGGCGCGGCCCATCGCGGTGCACTGTCCGGCAGCGGCCAGACAGTCGCCGTGCTGGGAACCGGACCGGATCGCATCTATCCGCGCCAGCACCTGAACCTTGCCCAGGAAATCCGCCAACATGGCGTCCTGGTCAGCGAACAGCCGGTGGGTATGCCGCCGCGCAGCTTCAACTTTCCGCGCCGCAACCGGATCATCAGCGGCCTGTCGCTGGGTGTGCTGGTGGTGGAGGCGGGCGCGCAAAGCGGCTCCCTGATCACCGCCCGCCTGGCGGCCGAACAGGGGCGCGAGGTATTCGCCATCCCGGGCGGCATCCACAACCCGCTGGCGCGCGGTTGCCACGCGCTGATTCGCGATGGCGCCAAGCTGGTCGAGAGCGTATCGGACATTCTGGAGGAACTGCCGCCCTTCGAGCGGGGTCTGAGTCCGGTGTCCGCAGCACCGCCGGCCGCCGGCCAGCCGGCGGCCGCCACCAACCCGGTGCTGGCCAATATGGGCGACAGCCCGGTCAGTCTGGACCTGCTGGTGGCCCGCACCGGATTGACGGTGGCAGAAGTTTCCACCATGCTCTTGACGCTACAACTGGATGGCCTGGTGACGGCCCTGCCCGGCGGCCTGTATGGCCGCCGCGGTCCGCACCCGGCACGCTGAGGGTATCGATGAAGGAATCCGTTCTCGACGTGCTGATGTTCCTGCTGGACAACTACAGCGAGGACGGTGCGATGGACGACGATGACCGTGATGAACTGGCCGGCCAGCTGGCCAGCATGGGTTTTGGCGAAGGGGAGATCGACCATGCTTTCGACTGGCTCGAGAGCCTGGCGCAGGATGATGACACGGCCACCCAGACCGACTGCATACCGTGGAGCGACCATGCGCAGCGCCAGTTCTCGGCCCAGGAGCAATACCGGCTGACGCTGGAAGCGCGCGGCTTTCTGATCCTGCTGGGACAGAATCCGATGGTCGACAGGCCGTCGCTGGACCGCGTCATCGACCGCGCCATGGCGCTCGATCTGGACGAAATCGACCTCGACGACATCAAGTGGATCACGCTCATGGTGATCTACAACCGGCCGGACACGGCTCACCTGTATGCCTACATGGAAGAGCTGGCCCAACCGGATGCGCTGCGGCGCCTGCAATAGCCCACCAGCCGCCCGCCTGGCGGCTGCCCCAGTCCGAATGACAACAACCGCACCGCCACGGCGGGCGCTGCGCGAACCATGAACCCAGCAAAAACCGTCGTCGTCGTCGAATCCCCGGCCAAGGCCAAAACCATCAAGAAGTACCTCGGCCCCGGCTATGAGGTATTTGCCTCCTACGGCCACGTCAGGGACCTGGTGGCCAAGGAAGGGGCGGTGCAAACCGAACACAACTTCGCCATGCGCTACGAGGGTATCGAGCGCAACAGCCGGCACGTCGATGCCATCGCCAAGGCGATGCGAGGCGCCGACCAGCTGCTGCTGGCCACTGACCCGGACCGGGAAGGCGAAGCCATTGCCTGGCATCTGGCGGAGCTGCTGCGCGAGCGCAAGGTGCTCGCCGACAAGCCGGTGCACCGGGTGGTTTTTCACGAAATCACGCAGCGGGCGATCCAGGAGGCGGTCGACCACCCGGGCGAAATTTCCATGGACCTGGTCAACGCCCAGCAGGCGCGCCGGGCGCTTGACTATCTGGTCGGCTTCAACATCTCACCGCTGCTGTGGAAAAAGATCCGCCGCGGTCTGTCGGCCGGGCGCGTACAAAGCCCGGCGCTGCGCCTGATCGTCGAGCGCGAGGAGGAAATCGAGGCCTTCGTGCCGCGCGAGTACTGGACGCTGGACGCCACCGTCGGCAAGGGCAAGGCCGCCTTTGCCGCCAAACTGGCACAGTTCGAAGGCGAGAAGATCGAGCAGTTCAGCGTGATCGACGCCGAGCGCGCCGGGCTGATCCGCAGCACCATCGAGCAGCAGACCAAGGGCCGGCTGCAGGTGGCCGCCATCACCCGCCGCTCGCGCAAGCGCAACCCCGGTCCGCCGTTCATCACCTCTACCCTGCAGCAGGAAGCGTCCAAGCGCTTCGGCTTCACCGGCCAGCGCACCATGCGCATCGCCCAGCAGCTGTACGAGGGTATCGATATCGGCAGCGGCCCGGTCGGCCTGATCACCTACATGCGCACCGACTCCACCAGCCTGGCGCAGGAGGCGGTGGCCGAAATCCGGGAGCTCATCGCCCAGCGATTTGGCAGCGACACGCTGCCCAAGTCGCCCAATGTGTTCAAGACCAAGAGCAAGAACGCGCAGGAGGCCCACGAGGCGATCCGGCCCAGCTCCGCGGCGCGCACGCCCGAGTCGGTGCGGGCGTACCTGAGCGCCGACCAGCTGAAGCTCTACACCCTGGTCTGGAACCGCACCATTGCCTGTCAGATGAACCCGGCGGTGATCGACACCGTGGCGGTCGACCTGTGCCCACCCGGCCATGCGCCAACGCTGCTGCGGGCGACCGGCTCCACGGTGCGCGAACCGGGTTTCCTGGCCGTTTACGACAACCGCGAGGACGGTGAACAGGCCGATGCGAATCTGCCGGCGCTGGAGGTGGACGAACTGGTCGAACTGCGCGCGCTCGAGGCGAACCAGCACTTCACCGAGCCGCCGCCGCGCTTCAACGAAGCCAGCCTGATCAAGGCGCTGGAGGAATTCGGCATCGGCCGGCCGTCGACCTACGCCAGCATCATCACCACGCTCCAGCAGCGCGAATACGTGCAGCTCGACGGCAAGCGCTTCATGCCCACCGACGTCGGTCGCGTGGTCAGCCGCTTTCTGACCGAGTTCTTCACCCAGTACGTCGATTACGACTTCACCGCCCGCCTGGAGGACGAACTGGACGCGGTCTCACGCGGCGAAACGGAGTGGCTGCCGGTACTCGAGCGCTTCTGGAAACCGTTCCACGAACAGGTGGTGAAAACCGGCTCCGTTGAGCGGCGCGACATTACGCAGCAGCAGCTGGATGAAGCCTGCCCCGAATGCGGCAAGCCGCTGGCGATCCGCCTGGGCAAGCGCGGCAACTTCATCGGATGCACGGCCTACCCGGAGTGCAAGTACACGCGGGACATCAAGCCGGCCACCGGTGAGCCGGAGCCGCCGCTGGAACTGCTCGACCGCAAGTGTCCGGAGTGTGGCGGCGATCTGGCCTACAAGCGCGGTCGTTACGGGCGCTTCATAGGCTGCGTGAACTACCCCACCTGCAAGCATGTGGAGCCGCTGAACAAACCCAAGGACACCGGCATCAGCTGCCCGGACTGCAAACAGGGCACGCTCATGGAGCGCAAGTCCCGCTACGGCAAACTGTTTTATTCCTGCAGTCGTTACCCGGACTGCAAATACGCCGTCTGGGATCCGCCGGTGGCCCAGCCGTGCCCGAAGTGCGGACACGCCATCATGACCATCAAGACCACCAAGCGGCGCGGCGTCGAGAAATTGTGCCCCGACAAGGCCTGCGGCTATCGGGAGCCGGCGCCGGAGCTGGCCGAAAGCGCCGCCTGAGGCGTGCCCCCGCGGTAATCCGCGGGCATTGCGTGCTGACCACCGAACTGACGGCCAGCACGCAACGTCTGGACCTCACACGTCCAGATTGGCCACCGCAAGCGCGTTGGTTTCGATGAACTCGCGCCGCTGCGACACTTCATCACCCATCAGGGTGGTGAACATCTGATCGGCTGCCACCACGTCCTCCACCCGCACCCGCAGCAGGCGCCGCGTGGCGAAATCCATGGTGGTCTCCCACAGCTGCTCGGGATTCATCTCGCCGAGCCCCTTGTAGCGCTGCACACTGACCCCGCGCTGTCCTTCGGCAAGCAGCGCTTCCAGAGCGTCCCCGAAGCGGGCCACCGGGCGGCTGGTGTCGCCAATCCGCAGCGTGGCACCAGGCCCGATCAGGCCGGCCAGGCGCTCTGCCATCACGCCTATGCCGCGATATTCGGGCGAGTGCCAGAACGCCTGTCCCAGGGAAAACGTCGTTCGGACGCCGTGCTCGTGACGCTCCACCTGCAGCGCGCCTTGCGCACCGTCGGATGCGATCTGCCAGCGCGCGGTAAAGCGCGTGGAACCGCCCGCTAGCGCAGCTTCCAGGCCCGCCGCCAGAGCCGTCATGGCGGATGCGTCCTGCAGGCGTTCCTCGGTCACGCGCGGCAACCCCAGAAGCGCGTCCAGGATTCGCCGGTCAAAGCGCCGGCTGGCACGCTCGATCAAGGCCAGCGCGGCGGTGTAGTCCTTGGCCAGGGTTTCGAAGTCCTCCACCGGCAGGGCTGGCGCGTCCTGTGACGGATGAAGGGCCACGTTCTGCAGCGCCAGTTCCAACAGATACAGGTTCAGCGTGCGGTCGTCCTTGAGGTAACGCTCCTGCTTGCCCTTCCTGACCCGATACAGCGGAGGCTGAGCTATGTACAAATGACCACGCTCTATCAACTCGGGCATCTGCCGATAGAAGAAGGTCAGCAGCAAGGTGCAGATATGGGCGCCATCCACGTCGGCATCGGTCATGATGATGATCCGGTGGTAGCGCAGCTTGTCGGGGTTGTATTCCTCGCGGCCGATGCCGCAGCCGAGCGCCGTGATCAACGTGCCGACTTCGGCTGATGCAAGCATCTTGTCGAACCTGGCCTTCTCGACGTTCAGTATCTTGCCCTTCAGCGGCAAAATGGCCTGCGAACGGCGGTCGCGCGCCTGCTTTGCAGAGCCTCCGGCAGAATCACCCTCGACCAGGTAGAGCTCGCACAGGCTCGGGTCCTTTTCCTGGCAGTCCGCCAGCTTGCCGGGCAGCCCTGCGATATCCAGGACGCCCTTGCGGCGGGTCATCTCGCGGGCCCGCCGGGCCGCCTCGCGGGCCCGCGCAGCATCGATGATCTTGGACACGATGGCTCGCGCCTCGGCGGGACGCTCCAGCAGGAAATCGTTGAACTTGTCGGCGATGGCCGCCTCGACGATGCCCTTGACCTCGGACGAAACCAGCTTTTCCTTGGTCTGCGACGAGAATTTCGGGTCCGGCACCTTGACCGACAGAACGCAGGTCATGCCCTCGCGGATGTCCTCGCCGGCCGTCTCGACCTTGGCCTTCTTGGCCAGACCTTCCTTTTCGATGTATTGATTCAGCGTACGCGTGAGACCGGCCCGGAAGCCGGCCAGATGCGTGCCGCCATCCCGTTGCGGAATGTTGTTCGTGAAGCAGAACATCGTCTCCTGGTAGGAGTCGTTCCACTGGATGGCAACCTCGACCCCCACATCGCCGCGCTGATCCAGGAAATGGAACACCGTCGGGTGCAGCGGTGTCTTGTTGCGGTTCAGATGCTCGACAAACGAGCTGATGCCGCCAACATACTCGAATACCTCGTGCCGGTCGTCGCGTTCGTCGTTCAGTTCGATGCGCACACCGGAGTTCAGAAACGACAGTTCCCGCAGGCGTTTCGCCAGGATGTCGTAGTGGAACTCGACGTCGGTGAATACCACCGGGCTGGGGCGGAAGTAGACCTTGGTACCGGTCGAATCGGCGTCGCCCACGATCGCAAGCGGAGCCTGTGGCACGCCGTCGCGGTAGATCTGCTCGTACAGCTTGCCGTCCCGGCGGATGGTCAGCTTCAGGTACTCGGATAGTGCATTCACCACCGAGACTCCGACGCCGTGCAAACCGCCGGAAATCTTGTAGGAGTTGTCGTCGAATTTCCCGCCGGCGTGGAGCGTGGTCATGATCACTTCCGCAGCGGAGCAGCCTTCCTCGGCATGGATGTCCACCGGGATTCCGCGACCATCGTCCTCGACACTGACGCCACCGTCGCTATGTATGATGACCTTCACGTGGCTGCAGTGCCCGGCCAGGGCTTCATCGATTGCGTTGTCCACCACCTCGAACACCATGTGGTGCAGCCCGCTGCCGTCATCGGTGTCACCGATATACATGCCGGGACGCTTGCGGACCGCATCGAGGCCTTTCAGTACTTTGATGCTGGAAGAGTCGTAAACGTGTTCGTCAGTCATGGGAGTCTCGGAAAGATGCCTGAACCAGCGCGCCCCGTTCCACGTGAAACACGGCGCCGACGTCGGCAGTAAGTTCGGCGTGCAAGACCGGAGAGGTAACGAAGCGCTGCAGCTGATGACTCGCAAGAGCCGCCAGCACGGCGCTCAGGTGAC
Organism: Immundisolibacter cernigliae; assembly: GCF_001697225.1. GTDB lineage: Bacteria > Pseudomonadota > Gammaproteobacteria > Immundisolibacterales > Immundisolibacteraceae > Immundisolibacter > Immundisolibacter cernigliae. The sequence continues at coordinate 1,986,183 of NZ_CP014671.1, forward strand.
GGCCGTCCAACTCGGCGGCGAGATCATCAAAAAAAATGACGGGTTGCGACTCGGGCCGCTGCTTCAGTAAGTCCTCAAGCTGCGCCAGCCGCAAAATCAAATAAAGCAACTTGACCTGCCCGGACGAAAGGTGCTCCAGGCCCAACTTCTGTTCCGTGCGCACGAGCAGATTTGCCCGATGCGGCCCACCGGAAGTGTAGCCAAGACCGCGGTCCCTGTCTTCGGATTCGATCCAGTACTCGCTCAGCTTCACACCGTCACGCCAGCCGCGTTGCAAATCGAGCGTCACACCAAAGTCGAGCTGAAGCCGCTGGCAAACCACATCGACACTGGCCTGCAGCCTGCGAACATACGTTGCCCGGCTGGAACCGATCGACTCGCCGGCCTCACCCATCACATCCAACCACGGCGATGCCGGCTGTCTGCCGCGTAGCGCTGCGTTGCGTTGCGCCAGGGCCGCGTGATACCGCGCCCAGGTCACGTGAAATCCCGGTTCCACGTGAAACAAGCCCCAATCCAACACCGAGCGCCGCTCACCGGATCCGCTCCTGAACCGGCGCACCCCATCCTGGGACAGCGCTAGAACCGGCAGCAACCGGGCCAGCTCAGATGCCGCCTTGAGCGGCCGCCCACCCAACCGCATCCGGGTGCCGGCCGCATCCCGATCCAGACGCACATGCAATTCTCGTCCGTCCGCGTGATCGAACCAGGCGCTGACATTCAAACCAGCGGTCCCGCGCCGAACGATCTGCGTCGTATCACGCGTTCGAAAGGATCTCCCGACTGCAGCCAGGTGGATCGCCTCGAGCAAGGATGTCTTGCCGCCACCGTTTGGCCCCACCAACACGTTGAGCCCCGGCGCCGGGCACCAGTCGATCGCTTCCAGGTTGCGCACATCGCGAACGATGAGTCGCGACAACCGCATCGATTTCCTCTACAGCCGCATCGGCATGATGACGTACCTGTTGAACCCGCCAGCCGGCTCCGTCAGAAGGCAGCTGCTGCCCGGATCCGACAGGTGCAGCCGCACCGACTCGCTGCGCAGGGCCGTCAGCACATCGATCAGGTAGCTGACGTTGAAACCGATTTCGAGGTTGGCCCCGGCGTAATCGACTTCAAGTTCGTCCTCGGCGTCTTCGTTTTCCGCATTGTTTGCCGAAAGACGCAACAGATTCGGTTCCAGCTGCAGGCGTACGGAGCGGTACTTCTCGTTCGCAAAGATGGCCACGCGGTTCAGGGCATCGCGCAACGCCAGACGGTCGATATCGAGCACCTTGTCCTGATTGCGGGGCACAACCCGCTCGTAGTCAGGAAAACTGCCGTCGATTACCTTCGACTTGAACACGATGTCCGCGGCCGACAAGGTCAGGTGATCCACACCGACACACAGCCGCGCAGGGGCCTCGTCATCACCCAAAAGCCGAAGGGCCTCGATGACCGTCTTGCGCGGCACGATGATGCGCCGATTCAGTTCGGGTGCCAGTTCGAGTGGCAACTCCGTTATCGCCATGCGATGACCGTCGGTCGCCACCAGCCGCACCTTGCCGGCATTGATTTCGAACAGCATGCCGTTCAGGTAATAGCGCACGTCTTGTTGCGCCATGGCGAAGTGCGTCGCCTCGATGGCACGTCGCAGATCCCGCTGCGGCAATTCGAGCGCCAGCTCATCTCCCGTGACATCGATTCCCGGAAACTCCGCCGCCGGCAAGGTACTGAGACTGAACCGCGACCGACCAGCACGAACCGTGGCCCGATCACCGCTGGCATCGATCGTCAGCAGCGTGCCATCGGGCAGGGCGCGGCACAGATCGAGCAGCTTGCGCGCCGGTAGCGTCGTTGCTCCCGGAGCAACGCATTTGTCGAGCTTGCCGGGAACCGACAGCTCGACCTCGAGATCGGTCGCGGACAGACGAAACCCATGCTCGGTAGCGGTCAGCAGCACGTTGGCCAGGATCGGCAGCGTCTGGCGGCGCTCGACCACCGCATGCGCAACCTGCAAGGGTGTCAGAAGCTGGTTGCGTTCCACGCTGATCTTCATGGTCGACCTCGATTAAGTTCCATGTATTGAATATTTAAAGCTTATTAGTATTAATGCTGTGGAAAACTGGGTAACTAAAAATAATCAATGTATATCAATGAGTTGAATTTATTTCTGGCGATGTAAAAAAACAACAGACACGGTAAACAGTCCCTGACGGCCGCCGTTGACCACGCTTTCCCGACCCGCTGTCCAAGGCTTATCCACAGGTTTTCAGCTGGTCAGGATGTGTCGAAGATTGATGTAGTCCGCCGCGATCGACTCGTCGTCGCGGCGCAGTTCCGTGACCCGCTCGCAGGCATACAGCACCGTGGTGTGATCTCGGCCGCCGAACGCGGCGCCGATTTCCGGCAGGCTGCAGGAGGTCAGCTCCTTCGCCAGCGCCATGCCCACCTGGCGCGGGCGAACGAAGTTGCGTTTGCGGCTGCGAGCCGTCAGGTCGCTGCCGCGCAGCCGGTAATACTCCGCTACCGCCTTGAGGATGGACTCGAGGGTCACCTGCCGATCCTGCGCCTTGATGATGTCCTTCAAGGCCTCGCGAGTCAGTTCCAGGCTGATTGGCGCATGTGTCAGCGTGGCATAGGCGATGACCGTCAGCAGCGCGCCTTCGAGCTCTCGCACATTGGAATGCACGCGCTTGGCGATGAAAAACGCCACGTCCTGGGGCACGGTCTTTTTGGCCAGATCGGCCTTGCTCAGCAAGATGGCGACGCGGGTTTCCATGTCGGGCGGCTCGACCGCAACCGACAGTCCCCACCCGAAGCGGGACTTGAGGCGGTCCTCCAGGCCCTTGATATCACGCGGATAACGGTCGCAGCTCATCACCAGCTGGTTCTTGCTCTCCAGCATCGAATTGAACACGTGGAAGAACTCTTCCTGCGAGCGCTCCTTGCCGGCCAGGAACTGGATGTCATCCACCAGCAGCAGGTCGAGGTTCCGGTAGTAGGTCTTGAACGCGTCGATCCTGTTCTGCTGCAGCGCCGAAACCATGTCCGACACGAACCGTTCGCCGGATACATAGACGACCCGGGCCTGCGGGCGCTGCGCGAGCACGGCGTTACCGATCGCGTGCAGCAGGTGCGTCTTGCCAAGACCCACACCGCCGTACAGCAGCAGCGGGTTGTACAGACCCCCCATGTTCTCGCTGACCAGCAGGGACGAGGCGCGGGCCAGCCGGTTGGATTTGCCCTCGATGAAGGCATCGAACTGCAGTGCCGGGTCCACAGCCGGCGCCGCCTGCCGCTTGCGTTTTTGCGGCGTCGCGGCGCCGTTGGGTGGCGTCTGGATTGGCTCCGGCTGCGCGACGCTGCTGCCGATTTCCAGCGTCAGATTCAGGCCGCGTTCGGCCACCAGCTCCCGAATGCGCTCCTGGAACTGGCCGCTGACCTGTTCCAACACGAACTGATTGGGAGCCAGCAGGCGCAGCGTGCCGTTGACCAGGCTCGCCTGCAGCGGCCGGATCCAGGTATTGAAAAGCTGTGGCGACAGCTCGCTCTCGAGCTGGGCGAGACAGCCCTGCCAGGTATTCTTCAAGGGAGCCCTCGACGGAAAACCGATCCGGGTTCTGTGCGCCGGTGCGGTCGCCCAGTTTACGCCTGTCAGCGTCGCCGATGCGCCGCGCGTGGTCGTTTTACCGGTTGACCGGGTGTAGGCCCGGCCGTTATGCTTCCGCCCCTTTTTGCCAGCCCTTTTTGGATGACGCGGCCATGAAACGCACCTATCAACCCAGCAACCTGCATCGCGCCCGCACGCATGGTTTTCGCGCCCGCATGCGCACTGTTGGTGGACGCAAGGTGTTGAACGCCCGTCGCGCCAAGGGCCGTCACCGCATCAGCTGCGTCTGATTCTGGCTGACCCGTCCCCCACGGCTTATCGGTTTACCCGCCAGCAGCGTCTGCTGACCCCCGGCAGTTCCAGGATGTGTTCCGGCGGGGCCGGCGCCAGCGCTTGGGGGGGCTTGAAGTGATCACGCTGCGCAACGACATCGGGCTGGCCCGGCTCGGGCTGGTCATTCCAAAACGCAGCGTTCGCCACGCGGTGCGCCGCAACCTCATCCGGCGCTGGACGCGCGAGGCATTTCGCCAGCGCCAACACCGCCTGCCGGCGACCGACATCGTGCTGCGCGTGCACAGCGCGGCAATCGCCCACGCCGAGGTTGATGCGGCCTTGGAGCTGCTTGTGGAGTCAGCCCCGTGAGGCGCCTGCTGTTGGGCCTGCTGCACGCCTATAGAATTCTGCTGAGCCCGTTCCTGGGGCGCCGCTGCCGGTTTCATCCCAGTTGCTCGACCTACGCCGTGGTGGCGGTGCGCCGCTTCGGCGCCTGGCGGGGCGGCTGGCTGGCGATGAGGCGCGTGCTGCGCTGCCATCCCTGGCATCCGGGTGGGCTCGATGCGGTGCCCGAGCACTGGCCGCCCCGCCCCGCCTGTCGCTGAATCAACCGGAATTACCATGGAAACCGTGCGGCTCGTGCTGGTGACCCTGCTGCTGGTCATCACCTTTTTCATCTACCAGGCCTGGCAGGCGCAACGGCCGCAGCCGGTGCAGCCGCCATCCATTGAACAGGGCACGCTGCCGACACCGGCGGTCAGCCAGAGCGCGCCGGTTCCGGGCGCTCCGGCGGCCGCGGCCGGGCCTGTCGCACCGCCGGCGGCGCGCCCCTCCGGTACGCCGGTCGCGGTCAGCACCGACGTGATGAACGTGCAGATCGATACCGCCGGCGGCGACATCACGCGCCTGGACCTGACCGCCTACCGCGCCCACGCCGGGCCGGACGCCCCGCCCTACAGCATTCTGGATGTCGCCCCGCCGCGGCTGTTCGAGTCCCAGACCGGCCTGCTGTCGGCCGAAGCCGGCCGCGCACCGGATCATCAGGCGACGTTTACCGCCGCAGCCAACAGCTATCAGCTCGCGCCCGGCGCCGACACGCTGGAAGTGCCGCTGTCCTGGACCGATGCCGGCTCGGGCATCGAGGTGCGCAAGGTCTACCGGTTCGCTCGCGGCCGTTATGACATCGGGCTGCGCTACGAGGTGCGCAACACCGGCAGTCAGCCCTGGCAGGCCCAGCCGTACACGCAGCTGATGCGCAGGAAAGGCGCCGATGCCCAGGGCAGCATCTTCATGCCGGCCTCGTTCCAGGGCGCCGTGTACTACAGCGCCGCCGACAAGTACCGCAAGATCGGTTACGACGACATGCTCAAGGCGCCGCTGGCGACCACGCTCAGCGACGGCTGGGTGGGCCTTTCCGAGCATTACTTCCTGGCCGCATTCCTGCTCACCCAGGGCCAGGCCCAGAACTGCTACACGAAGGCGCTGGCGGACGAGCGCTTCCTGGCCGGCTGCATCGCCGGCCCGCTCAGCGTCGAGCCGGGCCAGACCGCCAGCTGGGAAACCCGCCTCTACGCCGGCCCCAAGGCGCAGGACAGCCTGGAAGACGTCGCCCCCGGCCTGGCCCTGACGGTCGATTACGGCAAGCTGACCGTGCTGGCGCAGCCGGTGTTCTGGCTGATGCGCACCATCCACAATTTCGTCGGCAACTGGGGCGTGGCCATCATCCTGGTCACGCTGCTGATCAAGCTGGCGTTCTACCAGCTGTCGGCGGCCAGCTACCGGTCCATGGCGCACATGCGCAAGGTGCAGCCCAAGATCATGGCCCTGCGCGAGCGCTACAAGGAAGACCGCCAGCAGCTGAACGAAAAAATGATGGAGCTGTACCGCACCGAGAAGATCAACCCGCTCGGTGGCTGCCTGCCGATCGTGGTGCAGATTCCGGTGTTCATCGCGCTGTACTGGGTGCTGCTGGAGAGCGTGGAGCTGCGCCACGCGCCCTTCGCGCTGTGGATTCGTGACCTGTCCGGCGCCGATCCCTACTACGTGCTGCCGGTGCTGATGGGCGTGTCGATGTTCCTGCAGCAGCGCATGACGCCCATGATCGGCATGGAGCCCATGCAACGGCGCATCATGCTGGCCATGCCGCTGGTGTTCACGGTGTTCTTCGCCCTGTTCCCGGCCGGACTGGTGCTGTACTGGTTCGTCAACAACGTGCTGTCGATCTCCCAGCAGTGGTTCATCAACCGCCAGTTGGAGCGCAAGGCCGCGGCCTGAGCGCACCCACGGACACCATCGCCGCCATCGCCACCCCGCCGGGCCGCGGCGGTGTCGGCATGGTGCGAGTGTCCGGTCCGGCGGCGACGGCAATTTGCAGCGCACTGACCGGCCGCCTGCCGCCGCCGCGCCACGCCCGGCTCGCCACCTTCCGCGACGCCGACGGCCAGCCCATCGATCAGGGCCTGTGCCTGTACTTTCCCGCGCCGCACTCGTTCACCGGGCAGGACGTGGTCGAGCTGCACGGCCACGGCGGGCCGGTGGTCATGGACATGCTGCTGGCGCGCGTGCTCACGCTGGGCGCGCGTCAGGCCGCGCCGGGCGAGTTCAGCCAGCGCGCCTTCCTTAACGACAAGCTGGATCTGGCCCAGGCCGAGGCCGTTGCCGATCTGATCGACGCCGCCAGCACGGCCGCCGCGCGCGCCGCCCTGCGCAGCCTGGACGGCGAGTTCTCGCGGCAGATCGGCGCGCTGTCCGAGCGGCTGATCGAGCTTCGCGTGCAGATCGAGGCCGGGCTCGACTTTCCGGACGAGGAACTCGACCTGCTGGCCGATGGCCGCCTGGCCACCGATGCCGCGCGTCTGGCAGATGACCTGCGCGCTCTGGTCGGCCGCGCCGATGAGGGCCGCCTGCTGCGCGAGGGCATCAGCGTGGTGCTGGCCGGCGCGCCCAACGTCGGCAAGTCCAGCCTGCTGAATGCCCTGGCCGAGCGCGAGGCGGCCATCGTCACCGCCATCCCCGGCACCACGCGCGACGTGCTGCGCGAGTACCTGGCCATCGACGGCCTGCCGCTGCACCTGGTCGACACCGCCGGCCTGCGCGACAGCCACGACCCGATCGAGCAGGAAGGCATGCGCCGCGCGCGGGCCGAGATCGCCCGCGCCGATCAGCTGCTGTTCGTCACCGAGGCCAGCGCGCCGCAGCCGCCGCCGCCCGAGCTGCTGGCGCAGGCCAGCGCCCTGACGCGCGTCATAAACAAGATCGACCTGACCGGCGAGCCGCCCCGCACCGAGTCCGCGGGCGGCTGGACCGACGTGTACCTGTCCGTGCGCAGCGGCGCGGGCCTGGACCTGCTGCGCGCGCGCATCCGCGAAGCGGCCGGCTTTGCCGGCACCGAGGGCCAGTTCAGCGCCCGCCGCCGGCACGTCGAGGCCCTGCGTCAGGCGGCCGAATCGACCACCCGCAGCGCCGAATTGCTCGCCACCGGCGCCGGCCCGGAACTGGCCGCCGAGGAACTGCGCCTGGCCCAGCAGGCGCTGGGTGAAATCACCGGCCAGGTCAGCAGCGACGATTTACTCGGCCGCATCTTCGCCAGCTTCTGCATTGGGAAATAAGGCCGCATCGACAATACTTGCGCGCTGTCCCGCCCGGAATAACAACAGCCCATGGCATCCGACCTCGTCGCCATCGAAAACCGCCTGTGGGCCGCCGCCGACCAGCTTTGGGCCAACACGGGCCTGAAGCCCGCCGAGTTCTCCACCCCGGTTCTCGGCCTGATCTTTCTGCGCTACGCCGACAAGCGCTTTGGCGAAGCCGAGCAGCTGCTGGACGCCAAAGGCCTCGCGCCCGATGAGCGCGAGGCCATGGACTACCAGGCCGAGGGCGTGCTCTACCTGCCGCTGCAGGCGCGTTTCTCGCACCTGCTCACGCTCACCGAGGGCGCCAACCTGGGCCGCGCCATCGCCACCGCCATGGAGCTGGTGGAAGCGCACAACCCCGAGCTGCAAGGCGTGCTGCCGCGCGGCTACAACCTGCTGCCCAACGCCACGCTGGTGGAACTGCTGCGCCTGCTCAGCTCCCTGGACCTGGAGGGCGACGCCTTCGGCAAGGTGTACGAGTACTTCCTGGGCAACTTCGCGCTCAAGGAGGGCCAGAAGGGCGGCGTGTTCTACACGCCCACCAGCATCGTGCGGCTGATCGTCGAGATCCTGCAGCCCTTCCACGGCCGCATCTTCGACCCCGCCTGCGGTTCGGGCGGCATGTTCGTGCAGTCCGCCGCCTTCGTGCAGCGCCACCAGAAGAACGCCACCCGCGAACTGACCGTGTTCGGCACCGAGAAGGCCAGCGATACCGTCAAGCTGGCGAAGATGAACCTGGCGGTGCACGGCCTGTCCGGCGACGTGCGCGAGGCCAACACCTACTACGAAGACCCGCACAAGGCGCTCGGCCGCTTCGACTTCGTGATGGCCAATCCGCCGTTCAACGTCTCCGGCGTGGACAAGGACCGGCTGAAGGACGACCCCCGCTTCGCGCTCGGCCTGCCGAGCACGGACAACGCCAACTACCTGTGGATCCAGCTCTTCGCCGCCAGCCTGAACGAGAACGGCCGCGCCGGCTTCGTGATGGCCAACTCGGCCGGCGACGCGCGCGGCAGCGAGCTGGAGATCCGCAAGAAGCTGATCCAGTCCGGCGCGGTGGACGTCATCGTCAGCGTTGGCAGCAATTTTTTCTACACCGTCACGCTGCCCTGCACGCTGTGGTTCTTCGACCGGGCCAAGGCGCGCGGGCCGCGCAAGGACAAGGTGCTGTTTGTGGATGCGCGGCCGTTCTTCAAGCAGGTGAGCCGGGCGATCCGGGAGTTCACGCCGGAGCAGTTGGAGTACCTGGCCAACGTTGTGCGGCTGTATCGCGGCGAGACGCCGGAGTTCGAGCAGGGCAGCAAGGCCGCGTTGGCCGAGCGTTTTTCGGGTGGTCGGTATGCCGACGTGGCGGGGCTCTGCAAGGCAGCGACGCTGGACGAGATCAAGGCTCAGGGCTGGAGCTTGAACCCCGGCCGATACGTGGGGGTCGGTGCTCGTGCGGCCGACGAGTTCGACTTCCTTGAGCGGTTGGAGGAACTGAACGAAGAGCTTGAGAGTTTGACGGGCGAGGCAAGGACTCTAGAAACGGTCATCGCGGCCAATGTTGCCTCACTTCTAGAGCGTGTCTGATGACGGCGACATGGCGAACCCTCACTCTTGGCGATGTGCTGCGCATCAAGCACGGCTACGCCTTTAAGGGAGAGTACTTCGCTGACGATGGGCCTTATGTCCTGCTCACGCCAGGAAACTTTGAGCCTTCGGGTGGCCTGAAGCTAAAAGGCGAGAAGGAGAAGTACTACGTGGGCGACTTTCCACCGCCCTTCGTGCTCGGGCGCGGTGACCTGCTGATTGCAATGACCGACCTGACGCAGTCTGCCCGCATCCTCGGTAGCCCGGCGGTTGTGCCCGAGTCAGATCGCTACCTGCACAACCAACGCTTGGGCAAGGTCGTTGAACTGAAGGAAGACTTGATCGACCGTCGGTTTCTCTATCATCTGCTGAACCACAATCACGTTCGCGAGCAGATCAAAGCGTCGGCTACCGGGGCTACCGTGCGCCACACTGCGCCCGAGAGAATTTATGCCGTCAAGGTTGCACTTCCAGACTTGGGCGCGCAGCGTCGCATCGCCTCGATCCTCTCCGCCTACGACGACCTGATCGAGAACAACACGCGGCGCATCGCGATCCTGGAAGAGATGGCCCGGCGCATCTACGAGGAGTGGTTCGTCCGCTTCCGCTTCCCCGGCCACGAGGGCGTGCGGATGGTCGAGTCCGAGTTGGGGTTGGTGCCGGAGGGGTGGGGAGTGGCGACGCTCGGGCAGCTTGCCGAGGTCAACGCCCGCAGCGTGCGGCGCGGTGCGGAGCCGACCGAGATTCGATATGTGGACATCTCATCGGTGTCCACCGGCAGCATCGACAACAAGGAGCCGATGCTGTTCGCAGACGCTCCGGGCCGGGCGCGGCGGATTGTCCGTGATGGCGACGTGATCTGGGCTTGCGTGCGGCCGAACCGCAAGTCCTACGCGCTGGTGCTGAACCCGGAGCCGAATCTACTGGTTTCGACAGGCTTCGCCGTGCTCTCGCCAGCGTCGGCGCCTTCGTCATTCATCTACCAGTGCGTGACCACTGACGACTTCGTTTCGTATCTGGTGAATCATGCAAAGGGCGCTGCGTATCCGGCAGTCGGTACAGAGGAGTTTGAGAACGCGAAGGTGTTGAAGCCCTCCGACAGCCTCGTGATCGAGTTCGATCGCATCGCGGAGCCGATGATGCGTCTCGTCGCTGCACTTCAGCTCAAGAACACCAACCTCCGCACCACCCGCGACCTCCTCCTCCCCAAGCTCATCTCCGGCGAACTGGACGTGTCGGCGCTGCCCGAACCGGAGACCGTCGCTGCATGAGCGAAGAAGGCCAGCTCTTCGACAAGAAGTCGCTGCGGGTGCTGCGGGACGGAGAGCGTGGCCTGCGCGAGCTGGCGGCCGATTGCGTGGCCATGGCCAACGCCAGCGGCGGCCGGCTGGCCATCGGCGTGGAAAACGATGCCGCGCACCCGCCGCCCGGGCAGCGCGTCACCGATGAACAGGTGATGCGCCTGAACAAGCGCATCCCCACGCTGACGCTGAATGTGGCCGTGGCCGCCACCCGCCAGGTGGCCCCCAACGGCGGCGAATGGATCGAGCTGCAGGTGTTTGCGTCCCGGCAGGCGGTGGCGGCCACGTCTGACGGGCGCTACTACCTGCGCGTGGGTGACGAGTCGAGGCCCCTCATGCCCGAAGATCTGGCGCGGCTGGCCGGCGACAAGTCGGCCTTCGTCTGGGAGGCGCAGCCCCAGAGCCAAGTGCCGCGCAGCCGGGTGGACGCCGACAAGCTGCGCGACTTCGTGCAGGGCATTCGGGCGTCGGATCGGGTGAGCGCCCGAGTCAAGATCAAGAGCGACGCCGAGTTGCTGGACCACTACCTGATGGCCGACGCCGATCGCCTGACCAACCTGGGGGTGCTGTGGCTGGGCCAGCGGCCGGACCGTGCGGTGCTGCGCCATGCGCCCGTGATCCAGTGCATCCGCTTCGACGAGCAGGGCCTGAAGGTCTTCAAGCGCGTGTGGGACGACTACAGCCTGAACCCGCAGGAGCTGATCGACGCCGTGTGGCGCGAGGTGCCCGACTGGCAGGACAGCTACGAGTTCCCCGACGGGCTGTTCCGCAAGAACGTGCCGCACTTTGACGAGGTGGTGGTGCGCGAATTGCTGGCCAACGCCCTGGTGCACCGGCCCTACACCCAGGGCGGTGACATCTTCATCAACCTGTTCCCCGACCGGCTGGAGGTGCACAACCCCGGCCTGCTGCCGCTGGGCGTGACAGCGGCCAACATCCTGCACACCAGCCGCAAGCGCAACGACCACCTGGCCCAGGTGTTCTACGACCTGAAGCTGATGGAGCGCGAGGGCTCTGGCTACGACCGGCTGTACGAGCAGTTGCTCGCCAGCGGACGGCCCGGCCCGAAGGTGGAGGAAGGCGACGACCGCGTGACCGTGACCGTGCAGCGGCGCATCGCACACCCCGAGGTGATCGACCTGATCGGCAAGGCCGACAGCAGCTACCAGTTGCAGCCTCGCGAGCGCACGGCGCTGGGCCTGATCGCCCAGGAAGAGGCCATCACGGCTGCGCAGTTGGCCAAGGCACTGGCTTTGCGCAATGCTGACGAGTTGCGGCCCTGGCTCGGCCGCCTGCTGGACTTTGGCTTGGTGTTGACACAGGGGCGTACCAAAGGCACCAACTACCGCGTCAACCCGGAGGTGCTGAAGGCCACCCAGTACCGCGGCCGCACCAGCCTGCGCGGCATCGAGCGGCACCGGCTGCGCGAGTTGGTGCTGCGTGACCTGGGAATCTACGGCCGGTCCAAACGGGGTGAGATTCACGCCCGCATCGGGGCGGAGATCCCGGAGCGCACCCTGCGCAGCGAGCTGGCGGCGATGGTGCAGGCCGGCCTGCTGACTCCGCTGGGTGAGGCCGGCGGCCGCCGGTATGAACTGACAGCCGGGCGCTGAAACCAGGGCAGGACATGGCCAGTTTGTCAGTTCAATCGCGGCATATCGAAACCAACGTATTGATTTATATATACGTGTTTGCGTTATGAAAAGTCAGTTGCCGAACTGGCGTTGTCAGTTCGGGCCGGGGGCCGTGTGGCGGCTGTTGCCGGCTGGATTGGATAGGCTGGCGGCCGAAGCCGGGGCTTAGCCAAGGATTTATCCAATCCGAGGCTGCGAAATCACACCAACTTATTGAGTAAACAGTGATTTATTTTGGATAGGGGCGGCGATTGAGCACTGATTCGAGCCAAGGCGCGAAGCATGTCGCGCGCGACGTCTCCGCCAGCTACGGCGAGCTGGCGCTGGTCGAGATGCCGGCAATCGAGCTGCTGACCTCGCTGGGCTGGAGTTTCAAGAACCTGTACGCCGAGACCTTCGGCGCGCAGGGCAGCGAGGGGCGCGAGAGCGAAACCCAGGTCATCCTGACGCGGCGCCTGCGCGCGGCGCTGGTGGCGCTGAACCCCGATCTGCCGGCCGACGCCTACACGCAAGCTGTCGAGCAGCTCGCGCAGGACCGCTCCAAGCAGATCGCCGTCAATGCGAACCGCGATTTCTACCGGCTGCTGAAGGACGGCGTGAAGGTGAAGGTGCCCGACGAGCATGGCGGGCACAGCACCGAGACCCTGCGCGTCATCGACTGGGCCACGCCGGCCAACAACCAGTTCTTCCTGGCCTCGCAGATGTGGGTGGCCGGCGACATGTACCGGCGCCGCTGCGATCTGCTGGCCTTCGTCAACGGCCTGCCGCTGGTGTTCATCGAGCTGAAGAAGCCAGCGGTGCCGCTGAAAAGTGCCTTCGATGACAACCTGCGCGATTACCGCGGCCAGTCGGTGCCGCAGTTGTTCCACCCCAATGCGTTCATCCTGCTCAGCAACGGCTCGGACACCCGCGTGGGCACGCTGACCAGCGCCTGGGAGCACTTCTTCGACTGGAAGCGCGTGGATGACGAGGCCGAGGCCGGCAAGGTCTCGTTGGAGCGCGCATTGCGCGGGCTGCTGGAACCGGCGCGGCTGCTGGATTACATCGAGAACTTCACGGTGTTCGAGGAGGGCAAGGGCGGGCTGATCAAGAAGGTGGCCAAGAACCACCAGTTCCTGGGCGTGAACAAATCCATCGCGCGGCTGGTGGAGTTGCGCGAGACCGAGAGGCTGGAGCGCAAGCGCCTGGGCGTGTTCTGGCACACACAGGGCTCGGGCAAGAGCCTGTCGATGGTGTTCTTCACCCAGAAGGTGCTGCGCAAGGTGCTGGGCAGTGCCACCTTCGTCATCGTCACCGACCGCGAGGAGCTGGACGATCAGATCGCCAAGACCTTCAAGGCCACCGGCGCGACGCCCCGCGAGGACGTGCGCGCCACCAGTGGCGAACACCTGAAGGAGCTGCTGCGCGGCAACGAGCGCTACATCTTCACGCTGATCCAGAAGTTCCGGAACGAGCCGGGGCAGCCCTACCCGCTGCTGTCGGAGCGCGCCGACGTGATCGTCATCACCGACGAGGCGCACCGCAGCCAGTACGACATCTTTGCGCTGAACATGCGCAACGCGCTGCCCCACGCCGGCTTCATCGGCTTCACCGGCACGCCGCTGATCAAGGGCGAGGAGGAACGCACGCGCGAGGTGTTCGGCGACTACGTCAGCGTCTACGACTTCGCCCGCTCCATCGAGGACGGCGCCACGGTGCCGCTGTACTACGAGAACCGCATCCCCGAGGTGCAGCTCACCAACCAGGACCTGAACCGCGACCTGGAGGCGCTGCTCGAAGCCGCCGAGCTGGACGAGGCGCAGGAGAAAAAGCTGGAGCGCGAGTTCGGCCGCGAGTACCACATCATCACCCGCGAGGATCGGCTGGAGGCCATCGCCAAGGATGTGGTGGCGCACTTCACCGGCCGCGGCTATCGCGGCAAGGCGATGATGGTGTGCATCGATAAGGCCACCGCGGTGCGCATGTACGACAAGGTGCAGGCGCACTGGCGGGCGCAGATTGCGCGGCTGAAACAGGCGCTGGAGTCTGCCCAGGGTGACGCCCGCGAGGCGCTGATCGCCCGCATCCGCCTGATGGAAACCACCGACATGGCCGTTGTGGTGAGCCAGGGCCAGAACGAGGTGGAAGACCTCAAGGCCAAAGGGCTCGACATCGTGCCGCACCGCCAGCGGCTACTGAAGGAAGCGCTCGACGAGAAATTCAAGGACGAGGCCGACCCACTGCGGCTGGTGTTCGTATGCGCCATGTGGATCACCGGCTTCGACGTGCCGACCTGCTCGACCATGTACCTCGACAAGCCGATGCGCGCCCACACGCTGATGCAGACCATTGCCCGCGCCAACCGTGTGGCGCCGGGCAAGGAGAGCGGCCTGATCGTGGACTACGTGGGCATCTTCCGCGCCTTGCAGAACGCGCTGGCCACCTATGCCCGGCCGGCGGCCGGTGGCGGCTCCGAGGGTGGCCATGAAGGCGGGCCGATTCTGGACAAGGCCGAGCTGGTGGCTGCGCTGCAAGCGACGCTGGACGAAACCGTGCTGTTTGCCGGCGCGCGCGGCGTGCGGCTGGAGGCGATCGCCAAGGCGCAGGGCTTCGCGCGCATCGGCCTGATCGACGACGCGGTGGAGGCCCTGCTGGCCAGCGAGGCCGACAAGAAGCACTACCTGCAACTGGCCAGCCGCGTGGCGCGGCTGTTCAAGGCCATCCTGCCCGACGCCGCGGCCAACGCGCTGGCGCCGCTGGCGGTGCTGGTGGCTTATCTGGCGGCGAAGATTCAGGCGCTGGGCGAGCCGCCCGACATCTCGGCGGTGATGGGTGATGTCGAAGCCCTGCTGAACGATTCCATCGCCACCGAGGGCTATCACATCGGCCCGGCCAGCCGGCCCGAGGCGCTGGTCAACCTGTCGGAGATCGACTTCGCCGCACTGCAAGCCAAGTTCGCTCAGGGCCACCAGCGCACCGAGGCCGAGAAACTGAAGCGGCTGATCGAGGGCCGGCTGGCGCAGATGCTGGCGGTGAACGGCTCGCGCATCGATCTGGCGGAGAAGTTCCAGCAGCTGATCGACGAGTACAACGCCGGCAGCCGCAACGTCGAAGAATTCTTCGACGGGCTCAAGGACTTTGTCGCGGCGCTGACCGCCGAGGAACAGCGCGGCATCGCCGAGGGCCTGAGCGAGGAAGAGCTGGCGCTTTTCGACATCCTGACCAAGCCAGAGCCGGTGCTGACCAAGGCCGAGGAGGCCGAGGTCAAGAAGGTGTGCCGCGAATTGCTGGCGACGCTGAAGCGGGAAAAACTGGTGCTCGACTGGCGCGAGAAGCAGCAGGCGAAAGCGGCGGTGATGCAGACGCTCCGGACGGAGATGCGGCGGCTGCCGGCGCAGTACACGCGCGACTTGCGGGCCGAAAAGATGGCGCGGGCGTATGCTCACGTCTACGATCACTATTCCGGGGCCACTGTCTCGGCCAAGTGGCGGTCATGACCCGAAGCCTTGGATCGGACGCGTCGGCGCACTAGCTTATGCGCAGGCGGAACACCTGTTTAGCTGATGACCCCCCCGCTGCTCGGGTCGGTTATGCTCTAAAATCTGTCGAATCATTGCTCTTGGCTAGGACCACCGACGCATGGATCTGATCCCCTCAGAGACTTCCCTCGTGGTTGCGGGGTCGTGGAACGCCGCTATTCTTACACCTACATGGATGTTGCGGCACGGGTTCCAACGCGCGGCTGGCGAGTCGAGTAACGTCCAGGTATTCCTGCCCGCCGTTCAGGGAGCGGTCTTCGAATTCCCGAGGTTTGCCCTCGAGGAGCTTTCATACATCGTTCGTCCCGATGCCCTCTTGGTTCTCCCTAGCGATTCGAGACCGGAGCGCTTTGAATTGGCTGAGCAGGTGACAGCCCGCGTAGTACGAGTTCTGTCCCATACTCCGATTTCCGGGATTGGTCACAACTTCGAG
Source organism: Immundisolibacter cernigliae (assembly GCF_001697225.1). GTDB lineage: Bacteria > Pseudomonadota > Gammaproteobacteria > Immundisolibacterales > Immundisolibacteraceae > Immundisolibacter > Immundisolibacter cernigliae. The sequence continues at coordinate 2,002,138 of NZ_CP014671.1, forward strand.
TTTCGTGAGCCGGCGGCCATACCGCAAGAGGTGGCGGTCTTCACTGGGTCTCGGCAGGACCTGGTGGATCAGATGCCAGAAGGTTGGGCGCCAGCCGGGGTCGTAATCGCATCGTCTTTCAAGAACGGGGCGGAAACGGTTCACGTCAACATTCAACGGCAGTGGGACGGGGGAGCCATATCGGTGAAGTTTAACTTCCACCATCCCGTGTCCAATGTTGATCAGGCTATTGCAGTACTCGAAGGTAGAGATGGTTACGTGAATATGGCTCAAAACCTAGTGTTTGCGAAGACGGTGATTGCGTCACTCTATAGGGGAGATTGAAGTGACTGGCAATATGCGAATCTTTGAGACTGCCGAACTTGTTTCGGCGACAGGTTGGAAACTTGTGGATCAACCACAAAGCGTTGCGCTGCCCTCTGACACGCGTGGGACTTCGAATCATGGCGTGCTTATGGTACAAGGGCGCATTGTTGAACAGGTACAAGGCGGCGCCCAATTTGTAGTGACAGTCGACCCGGCCGCGATTGACCGCAAGCTCGCAATCAGAAAGCTGAATGATCGGCTTGAAGGCTACACGCCGCGCAATGACACTTTTGCTGATACCAAGGCCCAGCGTTGAGGTTCATTCTCTCCGCGCATGCACTTCACTTACGAACACAATCCATGTACGACGGAGCTGATGCAGGGCGACGTGCTCGATCGTACGCCGGAGATCAATGCCCTGCTGAACGAGGTTCACCCTCACTTTTATCGTGATCAGAAGAACTGCTTCTTCATGGTACTAACGCAGAGTTGCGACTTGGTGCGTCGCGCCGAAGGCTTGTGTAAGGCGCCATACATAACCCTTGCTCCGGTTAGGTCGTTAGACTTGGTTGTTGAGCGGCATCTGACCCAGATCCCCGTCGCAAAGGTCAACGCCGAGCTCCCGGTTCTCGGTACGAAGGCAAAGTCCAAGGCATCTGAGTTCCTCCAGCGCCTCTTCAACAATAACGAGTCGGGGTATTTCTTCCTCGACTCGGAAGATACCCAGCTCAACTACGATTGCGTCGCGTTTCTCAACTTGTCGATCGCGATCAAGTCGGACCTGCATTTGGAGAAGTGTCTCAAGGCCAAAATTTTGCAGCTTGATGCAACTTTTCAGGCCAAGCTTGGGTGGCTGGTCGGACAAATGTATTCGCGGGTCGGGACCTTGGATTGGGATCCGACTGAGCTGAAGAGGAAGGTTAGTACAGTATTGCAGGAGGCTGCCATCTGGGTCGACGATAGCAAAGTTCCTTCACTGGAGGATGCGTTTAGAGCCTTCACGCAGGAGAACCCAGACTCACGCATGACGCAGGCTGAAATCGCTCGCGTTATTGCCAAGGTGCCTAAAAAGAAGCAATTGGTGCTCAAAGAGGCGGCGCGCGTGATAGAAGAAGTTCTCGGCCCTGAACATGCATCTCTCGCGGAAAAAGTTCGGAGGCGGCTTGAGGGCGACGCAGGGCTCGCAACCTTGTTGCAGTAGCGCTGAAGGCGGATTTACGTAGCTGCCCTTCAAGACCACTCGGGGAAGCACGCAATCCCTGCTGAACCGCCCCCCTCCGGGGCGCTGCCGACCAACTGCGGGCTAATGCCGGCCTCAAGCCAGCCGAACCCTACCCACCATCCCGTCTCTGGCCCGCCCTTTTTCTGGATAACTTCAGTCGGCCAGGCCAAACGCTCCGGCCAGAAGTTCGTACGACCGCTCGCGGTCGGCGTAGTGGTAGGTGACGGTGACGACGCTGACCTCGTCGGTGCCGTACTCGGCGGCCTGCGCCTCGATCTGCTGGCGGCACTCGTCCGGCGTGCCGATGATGGAGTGGTCGAGCACGGCCTGGTACTGCGCGCGCTCGCCGGGGCCCATGGCCGACAGCAGGCGATCGACCTCGTCCGGGCTCGGCAGGTCGATGATTCGTCCGCGTGACAGGGCCTGGTAAATCCACATGCTGCGCGTGCCGGCAATGCGCATCGCCTCGTCCCGCGTGGGCGCGCACACGGCCGCTACGGCGATCATGACGCGCGGCTCTTGCAGGCTCTTGGACGGCTGAAAGGCGCGCCGGTAGGCCTCGACGATGGCCGGCGAGCGGGCGTGGGTGCCGATGAACAGCGCCAGCACGAAGCCGCTGCCCAGTTGCCCGGCCACCTCGGCACTGCCGCCGCTGGAGCCCAGCATCCAGAACTGCGGCACGCCGCCGTCTTCCGGCACCAGGCGGATGCCGTGGAACGGGTGCTGGGGCGGCAGGTCGTTGTTCAGGTAACCCATCAGGTCGAACACCTGACGCGGGTATAGGTCCGAGTTGATCGGCTGGCGCGGGTAGGCCAGGGCCGCGGTGGCCTGGCCATCGCCGCCCGGCGCGCGGCCCACGCCCAGATCGATGCGGCCGGGGTAGAGCACTTCCAGCATGCGGAAGGTCTCGGCCACCTTGTACGGCGGGTAGTGCGGCAGCATGATGCCGCCGCTGCCGACCCGGATGCGCCGCGTGTGGGCGGCGATGTGGCCGATCAGGATTTCCGGGCAGGGGCCGGCGTAGCCGGGCGTGTTGTGGTGTTCGGCCAGCCAGTAGCGGTGATAGCCGAAGCGCTCGCAGGCCTGCGCCAGGCGCAGACTGTCGTGCGGGCCGCGCGATGGGCGGCCGCCGTCGTGGATGGGGGATTGGTCGGTGACGCTCAGTTTGATGGCCATGGGAGTGGGTGCTGCCGTGTGCTTGAATGGCGGCCAGTTTAAACGCCCACCTCGATACCCCGATGCCGCCCTACACCATCACCCAGGTCCGCTGGCCGGAGCATGCCGCCGAGCTGCTGGCGATCCGCCGCGCGGTATTCGTCGACGAACAGGGCGTGCCGGAGGCGCTGGAGGTGGACGGCCGCGACGACGGCGCCTGGCATCTACTGGCGCGCGATGGCGCCGGCCTGCCGGTGGGCTGCGCAAGGGTGTTGCCCGATGCCCACATCGGCCGGCTGGCAGTGCTGCGCGGCACGCGCGGGCAGGGCGTGGGACGGGATCTGCTGCTGGCCGCGGTGCGGCTCGCGCGGCGCCTGGGCATGGGCGATCTGTACCTGCACGCGCAGACCCGCGCGCGCGGCTTTTACGAAGCGGCGGGCTTCATCGCCGAGGGCGACGAATTCCCCGAGGCCGGCATTGCGCATGTGCTGATGCGCCTGCCGGCCGGGCAAGCCAGGACTTGATTCGCGGTCTGGATTCGACCGCTTGATCGTCAATGCCGGGGTAGGAGCGGGCCATGCCCGCGACCGCAACTGGCCGGCGTCCCGGTCGCGGGCATGGCCCGCTCCTACACGAGAACCGTCTGCCGGGCCGCTTCGACGGGGCCTCAACCGCCGCGCAGTGCTTCCTTGTTGATCTTGCCGGTGCGCGAGCGGGGCAGGGATTCCTCGCGGATGGTCACCTGGCGCGGCACCTTGTAGTCGGCCAGCAGGCCGCGGCAGTGGTCGACGATGTCACCAGCGGTCAGCGTGGCGCCCGGCTTGGGCACCACCACCGCCCTGACCGCCTCGCCCTTGAGGCCGCCGGTGATGCCGATGACCGCCACTTCGGCCACCTGTGGGTGCTTGTAGATGGCGTCCTCGACCTCCGGCGCGTACACCTTCAGGCCTGCCACGTTGATGACGTCCTTCTTGCGGCCCTGAATCCACAGGTAGCCGTCGGCGTCGAACATGCCGATGTCGCCGGTGTGAAACCAGCCGTCCGGCATCATCTCGGCGGTCAGCGCCGGCCGCCTGAAATAGCCCTGCATCAGGCTGGGGCCGGACAGCCAGACCTCGCCGCTGTCGCCGGCCGGCACGTCGTGCCCTTCGTCATCCACGATCCGAACACCGGCATAGGCCAGGCGCTGGCCGACGGCGCCGAATTTCTCGGGCGGGAAGCGTGCCGGACCCAGCACCACCAGCGGCCCGGTTTCGGTCAGGCCATAGCCCGAGGCCAGGCCGATGTGCGGCCAGCGGGCATGGAACTGGTGCAGCATTTCCGGCGAGGCGGTCATGCCGAAGGTGAGCAGCGAACGGAACGTCTCCAGCCGATGCTCGCCGCGCGTGTGCAGCAGCGCGTGCGCCATCGGCGGCACCATGTGCGCCAGGGTCATGCCGTGGCGCTCGGCCTCGTCCAGGAAACGGGATGGCACGAAGCGGTCGAACAGCAGCAGCGTCATGCCGCTGCGCATCGCGGTGCCCAGCAGCATGGGGCCGGAGATGTGCGACATCGGCACCGCCAGGCCGTAGACGTCACCCGGTGCGATGCCCAGAACATCGATCATGGCGGTCATCGAGTGCGTCAGCGCATCGTGGCTGAGCATCACTCCCTTCGGGCCGCCGACGGTGCCGGAGGTGTAAAGCACCACCGCCGTGGTGGTGACGGCATTGAGCGTCAGCGGGGCGAGCGGCGCCGGGCGGCCGGTCTGCTCGACATCGGCCACGGTGTACAGGGCCAGCGTGTCGCCCTTGACGGTCAGAGCCTCGCGGGCTGCAGCCTCGCTGCCATTGGCCACTACCAGCAATCGCGGCTGCAGGTCGGCCAGGATCTCGGCCAGCTCGTCGGCCTTGAGCACCGGGTCCAGCGGCACGAACACCGCGCCCAGGGCCACCGTGGCGTAGTAGCCGTCCGAGAACTCCGGCCCGTTTGGCAGCAGCATGGCCACCCGGTCGCCGGCCTTGACGCCCAGGCGCTGCAGGCCGTCCTGCCAGCGACCGGCGCGCTGCGCCAGCGTGCCGAAACCGATGGCTTGATCGTTGAACAGCAGCGCCGTGCCGTCCGGCCAGCGGTCAGCCGCGTCGATCAGTTCATGGGCGATGTTCATGCCGTCCCTCCTTCATCTCGCTGCGGCGCGGCCGCCAGCGGTTGTGGTTCCACATCCATTGTTCGGGGTGCTGCCGCACCCAGCCGCCGAAAATCCGGTGCAGCTCGGCCGTGATAGCCAGCTCGTCGGCCTTGCGGTCGCCGCTTGGCACAGGCGTCAGTGCTGGCTCGAACACCAATCGGAAGCCATCGCCCACGCGCAGCGCGCAGGCCGGCACGATGGCCGCGCCGGTGCGCAGGTGCAGCGACGCCGTACCGGTCGCACACCACGCAGGATGCCCGAGAAAATCCACCTTCACGTCGGCCGAGCGCCGGTCGGCAACGATAAACAGAATGCCATTGCCGCGCAGCAACTTCAGGCAGGCGTGGGCATGTTCGCGGCTGAGCGGCGTGTTGTAGAAGGTGAGCCCCATGCGGGTGACGGCGTCGGCCTCGGCCGCGTGGGCCACCGGATTGCTGGGCAGGCGCAGCAGGGAGCCGGTGGCATGGCCGCGCTCGTTCAGGTAGCGCGGCAGCAGCGTCCAGCCGCCCAGATGCGCGGTGGCCAGCAGCACGCCCTTGCCGGCCGCCAGGGCAGCATCCAGGTGCTGCAGGCCTTCGACCTGGCACCAGTCGGCGATCGACAGGCCATGCCGTTGCGGCTCCCAGAACAGCTCGCCAAAGCCGCGCGCCGAGTGCTCGAACACGCCCCGCACGATGGCCCGCCGCTGGGCGACCGACAGCGTGTCGCCATACACCAGGCGCAGGTTGCGGCGCACCAGGCGACGCCAGCCGCCGCCAAACGGACGCATCGCCGCCGCCATCAGCAGGCACCAGCGGCGCAGCGCCGCCGGATTCGGCATGGCGCGGATGACGCCCACCAGCGACCAAAACAGCAGCCGCTGCATGGCAAGGACAAATGGATTCACGCGGTGATGGCCCGGACTGGCGACGGGAGGCCCAACCGGGCCGGGCCGCGGGGGCGAATTCGGTGCAATGATACCGGCGAGCACCGGCAGCAAGACCGGCAGACACAGCAAACCGAGGAGAACGCGATGCAGACGCTCACGTCAGAGGTGTACCTGGAAGGGCTCGTATTCGGCGAATGCCCGCGCTGGCACGGCGGCGCCCTGTGGCTATCGGACATGTTCGGCGGGCGCGTGCTGCGCTCGACCGGCCCGGCGCAGGCCGAAACGGTACTCACGCTGCCCGGCGGGCGCCCGTCCGGACTCGCCTTTCTGGACGACGGCAGTCTGCTGGTGGTGTCGATGCAGGACCGCAAGTTGCTGCGCCGCTGGCCGGATGGCCGGGTGGAGCCGTTCGCGGATCTGGCGCCGCACGTTACCGGCGACATCAACGACATGGTCCGCGCGCCCGATGGCGGGGTGTTTGTCGGCAACTTCGGTTTCGACCTGTTCGGCGGCGGCGAGGGCCGGCTGACCAACCTGCACCACGTCGATGCCCAGGGGCGCGTGCGCGAAGTGGCGACCGAGCTCAATTTCCCGAACGGCATGGTGATCACGCCCGACCGCGGCACGCTGATCGTGGCCGAAACCTTTGCCCATCGCCTGACGGCGTTTGACATCCGCGGCGGCGCCCTGGTCAACCGCCGGGTGTTCGCGACGCTGGGCGACTACGCACCGGACGGCATTTGCCTGGACTCCGCCGGCGCGGTGTGGGTCAGCGCCTTTGTCGGCGATGCCTACCTGCGCGTCGAGCAGGGCGGCAGGATCACGCACCAGGTGCCGACGCCCGGCCGGCGAGCGGTGGCCTGCAACCTGGGCGGCCCGGACGGGCGCACGCTGTTCATGGTCACCGCCGACACCGACGTCGAGCGCCTGGCCAGGGGCGACTCCAGCGCCCGTGTGGAAACCGTGCAGGTTCAGATTGCGGGGGCGGGCTCGCCCTGAAGCTTGTCAAGGCGCCCGCCGGGCGCTACTTTGCGTACCCTTAAATAACGAACGTTAGGCAACTGCTGCTTTGCCGAGGAGACCGCCCCGATGGACGCCACCACACTGCGCCCGGCCGTCGACGCCGACGGCCACATCATGGAATCGCTGGCCGAGATGGCCGAGTACGCGCACCCGTCGGTACGCGAGCTGTGCCTGAACCCGCAGAATTTCTTTCGTACGCCGTTTCCGACGCTCGACGGCGTGCACTGGCCAAATCCGGCCGTTTTTCAGGCCGAACACGGCGTGATGGGCGAGCAGGAAACGGCCAGCAAGCACCGCAAGGGCTCGGCCGAGGACTGGCTGGAGTTCCTCGGCAACGTCAACGTCGAATACGCCGTCATGTACACCAGCGAAGGCCTGACGGTCGGCCAGCTGCGTGAAAACAACTACGCCGTTGCCGTCTGCCGCGCCTATAACGACTACGTCGCCGACCGTTATAGGCGGGTCAGCGACAAGCTGTTGCCGATGGCGCTGATCCCGATGCAGAAAGTGGACGAGGCGGTCATCGAACTGCGCCGCGCGGTGAAGGAGCTGAAGCTGCCGGGCGCGATGCTGCCCTCGACCGGCCTGCCGCTGGACCTAGGGCACGAGTATTACTGGCCGGTCTACAAGGAGGCATCCGAGCTGGGCTGCGCGCTGGGCGTGCACGGCGGCTCCAACGTCGGTCTGGGGCTCGGTTCGGTCAATTCGATTCTCGCCTCGCACGTCGTGCATCACCCGATGGGCCTGATGATCGCTGCCACGTCGATGATCCATAACGGACTTTTCGAGCGCTTTCCGGACCTGCGCGTCACCTATGCGGAGGGCGGCTGCGGCTGGACCACCGTGCTGCTCGATCGCATGGCGCGCAATGCGGAACTGGGCATGATGGGCGCCTACCGCACCTTCGAGGAGGCGCTTGGCACCGGCCGTATCCTGATCGGCTGCGAGCCTGGCGAGGGCACGCTGGCACACCTGATCAAGCGCGTGGGTCCGGATGCATGGGCCTTTTCCACCGACTACCCGCACGAGGTGGATTTCCGCGCCGTGCGCAAGGAAATCGAGGCCGCCTACGCGCAGCCGGACTTGACCCTGGAGGAGAAGAACAAGCTCCTGGGCGACAACGCGCGGCGCTTTTTCAGGTTGATGTAAGCGCTGGTTTGGGCGTTCGCATTTCAGGAGGAACCCTGATGAAACCCAACGACACCCTGCCGGCCTCATTGCCACGCTGGCCGGCGGCGTTCAATCAGGTGCCCAAGTGGGCATTCGAGGATGCCGATGTGTTCGCCCTGGAGCACGAGCGCATCTTTCGCGGCCCGGTCTGGCACCCGGTGGCGCACGACGCCGAGTTGCCCAAGCCCGGCGATTACAAGACCGTTACCGTGGGCCGCACGCCGCTGTTGATCATCCGCGGTGACGACGGCGTGGTGCGCGCCTTCCACAACGCCTGCACGCACCGCAGCACGCGCCTTGCGATGGCCTTTCGCGGCCACAGCGGCGACATCGAGTGCCCCTACCACCGATGGGTATTCGATACCCGTGGGCAATTGCGATCATGCCCGGGCGAGGCCGAGTTCCCGCCCGATTTCAAACGCGCCGACTACAACCTGGCCGAGCCCCGTACGGGGACATACATGGGCCTGTTGTTCGTGAGCCTGCATGCCAGTCCGCCGCCGCTGATGGACTGGATGGGCCACATGGCAGAGCCGGTCAGGGATGCCCTGGGCGGCGATGGCCGGTTGACGCTGCTGGGCTATCAGAAGGTCCGCTACCAGTCCAACTGGAAGGTCTACATCGACAACGACGCCTTCCATGCGCCGCTGCTGCACGCCGCCTTTCGCATCCTGCGCTGGCAGGGTGGCAGCGGGCGCCAGAGCCGTTTGCCGGCCGGACACATGATGATCCTGTCCGAGGTGGCAGCTCAGCCCAGTGACGGCGGGCTGCTGCGCGACCCGAGCGTGATCGGCTACCAGGGTGGCGCTGCGCCGCGCAACAAGGCGGCCGCGCAGGCGGCCGGCTCCAGCCTGCTGGCGTTCTGGCCACTGACGGCGATCGCAAACCACCTGGACATCTTCAACATTCGTTATGCAAACCCGGTCGGGCTGGACCAGGTCGAGGTGCATTACGCCTACTTCGCCCACGCCGATGACGACGCCGACATGGTGCGCCACCGCCTGCGCCAGTCGTCGAACATGATCGGTCCGAGCGGCTTCGTGAGCCTGGAGGACGCCACCGTATTCCTGCGCATCCAGCAGGCGCTGGACACCGACCCGTCGACCACCTTTTTTCTGAAGGGGTACCGCGAGGGCGCCGACCTGACCGAGACCAAGCAGAACGACGAGGCGCCCAACGCCCTGTGGTGGGAGCACTACCGGCAGCTGATGGGGTTTGTGCGCGAGGAAGCCTGAAGGGACGTTCTGGGCGCCTCGACTCAGGCGAGTCTCGTCTGCTGGGCGCCGCGCGTGGCGGCGGTGATCTGCGTCAGGCCGCTGGAGCTGGCTCGTCGGTCGGCGCATCCAATGGCGGCACCGGCCGTGGCCTTCGCTGCTCGTCCACGGCGACGAAAGTCACCGTGGCTTCCGTGACCTTGACCACTTGACCGGGATCGCCAGCGCGCTGCGCGTACGCCACCAGTTGCAGGGTCAGCGAGGTGCGGCCGACGCGCACGACATGGCCGTAACAACTGACCAGGTCGCCGACGAATACCGGCTGCAGGAACTCAAATGCGTTCATGGCCACGGTGACCACGCGGCCACCAGCGCGGCGACTGGCAAGAACGCCGCCGGCCAGGTCCATCTGCGCCATGATCCAGCCGCCGAAGATGTCGCCGGTGGGATTGGTGTCGGCCGGCATGGCCAACACGCGGATGGCCGGCTCGGTGCCGGCAAGGACTGGATCGATCACGCGGGTGCCTCTTGATACGGTGGGGATTGCCCCCATCTTCATGCTTACGCAACATCCGGGCCGGTTGATTCGGCTGTCGGATGGCGCTCCCTAGGGGACTCGAACCCCTGTTTTCGCCGTGAGAGGGCGACGTCCTGGGCCACTAGACGAAGGGAGCCGGTGGCGTCAAAGGCAAGCTGCTACTATAGCCCACACACGTCCTGTTGCGACAGGCGGGCACTGCGCCCGCCCCCGGGACGCACCCTCGACACGAGACCTATGCCGGAACCTTCCCTCGGCCCGCCCCGCATCCTGCCCCGCAGCGAACATTCCATTTCCCGCGCGCACATCAGCAAGAGCGCGCTGAACGTCCTGTACGGCCTGCACAAGGCCGGTTACGAGGCCTGTCTGGTCGGCGGCGGCGTTCGCGATCTGCTGCTGGGTGTCACGCCCAAGGACTTCGACATCGCCACCAGCGCGCTGCCCGAACAGGTGCGCGCCACCTTCCGCAACAGCCGGCTGATCGGCCGGCGCTTTCGCCTGGCGCATGTGCACTTCGGGCCGGACATCGTCGAGGTAGCCACCTACCGCGCCTCGCACGACAAGGCCGAGGACGAAGCCGATGCCCGCCTGGACGGCGATCGCATCCTGCGCGACAACGTCTACGGCACGCGCGAGGAAGACGTGATTCGCCGGGACTTCACCGTCAATGCGCTGTACTACCGCATCGAGGATTTCTCGCTCATCGATCACGTCGGCGCGCTGGAGGACATCGACAAGCGCCGCCTGCGCACCATCGGCGATCCGGAGGCCCGCTACCGCGAGGATCCGGTGCGCATGCTGCGCGCCGTGCGCCTGGCCGCCAAGCTGGAGCTGACCATCGAACCGGCCACCGAGGCGCCGCTGTTCGAACTCGGTTATCTGCTCGAAACGGTGCCGCAGGCGCGGTTGTTCGACGAGACGGTCAAGCTGCTGCTGTCCGGGCATGGCATTCGCAGCTACGAACAGCTGAGTCGCTATCGGCTGCTCGATTACCTGTTTCCGGTGGAGTCCGCCGCGCTGGCGCCGGAGCGCGACCGGCTGATCCGTGCCGCGCTGACCAACACTGATCAGCGGGTCGCTGCCGGCCTGCCGGTGACACCGGCGTTCCTGATTGCGGTCTTGTTGTGGGAGCCGCTGCAGGAAGCGATGGCGCATCAATTGGTGCGCGGCGTGTCCGAACACGATGCCTTGATCAAGGCGCAGGAAGACGTGCTGCGCACGCAAAACGACCTGCTCGCGGTGCCCAAGCGCTTTACGCTGCCGGCGGCCGAAATCTGGTCCCTGCAAAGCCGGCTGCAACGCCGTCGCCAGCCCGACCGCTTGCTCGGCCACCCACGGTTTCGGGCGGCCTTCGATTTCCTGGCCCTGCGCGCTCAGTCCGAGCCGGACCTGCAGTCTGTGGTCAATTTCTGGGCCGCCCGACAGGAAGGACTGGACCTGCCGATCGAGGCCGAAACCGACGGCGAGTCCCCCGACGGCGCGCTGCCGCGCCGTCGCCGCCGTCGGCGTGGTCGGCGGCGCGGCGCCCAGGGCGCCTCTGCGCCACCGGTCGCCGCCGACGTATGAACGCTTGGCCGGCATTCATCGGCCTGGGCGCGAACCTTGACGATCCTGCCGGGCAGATCGAGCGCGCGCTGGGCGCCATCGCCAGCCTGCCGCTGACCACGCTCGTGAAGCGTTCAGCCCTGTACCTTAGCCGCCCCATGGGGCCGGCCGATCAGCCGGATTACATCAACGCAGTCGCAAAGGTGGACACCGGCCTGCCGGCGGCCGAGTTGCTGACCGAACTGCTGGCCATCGAGCGCCGCCAGGGCCGGCAACGCTGCGCCGATCAGCGCAACGGGCCGCGCACGCTGGATCTGGACCTGCTGCTGTATGCGGACCTCGTGAGCCACGAGCCTGCCCTGACCCTGCCGCACCCCGGGGCTCACGAGCGCGACTTCGTGCTGGTGCCGCTGGCCGAGATTGCGCCGCGGCTGGTCATACCCGGTCGCGGGCGGGTCAGTGAGCTGCTCGCCGGCTGCATCGACCACGGCCTGTGTCGCTACGACCCACCGGCAACGGTCGCAACAGCGGCCGCGCTTGCGGGCTGACCCCCCTTCATTAGAATGTCGCGCCCCGCAGCCCGCCCGGGCTGCCGCGAGGAGCCAGTGCCATGGCCGTCACCCTCGATACCCTGCGCAAGATGAAGCAGGCCGGCCAGCGCATCGCCTCGCTGACCGCTTACGACTACTCCTTCGCCCGCCTGCTGGAAGCCGCGGCCGTCGACGTGGTGCTGGTCGGCGATTCGCTGGGCAACGTCATCCAGGGTCAGGCCACCACGGTGCCGGTGACGCTGGACGAGATGGTCTATCACACCCGTTGTGTGGCGCGCGGCCTGGAGCGGGCCTTGCTGCTGGCCGATCTGCCGTTCATGAGTTACCAGGAAAGCCCGCAGCAGGCGCTGCGCAGCGCCGGCCGGCTGATGAAGGAAGGCCTGGCGCACATGGTCAAGCTCGAGGGCGGTGCCGCGATGGCGCCGACGGTCGAGTTCTTGGTCGAGCGCGGCGTACCGGTGTGCGGCCACCTTGGCCTGACGCCGCAGTCTGTGCACCAACTGGGCGGCTACAAGGTGCAGGGCCGTGGCGAGGCGGCCGCGCAGCGCCTGCGCGACGACGCGCTGGCCCTGCAGCAGGCCGGCGCCGCGCTGCTGGTGCTCGAAGCCGTGCCGCGCGCCCTGGCGGCGCAGCTCACCCGTGACCTTGCCATCCCCACCATCGGCATCGGCGCCGGCGTGGACTGCGACGGCCAGGTGCTGGTGTTGCAGGATGCTCTGGGCATGAATCCGACGCCGGCGCGCTTCGTGCGCAATTTTCTGGCTGGCCACGACGACCTGGGCGCGGCGATTGCAGCCTACGTGCAGGCGGTCAAGGACGGCAGTTTCCCGGCCGCCGAGCACGGCTACGACTGATGCTGCACATAAGCGACGCGGCCACGCTGCGCGCCACGCTGCGCGCCACGCTGCGTGGCTGGCGGGCGGCCGGTGAGCGTGTTGCCCTGGTGCCGACCATGGGCAATATCCACGAGGGCCATTTGCGTCTGGTCGACGCTGCCCGCGCGCAGGCGGCGCGGGTGGTGGTCAGCGTGTTCGTGAATCCGACCCAGTTCGACCGCGCGGACGATTTCGAGCGCTATCCGCGCACGCTGGAGGCAGACGCCTGGGCGCTGGCGAGTCGCGGCGCGGACCTGCTGTTCACGCCCGATGTCGAGACGCTGTACCCGCACGGCCTGGATCTGGCCGCCTACGTCGAGCCGACGCACAGCGCCCAGCCGCTGGAGGGCGAGTTCCGCCCCGGCCATTTCCGCGGCATGGCCACCGTGGTGACCAAGTTGCTGAACCTGGTGCAGCCGGATTGCGCGGTGTTCGGCGAGAAAGACTACCAGCAGCTCGCCGTGGTGCGGGCGTTGGTGCGCGAGCTGCTGCTGCCGGTCGAGATCATCGGGCTCGCGACCGTGCGCGAGGCGGATGGTGTGGCCATGAGTTCGCGCAACCAGTACCTGACGCCGGCCGAGCGCGCACTGGCGCCGCGCCTTTATCAGGCGCTGCTGGCGGCAGCCGGCGAGGGCGCGGCAGCCGACGCGCCGCTGCCCGCCATCGAGGCCTACCACACGGCAGCCCTGAACGACGCGGGTTTCCGTGTTGAATATTTCCGTTTTCGCAATGCACAATTGGCGCCCCCCGCGACGGCCGATGGCCGACGTGTGGTATTAACCGCCGCCTGGCTGGGGAAGGCCAGGCTGATCGACAACCACCCGTTCGATGTCGCCCGCGGCCAGGGAACGCCGGGCTGATCGTCCACACGCCAGTCACCGCAGGTACAGGCAATGATTCAGTACATGCTGAAGGCCAAGCTGCACCGGGTCACCGTGACCCGGGTCGAGCTTGACTACGAGGGCTCCTGCGCCATCGATGCCGACCTTCTGGACGCGGCCGGCATCCGTGAGTACGAGCAGATCGACATCTACAACATCGCCAACGGCGAGCGGTTCACGACCTACGCCATCCGCGCCGAGCGCGGCAGCCGGGTCATTTCCGTGAACGGCGCCGCCGCCCACAAGGCGAGCGTGGGCGACAAGGTCATCATCGCCGCCTACTGCGGCCTGGATCGTGCCGAGGTGCTGATCCACAAACCGCGCCTGGTCTATGTGGACGCCGACAACGGCATCACCCGCATCGGCAACGACATTCCGGAACAGGCGGCCTGAGCCGCCGACTCCTGCCCAGTCTGTATTCCGACCGGCGTGCCCGCCGCTCGGTAGCTCCCCGAAGGCCGCATCGGGCCAGCATTTGAGCGTATAAAAAGCGCAAAAGGCACCGCTGCCCGGCGCAGCGCTGCCCAAAGGGAGGAGACCCCATGCGCAGATTGCTGCTGCCCGGCGCCCTGCTGGGCCTGCTGCTGGCCGGCCCGGCACCCGGTGCCGACGAAGCCGCCGCGGTGTCCGTGGCCACACTCGAACACGCCCCGCCGCAGGCGCAGCTGGTGCTGCCCGGCACCGTGCTGGCGCGGCGCAGCGCCTTGCTGTCGGTGGAAGTGGCCGGCGTGGTATCGCAGCTGGCGGTCGACGACGGCGATACGGTACGCGCCGGCGACCTGTTGCTGCGCCTGCGCGACCGCCCGCAAGCCCTCGCGCTGCGGGCCGCGCGGGCCGACGCACAACGCGCGCGGGCGGCGGTCGACCTGGCCACCGTGCAGGAGCGCCGCCAGACGCAACTGGTGGCGCAGAAGATGACGCCGCAGGACAGCTTCGACCAGGCGCGGGCGCAGCGGCGCCAGGCACAGGCCGATGCCGCCGCTGCCAATGCCCGCGTGGCCTTGCTCGAAGACGAACTCGCCCGCCACGCGCTGAAGGCCCCCTTCGATGGCGTGATCAGCCGCAAGCACACGGAACTTGGCGCCTGGGTGCGGCCCGGTGACGGCGTGCTGGAGCTGGTCGAGACGGCGCCACTGCGGGTGGAATTCGCCCTGCCGCAAATCCACTACGCCACGGTCAGGCCGGGCACGCCGGTCGAGCTGCGCTTCGATGCCGTGCCCGGCGAGCCGATCATGGCCAGCGTATCGCGTCTGATCCCGGTCGGTCACGAGGCGGCGCGCAGCTTTCGGGTGCGCGTCGAGCTGCCCAATCCCCAGCAGGTTTATGCGCCCGGCATGTCGGTGGACGTGACGCTGCCCACCACAACCGCCGACACCGCGCCGGTCGCCACGGTTCCGGTCGACGCCCTGGTGCGCGACGCCGATGGCGGCGCCGTGGTGTGGGCGGTGCAGGGCGAGGGCGATGCGCTGCAGGCCGCGCCCGTTCCGGTGCGACCGGGCCGTGCACTCGGCGATCGGGTCGAGTTGCTGGGCAGCGAGCTGCCGCCCGGCACACGGGTCGTCGTGCAAGGCAACGAACGCCTGCGCCCCGGCCAGGCGCTGCGCATCGTCGGCGGCTCCTGAGGCGGCCATGCTGGAAGGCATCATCCGGCACGGCGTGGTGGTGGCGGTCGCCGCGCTGGTGGTGTGCCTGCTCGGCGCGGCGGCCATATTCCGGGTGCCGGTGCAGATGATCCCGGACATGGACATCACCTCGCTCACCGTCACCACCGCCTGGCCCGGCGCGGCGCCGCAGGACGTGGAGCGCGAGATCCTTATCGAGCAGGAGGAGTACCTGCGCTCGATCCCGGGCCTGGCGCGCATGACCGCCGAGGCCACCACAGGCGGCGCCAGCATCGAGCTCGAATTCGGCCTGGGCCGGAACCTCAGCGAAGTGCTGGCGCTGACCAACAACGCGCTGTCGCAGGTGCCCCGCTACCCGGACAACGTGGACCGGCCGCGCATCTTCACCACGGCGTTCTCCGACAACTATTTCATGTTCTATGTGATCCAGCCGGCGGCGGGCAATCCGCGCGGGCTGGACATCGAAGGCCAGTTCGACTTCGTCGAGGACCACGTGAAGGCGGCGCTCGAGCGCACGCCGGGCGTGGCGGAGGTCAAGGTCGAAGGCGGCGCCGAGCGCCAGTTGCGGGTGTACGTGGACCCGGCCCGTCTGGCGCAGCGGCGCATTCGCCTCAGCGAACTGCGCGATGCCCTGCTGGCCCGCAACCAGGACATGTCCGGCGGCGACATCGACGCCGGCAAGCGCCGCTACCTGGTGCGCACGCTGGGCCGTTTCGAGGACGTCGCAGACGTGCAGGACACCATCGTCGCCCAGCGCGACGGCACCCCGGTGTATGTGCGCGATCTGGCGCGGACCGAACTGACGCACGCGGAGCTGCGCACGCATTCGCGCTTTGGCGGCGAGCCGGGCCTGATGGTGATGGTCAAGAAGCAGCGCGGCACCAACGTGGTGGAGGTCGAGCGGGCCGTCACGGCCACTGCGCAGCGCCTGCAGCAGACCGTCCTGCCGGCGGCCGGCCTGCAGATGCACCTGATGCACTCGGACGTCAATTACGTGCGCCAGGCGGTCGGCGTGGTGCGCGAGAACCTGATCCTGGGCGCCTTGCTGGCGGTGCTGGCGCTGTACCTGTTCCTGCGCCGGGCGACGCCGACGCTGATCGGCGCGCTCGGCATTCCGGTGGCCACGCTGGCCGCCTTCATCGGCCTGCTGTGGGCCGGGCGCACCATCAACGTGGTGTCCCTGGCCGGGGTGGCGCTGGCCATCGGCATGACGCTCGACAACAACATCGTGGTGCTGGAGAACATCCACCGCCACCGCGCCGCCGGCCGCCGTGGGCTGGACGCGGTGCTGGCCGGAACGCGCGAGGTGTGGGGCGCGGTGCTCGCTTCCACCGCCACCACGGTGATCGTGTTCATCCCGCTGCTGCTGGTGCGCGAGGAGGCCGGCCAGCTGTACTCGGACATCGCGATTGCGATTTCCGCCGCCATCATCGCCTCGCTGCTGGTGGCGCTGACCCTGGTGCCGGTGGCCGAGGCGCGCTTTGCCAGTGCGGCCGGCGAGGCGCCCACGACGGGCCTGTTGCAACGCGTTGGCCAGGGCTTTGCCGGCGTCTACACGCGCCTGCTCGGCTGGCTGCTGCGCAGTCGCGCCCGCAGCGCCGGCTACGTGGCCGCGGTCGCGCTGGTTGCCGGCGCGGTGGCGCTGCTGCTGACGCCGCGCGCCGAGTACCTGCCGGAGGGCGAGGAGGCGGTCACGTTCTCGATGCTGTTCCCGCCGCCGGGTTACAACCTGGCCACCATGGACCGCATCGGGCGCGAAATCGACGCCGTCTTTGCGCCGCATCTGGGGCGCGAGGCGGCCGATTTCGATCCGGCCCGCGACGACATCCCGCCGCTGCGCTGGTTCATGACCAACGCCAGCGCGGGAGGGCTGGAGATCATCGCCGGCACGCGCGACCGCGCGCACATCACGCCGCTGATCGAGACGCTCGGCCGGCGCTTTGCCGACTACCCGGGCATGATCTCGTTCTCGGCCCGCGGCTCGATCTTCTCCGGCAACGAGGGCGGCACGCGCAGCATGGAACTCGATATTTCCGGCGAGAACCTGCAGCAGTTGTTCGATCTGGGCCTGAAGGCGTTCCTGAAAACGCGCGAGGTGCTGCACGACCCGCAAATCCTGCCCGACCCACCCAGCCTGAGCCTGGGCCAGCCGTTCATCGAAGTGCGCCCGGACTGGGAGCGGGCGGCGGAACTGGGCCTGGGCGCGGACGAGCTGGGCTACCTGGTATGGGCGCTGGCCGACGGCGCCTATCACGACGACTTCTACCTGGGCGACCGCAAGGTGGACCTGTTCCTGTACGGCAGCGAGCGGCCGCCGCAGCGCCCGGCCGACCTTGCCGCACTGCCGCTGTATACCGAGCGCGGCGGCATCGTGCCGCTGTCGGCGGTGGCGCAGCTGCGCGAGACCGTCGATACCGACACCATTCGTCGCCTGAACGGCCAGCGCACGGTGACCCTGAACATCGTCTCGCCCAGCGACATGCCGCTCGAAACGGCGGTGCAGAAGGTCGAGATCGAGGTGATCGGCGCCCTGCGCGCGGCCGGCCAGGTGCCCGCCGGCGTGCACATCACCATTGGCGGCGCCAGCGACAAGCTGGCCGCCACCCGCGCCGCGCTGGCCGACAACATGCTGCTGGCCTTGGCGCTGACCTACCTGATCATGGTCGCCATCCTGCGCCACTGGGGTTACCCGCTGGTCATCATGCTGACCGTGCCGCTCGGCTATGCGGGCGGCGTGCTGGGCCTTTGGGTGATGAACGCGGTCGGCATTGCGGCCACCTTCGACATGATCACGGTGCTTGGATTTCTGGTGCTGATCGGCGTGGTGGTGAACAACCCGATCCTGCTGGTGGAGCGGCACCGCGAGAATCTGGCCGCCGGCCGGACGCCGGTCGATGCCCTGCTGGACGCCGCCCGCACCCGCCTGCGGCCGATCATGATGACCACGTTGACCACGCTGTTCGGCCTGTTTCCGCTGGTGTTTCTGCCGCGCGAGGGCACCGAGCTGTACCGGGGGCTGGGCATCGTGCTGCTGTTCGGGCTGCTGTTCTCGACCCTGGTGACGCTCAGCTTCACGCCGTGCCTGCTCAGAGTGCTGCGCCGCGACGGCCCGCAGACAGCGCACCCGGCGTGAGGTGTCAACTCGCTGCCGCTGGGGCGCGGTGCTACCCTGCCGCGCCCCGCCCAGGTCGCTGATCCGATGTCTCCACCTCGACTGCCGCTGTTCCTGCTCGCCGCCTACGGCCTGATCGCGCTGGGCGAAGGCGCCTCGAGCGCGCTGGACAGCGGCGTCGGCACCGACCTGTCGCGGGCCGTCATCACCGTGGCTGGCGTGCTGTGGCTGCTGCACGGCCTGCGGCGCGCTCAGGCCTGGGCCTGGTGGCTGGCGACCGGCGGTGCGACGGTGTTTCTGATATCGGTCAGCACCGCGCTGGTGATGGCCGGATTGGCCGGCCAACCGGCCAAGCTGCCGCCGTCGCTGTACGCCAAGAGCGCCCTGCTGCTGGGTGTCGCCTGCCTGCTGCTGCTGCCGGCCAGCCGGCGCCGCTATCTTGGCCGGCGCGACGCGGCATCCTGATACCGTGTTCGGGCAAACGCCGGCGCAGCGCCTGGCGCGACGCTACCGCCGCGAAGGTGATGCCTATCTGGTGGAAGTGCACCTGCGCGAGCTGCGGGCGCTGTTCAACTCGCTCGACCCGGCGCCGTTCCTGGACAAGGACCTGGACGATGAAGCCGAGCAGTACATCGTCGGCGCGGTGGAGGAATTCCCGCTCGGGACGCCGCTGAAGCTGGTGTTCCACGTGCCGGCCACCACACCGCGCGACCCCGGCCCGGCGTTGCTGGCGGACAGCATCCGCGGCTATTTCGATTACCGGGCGGCGCACGCCGGGCGGCGGCTCGATCTGCTGCTGCGCCAGGGGCGGCTGTCGCTGTTGATCGGCGTCGGTTTTCTGTTTGCCTGCCTGGGTGCGCGCGGCGTGGTGGTCGGAACCTTGACCGGCACCCTGCGCGACATCCTGGCCGAGGGCCTGCTGATCAGCGGCTGGGTCGCCATGTGGCGGCCGCTGCAGATATATCTTTACGACTGGTGGCCACTGGTCCGCCACCTGCGGATACTGCGCAAGATTCGCGACCTGCCGGTGCAGCTGCGTGTCACCGGCCGGCTGCCCGACCGGTGACCCCGATGCCCGCCTACCTGATCTACCGCGCCCACGTGCACGACGCCGACGCCTACCGTGCCTACATGGCGCGCACTCCCGACGCCATTGCCGCCTTCGGCGGACGGTTCCTGGCCCGCGGCGGCGCGACGCTGACCCTGGAAGGCGAGCCCGAGACGGCGCGCGTCATCATCGTGGAATTCCCGGACCTTGCCGCCGCACAGGCGTTCTATGATTCGGACATCTACCGGGCGGCGATACCGTTTCGCCAGGACGTGGCGGACGTACAGATGGTGGTTGTGGACGGACTTGCAACGTGAGCGACGCCGGCTTTGCAGTGCTGCGTACCGGCCTGCTGCTGACCCTGTCGAACGTGTTCATGACCTTCGCCTGGTACGCACACCTGCGCGAGCTGCAGCACAAACCATGGCTGGTGGCGGCCTTGATCAGCTGGGGCATCGCCCTGTTCGAGTACCTGCTGCAGGTGCCGGCCAACCGCCTGGGTTACGGCCCGCTCAGCCTGGCGCAGTTGAAGGTGATGCAGGAGATCATCGCGCTGTCGGTGTTCGTGCCGTTTGCGGTGTTCTACATGCGCCAGCCGCTGCGGCTGGATTACCTGTGGGCAGCGCTGTGCCTGGTCGGGGCCGCGTATTTCATCTTTCGGGGTTGAGAGCATGAAAATCCGGCCCGCGCTGATCCTGATGGCGGCATCTGTGCTGACGCAGGGCGCCTGGGCCGGCATACGCTGCGGCAGCAAGCTGATCGATGTCGGCGATTTTTCGGCCTACGTGCTCAGGCAGTGCGGTGAGCCCCAGTCCCGGCAGGTCGTGTCCGGCGCCGTGGGCGCGGACAGCCCGCTGGTCGAGCAGTGGGTCTACGACTTCGGGACCAGCAAGCCATTGCAAGTGCTGACCTTCGTTGGCGGGCGCCTGCAGCGGATCGAAGACGGCGGCCGGCCTCGCTGAGTGAAGCGCTGAATAAATCCATCTGGATTTTCCAGCGCCATCAGGAAAACCTTGTAGGAGCGCAGCTTTGCTGCGCGATGATCGCCCGGCGCAGCCGGGCTCCCACAGTTTTCCGTTGGCTCAGGCCTCGTCCCGCACGAAGCCCATCGCCTTTCGATACCACTCCCAGCGCGGCATGTTGCCGGCCTCGTCGTTCTGCTTGAAGTCGAACCACAGCGCGTGCTCGTCGTGCACGCCCTTCTGGAACAAGGCGTTGCCGGGCGTGCGGTTGCCGGCCTGGATGCGGTGAAAGATGGCCGCGTCCTCGATCGACACCAGCCCGCTTGGCCCCAGCATGTTGCCGGCCTGACGCAGGCGGTGGCGGATCATGTCCGGGTCGTCGTCCAGGTGATGGAAGTAGCCGTAATGCACTTCCGTTTTGCCGACTGCGCGCGGGATGGCGAAGCGGATGTTGATCATGTCCAGGTGCATGGTGATCACGGTCAGCGGACTGATCACCACCGCCACCGAGCCTTTGGAACGGTGCGCCTGGCGAAATTCCAGCAGGGACGGGTCGCGCAGGAAGCCGGGGTTGTCCGGCAATTTCAGTTCCGCCTCGATCACCACGTGTCCGCGCTCGGTGGCGTACTGGGTGCCGGCGCCGCCCTGCCAGTTGAGCATCTTGAAGGCCTTGTGCAGCAGCGGCGGGTGGTAGCCGTCGTTGTCCACGTAGGCCTTCCAGTTGGTGTCGTAGACCACCTTCTGGTAACCCAACAGGCCCAGACGCCCGTCGCCGCCCAGTGCCGTGCGCAGGGCCGGTCCGATGCGGCCCAGAAACTGTTCGAGACTGGGCGCCGCCGGACTCATGGTGACGAACAGCAAGCCGCCAAAATCGGCCGAGCGCAGCTGCGTGAGGCCAAAATCGTCAGTGCTGAAACTCGGCGAGAAATCGTCCCGCCCGGGCGCGCCACGCAACCGGCCCTGGTCGTCGAACAGCCAGCGGTGATACGGGCATTCAAACTCGGGCCGATTGCCGCAAAAGCGTGTTTCGAGCAGCGTGCCGCGGTGCGCGCAGGCGTTGTAGAACACCCGCAGCTGGTCGTCGTCGCCGCGCACGATCAGCAGCGGCCGGCGTCCGACATGGATGGTCTTGAAGTCGCCCTTGCGCGGCAGCTCGCCGGTCACCGCGACCGGGTGCCATTCCGGGCCGTAGAAGATGGCCTCGAGCTCGCGCTCGAACAGCGCCGGGTCGTCGAAGATGGCCTTGGGCACCGCGTTGGTGGCTGCCGGCCAGCGCAATCCGCTCGGTTGGGGTGCGTTCATGCGTTAAGAGCTCGTGTCCGGTCAACAACGGGTTCGTTCAGCGTACGCCGTACTTGCGCAGTCCGGCCGGGGTAAACAGCGCCGGGTCGGGCATTTTCTTGTAGTTGGGCGGAAAGGTGCCCAGCTTGGCGCCCTGGTTGTACCAGGCGTTGGCCGACGAATAGCGGCCATTGATCACGTCCATGTGCGCCTCACCCCACCAGACGATGGCCGGCAGGTTGTAGAAATTCATCGGATACGCCTCCGACACCCGCCACAACTTGTCCTGCTGGTCATACATCTCGGCGTACACGCCCCACCAGCTGTCCTCGTCCAGATAGACGAAACGACGCGGCCCCAGGTGCCGGAACCCGGGTTTCAGCTTGGCCTCGACCACCCAGACCCGGTGCAGCTCGTAACGCTTCAGATCGGAGTTTACGTGGCCCTTTTTCACAATGTCCTTGAAGTCATACTCCGGGCTCGCCAGCTTGTAGCTGTTGTACGGAATGATCATCTCGCGCAGTACCGGCTTGGCATACTCATACCACTCTTCGGCACCGGTGATGGCGAACAGGAAGCGCTGGTCGGCCGTGCGCAGGCCATCCGAGCCCGTACCCGGGCTGTCATAGAAACCAATTTCGGGCGCCTTGCGTACGCGCCGTTGTCCGGGCACATACAGATAGGCGTCGAAATCCGTGTTATGCAGGTAGGTGCAGCCACCAAACATCTGTCCGGCATTGCGCGGCGGTGATATCTGCTCCTGCGAGAAACAGCCGGTAGCGCCGCCCTGGCGCGTGAAGTACGCGTCCTTGATCTGCTCCTCCGGTGCCAGATAAATACCCCAGATCCAGCGGTCCACCACGGCGTGCTCGGCGTAGGTGCCGTCAGGAAACACGTTAAAGGCGTACGCGGCAGTTTCCCAGTACTTGCCGTGGAAGGCGTACAGGTGATTCCATTGCGCCTCCGCGCCCGTCTTCGGAATGGGAAAGAAAACGCCAGGCTTGAAGCTTGTCTCGTCTATACAGCGCTCTTCACGATGCGGACCCAGAGATGGGTTGCAGAACTGCGTATTGGCGGCGTTATGAATCGACCCTTCGTAATACCACTGCGGATACGACGCGCTGCGCCGGGTCGGGTAGACCGGCATACGGAAGGTGTCCGGGTACTTTTGCAGTAGCGCGATCTGCCCCGGCGCGAGAAACTTTTCGTATTGCTGATAGTTCTGGGCCGTGACAGTAAATACCGGCTGGTCACTCGGGTAGGGGTCAATGTACCACTTGCCCTCTTCGTACCCCGCCGGGGCTTGGGTGATACCGCCTTCCCAAGCCGGAATGGAGCCGTCCGCATTGCCGGCCCGTATGGCGCCGACCGGAGTCAGCTCGGTCCCCTCGATTCCCAGCCGGGCTGCTTCCTCCGGTGCGACCTTGGCCAAGGCGCTGCCCGCAAGCAACATGGCAAGCAAGGCGCATATTCCATTTTCGAACAGCTTCATGGAATCCCCCGCATCGCTTTAAACGAATGATTAAAAAAGGCGGGGCGCCAGCGCCCCGCCTTTGTCGGGCATCAGGCGCTGTCCTCAGCGAACACCAAACTTGCGCAAGCCCGCTGGCGTATAGAGCTCCTGATCCGGCCTGCCTTTGGCCGTGAAATCCGGCGGTGCAGCCGTGCCTTTGGGTCCGACGTTATAGAAGGAGTTGAGTGCCGAATGCCGGCCGGAGATGAGGTCGGAGTGGTCATCACCCCAGAAATAGGGCAGCGGCACGTTGTAGTAATTCATCAGGTAGGACTCGGTCACCCGCCACAGATCGCCGCGGGCGTCGTACATGTCGCCCAGTGCGCCGTCCCAGCTATCGGCGTCGATATAGGCGAAACGGTGCGGCGACAGGTGGCGGAAGCCGGGCTTCAGCTTGGCCTCCACCACCCACACGCGGTGCAGTTCGTAGCGCTTCAGGTCAGGGTTGTTGTGGCCTTTCATGACGATGTCTTTGAAAGTCAGCCCCGGCTGGGCGATCTTGTAGCTGTTGTAGGGGATGTATATTTCCTTGAGCTGCAGCGGCCCGTACTCGTACCATTCCTCCTGGCCGGTCAGCCAGAAGGTCCAGCGCGAGTCGCCTGTGCGCAGGCCGTCCGAGCCGGTGCCGGGGCTGTCGTAGAAACCGATTTCCGGCGCCTTGCGCACCCGGCGCTGCCCCGGCACGTACAGGTAGGCGTCGAAGGTGGTGTCCTGCAGGTACAGGCAGGCGCTGAAGATGGTGCCGGCGGAGCGCGGCGGCGAAATGTCTTCCTGCGAGGCGCACAGGCCGCCGCCGCCCAGCCGGGTGAAGCGTTCGTGCGTCAGCGGGGGGTCACCGCCGGCGTCCGGGCCGATCCACAGCGGCATCAGGAAACGGTCAAGCTTGACCTGTTCGGCGTAGCTGCCGTCGGGAAAGGCGTTGTAACCATAGGCCGTTGCGGTGTACCACTTGCCGACGAAGCGGAAGGTGTGGTTCCACATCACCTCGGCGGCGTCGTTGGGAATCGGAAAGAACACGCCTGGCTTCGAGGTATTCGAGGCCAGGCAGCGCGTTTCACGGTTCGGCCCGGGCGAGGGGTTGCACCACTCGGCGCGGGTGGCGTTGTAGATCGAGTTGTCGTAGTGCCATTGTGGAAACGACGCGCTGCGTCGGCTCGGATACACGTTCATCTTGTATGTATCCGGGTACTTCTTGAACATCGCGATCTGTCCCGGCGTGAGCTTGTCAGCATATTGCTGATGGTTTTGCGCCGTGATGGTGAACAGGATCTTGTCGTCGGCGTAGGGGTCGATGTACCAGTCGCCCTCCTTGTAGCCGGCGGGAGGCGTCTTGATTCCGCCCTCCCAGGCCGGGATCGTTCCGTCCGCGTTGCCGGCCCTGATGGCGCCAAACGGTGTCAGCTCCGTGCCCTCGAGTCCCAGTCTTGCCGCTTCCTCGGGCGACACCTTGGCGACCGCCCCGGTCGCCAGGAGCGCGCCAACCGCCAGAAAAACGCAATTGCGCCGTATATGCATCACCGTCCTCCTCATGCAACAAACCAGCACCGTGCAGGTGCGCCATGTACGCATCAGGCAATGCCGGCCATCCATGGCCGAGGAGGCTCAGATCCTTGGGGTTCCTCGTAAAGTCAGGGTGCCGGACGGATTGCTCCGGTCGGCACATCGCGTCAGCCTCCCCGCCCTCGCCCGGAAATCCGTTTTTATAGTTCGGACACGGTCGATGCTGGCACCCGCCGGCAGTCATGTCAACGGTCGTTCAGTACAAGTCGCCCGTCGACCAACGGACCGGGCGGTCGGTCCGCAGCCGGCTGCTATGCTGCACAGCAGGACATCGTTGGGGGAGGGGTTAAAGACATGAACGCCGGCGCGCGTCAGGGTTTGCCGCAGTGGTTCGATCAGGCACGCTTTGGCGCCTATCAGGTGCGCGTGGTGCTGTTGTGCTTTCTGGTCACCACCTTCGATGGCTTCGATACGCAGGCGATCGCCTTCACCGGGCCGGCACTGGCGCAGGCGCTGGGCGTGGGGCCGCGCGGGCTGGCGCCCATCATCACGGCGGGCGTGGCCGGCATGGCGCTCGGCGCGGTGCTGTTCGGGCCGCTGGGCGACCGTTACGGCCGACGCGCGGCGGTGTTGCTGGCGACGGCCGTGTTCGGGCTGTTCTCGCTGCTGACGGCGTTTGCCGTCAATGTTGAGCAGCTCATGGTGCTGCGTTTCCTGACCGGCATCGGCATGGGTGGCGCGGCGCCGAACGTGTATACGCTGGCGTCGGAGTTCTCGCCCCATCGCCACCGCGGCCTGGTGATGCTGCTGGCCGGGCTCGGCTTGCCGGTCGGCGCCATATTGGGCGGCCTGATCGCCGGGCAGGTCATTCCCGCCTGGGGGTGGCAGGGCGTGTTCGTGCTGGGCGGAGTCGCTCCCTTGCTGTTCCTGCCGCTGCTGTGGATTCTGTTCCCGGAATCGCCTTACTACCTGGCGCGACGCAATCGGCAGTCGGCACTCATAGGTTTGCTGGCGCGGGTGGCGCCCGCCGCTGCGCCGACCGCCGATACGGTGTTCACGCTGCCGGAGGCGCCGACCCGCGTCGGTGCCGCGGCCTTGTTCTCGCCGGCCCTGCGGCACAACACGGTGGCCATCTGGGGCACCTATTTTTTCAACTGGGTAGCCTGGTTCGGCCTGGTGCTGTGGATTCCGTCGGTGCTTACCGCCGCCGGCCTGCCCCGGGAACAGGCCGGCCTGGCGACGGTGACGCTCAACGGCGCGGCGCTGTTGTTCATGCTGCCGCTGGCCTGGCTGTTGCCCAAACTGCCGGTACGCCGGGTCATCCTGCTGCTGCTGGCTGGCGCGGTGCTGGTGTCGCTGCTGCTGGCGCGGGCCGGCGGCAACTGGCCGCTGGTGTTCGCACTGGTCGGGCTCAGTGGCCTGTGCGTAGGCGGTCCGCAGATCGCCCTCAACTATCTGGCGGTGTCCATTTATCCGACCGCGGTGCGTGCCAGCGGGGTCGGCTGGGCGATCGGCATGGGGCGCCTGGGTACGGTGGCGGGTGGCGCGGCCGGCGGACTGGTGCTGGCGGACTTCGGCCCACAGGGGTTTTTCCTGGCCCTGATCGTGCCGTTGGCGCTCGCCATCCTGGCCGCGCTGCTGGTACGCAGCGCCGATCACCCCGGCCCCGGTGACAAAATCGGCGACTAGTTGCTAGAGTCCGCCACTTGGGCATTACCGCACGCTGGCGCGACGCGCGGCAGGCCGTTGCCTTTCCACCACCATCCCGCCGCGCAAGGCGGGATTCTCCCCCGATCAGAGAAGGAGTTAAAAACGCCTATGCACAGCTTCGATTACGCGGCGCCCACGTCGCTGGGCGAGGCCCTCACGCTGCTGGCGGGGGCGCGCGGCAATGCCCGCGTGCTGGCCGGCGGCACGGATCTGATCGTCAACATGCGCGTCGGCCGGCGCAAGCCGGGCCTGGTGGTGGATGGCAAGCGCATTCCGGAACTGAATGAGCTGTCGCTGACCGCCGACGGCCTGACGCTGGGTGCCGCCGTTTCCTGCCGGCGCGCCTACGAGCACGCCGAGGTGGCCAAGCGCTACCCGGCACTGGTCGACTCCATGAGCCTGATCGGCAGCGTGCATATCCAGGGCCGCGCCACGGTTGGCGGCAACCTGTGCAACGCAGCCCCCAGCGGCGACGCCATCCCGACCCTGATCGCGCTGGGCGCGGTGGCGCGGGTGCTCGGGCCAAACGGAACTCGCGAAGTGCCTGTCGAGGAGTTCTGCGTGGCTCCCGGCAAGACCTGCCTGGCCGACGACGAGCTGCTGGTCAGTGTGTTTATCCCTGCGCCGACGGCCAACAGTGGCGCCCACTATCTGCGCTTCATTCCGCGCAACGAGATGGACATCGCCATCGCCGGCGCCGGCGTGAGCGTGGTGCTGGACGCGGCCAAACAGAACTTCGTTTCGGCGCGCATCGCGCTGGCATCGGTCGGCCCGACGCCGATCTTCGCCCGCGAAGCCGGCGCGCTGCTGGCCGGCAAACCGGTCAACGAGGACAACATCCAGCTTGCCGCGGATTCCGCACAGACGGTCGCCAAGCCGATTACCGACATGCGCGGCACCATCGAGCAGCGCAAACATCTGGTCAAGGTGCTCACGGCCCGCGCGCTGCGCGGTGCCATCGAGCGTGCAAAGGGAGCTTGAAGCCATGGCAAAGAAAACACACGTCGAAACAACCCTCAATGGCGAAGCGCTGGAATTTCTGGTCGAGCCGCGGCAGAGCCTGCTCGAGTCGCTGCGCGACGTGGTGCACATGACCGGCACCAAGGAAGGCTGCAACGATGGCAACTGCGGTGCCTGCAGCGTCCTGCTCGACGGCGTGCTGGTGAATTCCTGTTGCGTGCTGGGCGTCGAGGCACAGGGTCGCACCATCGAGACGGTCGAGGGCCTCGGCACCACCGACAACCTGCACCCGTTGCAGCAGGCTTTTCTGGAAGAAACCGGCATGCAGTGTGGTATCTGCACGCCGGGTTTCCTGATGGCGTCCAAGGCGCTGCTGCAGAAAACACCCAATCCATCCGAGGACGAGGTTCGTCTGTGGCTGGCCGGCAACCTGTGTCGCTGCACCGGCTATGACAAGCTCGTGCGGGCGGTTCTGAAAGCCAGTAAGGCAATGGAGGCTGCGTAATGAACATGGAACCCGAATACAAACCCCGTCAGTGGCGTGTGCTGGGTACGACTCCGGTACGCCGCGACGGCATCGACAAGGTGACCGGCCAGGCCAAGTTTGGCGACGACGTGCACCTGCCGGACATGCTGCACGGCAAGGTCGTGCGCAGTCCGCATCCGCACGCTCGCATCAAGCGCATCGACATCAGCAAGGCGATGGCCCTGCCGGGCGTCAAGGCGGTCATCACCGGCGCCGATTTTCCGCCGCTGAATCAGGCCGTGGTTGCGGCTGGTGAGGGCGGCAGCGTCAGCATGCAGGACATCGCCGACAACTGCATCGCCAAGCACACCGTGTTCTACGACGGCCACGCCGTGGCCGCCGTGGCGGCCGAGAATCCGCACGTGGCCGAGGAAGCCGCGGCGCTGGTCGAGGTCGAGTACGAAATCCTGCCGTTCATCCAGGACGTACGCGAGGCGGTGAAGGAAGGCGCGGTGGTGCTGCACGACGACTACGTACCCGGCGCGTTCCTGTTCCCGACCCAGAAGGCGCTGCCCAATGCCGGGCGCCTGCAACTGGCGGCTGGCGACATCGAGCAGGGGTTCAAGGACGCCGACATCGTGGTGGAGCGGGAATACACCACTGCCACCGTGCATCAGGGCTACATCGAGTCGCACATCACCACCTGCCGCTGGGACAGCGACCAGCACCTGACGGTGTGGACCTCGACCCAGGGCGCGTTTGCGATTCGCGATTTTCTGGCTTCCATCCTGAACCTGCAGCTGTCGCAGATCCGCGTCATCCCGATGGAGATCGGCGGCGGCTTCGGTGGCAAGGATGTGGTGTACCTGGACCCGCTGGCGGCGCTGCTGGCCAAGAAGACCGGCCGTCCGGTGAAGATGGCCATGACCCGCGCCGAAGTGCTCAAGGCCACCGGCCCGAGCTCCGGCACCTACTGCCGCGTCAAGATCGGCTGCAAAAAGGACGGTACGCTGGTTGCGGCCGACCTGTACCTGCTGTTCGAGGCCGGCGCCTACCCGGGTGGCCCGATCGCGCCCGGCGCCCTGTGTGCGCTGACCCGCTACAACATCCCGAACGTGGTCATCGACGGCTACGACGTGATGCTGAACAAGCCCAAGATCAAGCCGTACCGTGCACCCGGCGCCACTCAGGCGAATTTCGTGGTCGAGACGGTGATCGACGAGCTGGCCGAGAAATGCGGCCTGGATCCGATCGATTTTCGCCTCAAGAACGCCACCGTCGCCGGCGATCGTCTGATCATCGGCATGCCGGTGCCGCCGATCGGTACCGTCGAGATGCTGCAGGCGGTCAAGAAGCACCCGCACTACACGGCGCCGCTGGGCGGCCCGAACCGCGGTCGCGGCGTTTCCTACGCCTTCTGGTTCGGCGCCGGTCTGACCTCAAGCTGCGAGATACATGTCAACGCCGACGGCACCATCAACCTGGCCACCGGCTCGGCTGACCTGTCCGGCACGCGCATGACCCTGGCCATGCAGGCGGCCGAGGCGCTGGGCGTGCCGCTGGGCGACATCAGCTCCAGCGTGTCCGATACCGACTCCATCGGCTACACGTTCCAGTCGGTCGGAAGCCGCACGACCTTCGCCACCGGCTACGCCATCATCAAGGCGGCGCAGCTTGTGCTCGAGCAAATGAAAAAGCGCGTGGCGATGATCTGGGAAGTCGATGTCGCCGACGTCGACTGCACGGTGGAGACCGCCGGCGTGGCCGATTTCGTCGACCGCAACGACCCGCACCGGCGCATGCACTTCAAGCAAGTGGCGGCGCGCATGGACGAGACCGGCGGGCCGATCTCGGTCGATTTCACTGCCAACCCGCATGGCGTCGGCTTCCAGATCGCCGCGAATATCTGCGACGTGGAAGTGGACCCGGAAACCGGCAAGGTGCAGATCCTGCGCTTCACCGCCTTCCAGGACGTCGGCAAGGCGGTGCATCCGGACTATGTGGCCGGACAGATGCAGGGCGGCGCGGTGCAGGGCCTCGGCTGGGCGCTCAGCGAGGGGTACTGGTACAACAAGGACGGCCGCCTGGCCAACGCCAGCCTGCTCGACTACCGCATGCCGACCTCGCTGGACGTGCCGATGATTGACACCGTGATCCTGGAGACTCCCAATCCGGGCCATCCGTTCGGCATCCGCGGTGCCGGCGAGGTGCCGATCGTGCCGCCGCCGGCAGCAGTTGCCAATGCCATCTACAACGCCGTGGGCGTGCGCATGACCACCCTGCCAATGGCACCGGGTGCGGTGCTGGAAGCCCTCTGGGCCAAGGAAGGCAAGCCCGCCTCGGTGAAGGTGGCCTGAGACCGGAATGGCGAGCGTCTGGATCCCCGCCACCATGCAGCACCTGACAGGTGGCGAGGCGGTGGTTCAGGCGCCCGGCAGCACGGTGCGCGAGCTCGTGTCCCGGCTCGACC
The DNA here is from genome assembly GCF_001697225.1 of Immundisolibacter cernigliae. GTDB lineage: Bacteria > Pseudomonadota > Gammaproteobacteria > Immundisolibacterales > Immundisolibacteraceae > Immundisolibacter > Immundisolibacter cernigliae. Next base: position 2,032,297 of record NZ_CP014671.1, read on the forward strand.
AGACCTATCCCGGACTGAAGGCGGCCATCGTGCAGGAAGATGGCCGCCTGAAACCCGGCGTTGCCGTGGCGGTCGACGGCTACGTCACCAGCCTTGGCCTGTTCCAGCCGATCAAGGAACACAGTGACGTCCAGTTCGTGCCCGCCATCGGTGGTGGCTGAGGCAGGGCCTGCTGCATGGTTCTGCCTGCCGCGGCGGGCTTCCTTCGGCGGTGGCGGGCGGTCGTGGTCGGGCGGGTTGTTGGTGTTGTGGCTGGCCACCCTCGGGTTGGCCGGATGTGGCCACGCACCGGCGCGAACCGGCTTGGCGGCCCTGCCCGCAGCTCCCTACCAGGACAACCTGCTGGCAGCCGAAATAGCGGCATCGATGATCGGCACGCCGTATCGCGCCGGCGGCGATCGGCCGCGTGAAGGTTTCGACTGCAGTGGCCTGGTCAGGTATTCCTATCGCCTGCTGGGCCTGGATCTGCCGCGCACGGCCGATGCGCAGCGGGCGGTCACGCAGCCCGTGACCGAAGGCGCGCTGGCCATCGGCGACCTGCTGTTTTTCCGTATCAATGGCGCCATCAGTCATGTTGGCATTTATTACGGCGACGGCGAGTTCGTGCACGCACCCTCGAGCGGCAAGGCGGTCATGCGCAGTCGGCTCGATGAACCCTACTGGCGGGCGCGCCTGGACGCGCGCGGGCGACCGCTGCCGGGGCTTCAGGACAGTGCCGGCAGCAGCCCGCGCAACAGTTCCGGGGCATTGACCAATCCCGGCAGGTCGGTGGCGGCCACCGGCGCGCTGAGCAGGAATCCCTGACAATAATCACAGCCGCGCTGGCGCAGAAACTGGAGTTGTTCCGCGTTCTCGACGCCTTCGGCAACCACTGACAGGCCAAAGGTTCGTCCGATGGCGATCAGCGCCTCCACCAGCTGGGCGCTCAGGGTGTCGTTCGGCAAGCCGGCAACCAGGCTGTGGTCCAGCTTCAGGCTGCGGATGGGCAGGCTGCTGATGTTGCGCAGCGACAGCATGCCCTGGCTGACATCGTCGACCGCCAGGTACATGTCGGTGGCCGCGGTCACGTCACCGAGCGCACGCCCCAGTTCCTGCGCCATGATGCTTTCGCTCACTTCCAGGCGCACGGCGGCGCTGGTCAGGCCGTGGCTGTGCAGCACGCGCCGGAAGCGGCCAGCAAAATCGGCGCGTCGCAGCTGCGCGGCCGACAGGTTGGCGCAGACAAAGAAATCCTCGCCCAGCACCCAGCGCCACTGCGCCAGTTGTGCGCACAGGCGGTCCAGAACCCAGTCACCGATCTCGAGGATCAGCCCGCTGGTTTCGGCAACGTCCAGAAACTGCGCCGGATGCAACACGCCCACGGTCGGCCGGTGCCAGCGCAGCAGCGCCTCCGCACCCACGAAGCGTGCGCGCTTCAGATCCAGCAGCGGCTGGTAGAGCAGTTCGAACTCGCCGCGCAGCAAGCCCTGCTTGAGGCCGGCCGTGAGTTCCTGACGGCGCTGCGAGACGGCGTCAGCGTGCGTGGAAGCGAGGCGGTAGGTGTCGCGCCCGCTGCGCTTGGCCGCGTACATGGCCTCATCGGCCACCCGCAACAATCCCTCGGCGTCGCTGGCATGATCCGGATACACCGCAACGCCGATGCTCAGACCAAGCTGCAGCGTGCGTTCGCCGGCCTGCAGCGGGGCATCGAGCGCGCCGAGTACGCGCTCGGCGATGCGGCTCTCGAATCCGGGCGGAAAGCTTTCGGCCAGCATGACCAGTTCATCTCCACCCACCCGCGCCAGCAGCTCGCCCGAACGGCGTACCGCGGTCAGGCGTTGCGCCACGGCGATCAGCACGGCGTCGCCGACGTCGTGGCCGAAGGCGTCGTTGATCTGCTTGAAGCCGTCCAGATCCAGATACAGCACCGCCACCCGACCGCCGTCGCGGTCGGCGCGCGCCAGTGCCGAGTTGAGCTCCTGGTGCAGGCGCACCGAATTGGGCAGGCCGGTCAGTGTGTCGTGTTCGGCACGAAACTCCAGCGCCCGGGCGGCGGCGCGGCGCTCGGTCGCGTCGTGCAGGCTCACGACCGCGGCGCCGCCGGCCCGCGGCAGCGCACGGCTTTTCCACTCAAGCGTGCGGCCGTCGGGCGCGGTCCATTCCTGAATTCCTTGGTCATCGCCGCTCAAGTCCAGGCGATGGCCGTGCAGATCGGCGGTGGTCCTGCCCAGCAGTCGCCCGGCGGCAGGGTTTGCCAGGGCAACCCGCTGATCCGCTTCCAGCAGCAGCACGCCGTCCGGATTGGCCGCGAAGGCCAGGTTGATCTGCGCCTGCCCGAGCGCCGCCAGCAGCTCGCCGCGGCCGAAATCACGCCGCAGCCAGACGCAGCCGGTCGGCCATCGGTCGTCGAGCACGTTGGCCTCGTCGGGCGGCGCGTCCAGCACCAGCAACAAAGGCAGCTCCGGGGCGAGCGTGGCCAGGTCGCAATCCGGCAGCGCGCGCGTCAGCGCATCCAGGGACCAGGCGGCCAGGAGCACGGCGTCGGCCGCGGTGGTCTGCAGCGCCGTAGACAGGTGCTGAGCGTCGACCGGATGCGGATCGATGGCAACCGTGGCGGTCGACGCCAGGCGCTCGGACAAGCTTTCACCCGTGCGCACGGCCGTATCCACAAACAGGATCCGCCAGTGCTGCCGATGGCCCTCGTACGACGACAAACTCAGCTCCCTCGTGGACCGGGGACGTTTCCCGGAGCGCGTTATCCGCAGGCCGCCCGCGGCGGCCAGCCGATTTCGATACAGGCACAATGAGGGCATTGTCCGGCACGCCGATCCGTCGCCATTGGCCGGAAGGACAAGCCAGCCATCACATCGGGAGCAGTTGCGGATGAATCCGGCCGGGAGCAGTCAGTTCGAACACGACAGCCGCCTCGTGCACGCCGGAAATGGCGTGTATGAGGGCGAGCTGTCCGCCGCCTGGGCCATCGGCGCCGTGCCCAATGGCGGCTATGTCATGGCGATTGCCTGCCGGGCGCTGGCCGCGGCGCTCGACCTTCCGCATCCTGCGAGCATGACCGGCCATTACCTGGCTCCCACAGAAGCCGGCCCGGTACGCATAGAAACCCAGATCATCCGCCGTGGGCGCCGGATCAGCACGGCGACGGCGCGGCTGATGCAGGGCGACCAGGAACGGGTCCGGTTCACGGGTGCCTTTACCGATTTTGCCCTCAGCACCGGCATCGACCTGACTACAGTATCACCGCCCGAGATATCCGGGATCGCGCATTGCGTACCGATAACCGAGCTCACGCCGCGCCCGGTTGCCATCCATGACCGGATACTCGCACGCCTGGACCCGGACACTGCCAGTCACTGGCACAGCGGCGACCCGGCGGCCGACACGCAGCTTCGCGCCTGGCTCGGCTTCGCTGACGGCGCCGACCCGAATGTGTTCTCGCTGCCCCTGTTTGCCGATGCGCTGCCGCCACCGCTGTTTCGGCGGGTGGGCTTCAGCGGCTGGGTACCGACGGTGGAACTGACGGTGCACGTGCACCGAGTGCCGGCGCCCGGCCTGCTGCGGGCGCGCTTCGTCACCCGCCACGTCACCGGCGGATTGCTGCATGAGGACGGTGAACTGTGGGACAGCGCCGGCCAGCTGGTGGCGTTGTCACGGCAGCTGGCCATCATCAACGGGTCGGCAGCGTCCCGCGAAAGCGGCCGTTCGAAGCCGGTCGGCGCGCCGCCGGAAGGTGTCACATGAGTGCGAGGCGGCTTTCCCGCGCGCCGCGCCCGCCTCACCGCCGGGTTCGGTGAGGCGCTAAAGTTCAAAAAAGCGCTGAGTTTCCATCCTGGATTTCTCGGCGCTTCCCTGGCGGGCAACCGGGGCAATACGGCAGGCTTTGAACGTACGTCCGAACGGGCGATCATTGGCTGCGAAGGCCACTGGATTCCGCCACGCCCAGCCCGAGACCGCGCCATGACCGACCGCTTCACCGGCACCGACCGCTACGTCGCCACCGACGACCTGACGCTGGCGGTCAACGCCGCAATCACGCTGGAAAGGCCCCTGCTGATCAAGGGTGAGCCGGGCACCGGCAAGTCCATGCTGGCGGTGGAAGTGGCCCGCGCGCTGGGCAAGCCGCTGATCGAGTGGCACATCAAGTCCACCACCAAGGCGCAGCAGGGTCTGTACGAGTACGACGCGGTGGCGCGCTTGCGCGACTCGCAGCTGGGCGACGCCCGCGTGCACGACATCGGCAACTACATCGTCAAGGGCAAGCTGTGGCAGGCCTTCGAGGCCGACGACACGCCGGTGCTGCTGATCGACGAGGTCGACAAGGCCGACATCGAGTTCCCGAACGACCTGCTGTTGGAACTCGACCGCATGGAGTTCCACGTCTACGAGACGCAGCAGACCGTGCGCGCGCACCGGCGGCCGATCGTCATCATCACGTCCAACAACGAAAAGGACCTGCCGGACGCCTTCCTGCGGCGCTGCTTTTTCCACTACATCCGCTTTCCGGACGCGGGCACCATGGGCCGCATCGTCGAGACGCATTTCCCGGACCTCAAGCGCGATTTGCTGGCTGCGGCGCTGGGCACGTTCTTCGAGCTGCGCGAAACGCCGGGCCTGAGCAAGCGACCGTCGACCTCCGAGCTGCTGGACTGGATCAAGCTGCTGCTGGCCGAAGACATCCCGGCCGAGGCGCTGCGCAGCGCGGACATCAAGACCAGCCTGCCGCCGCTGTACGGCGCCCTGCTCAAGAACGAGCAGGATCTGCACCTGTTCGAGAAGCTGGTGTTCCTGAACCGGCGCGAGGGGCGCTGAGGCGCCGGCCGGGCGGAGCGGCCGCGTGTTCACGTCGTTTCTGGAGCAACTGCGCGCCACCGGCATTCCGGTCAGCGTGCGCGAGTACCTGACGTTTCTGGAGGCGCTCGGCCGCGACGTGTCGCCGCGCAGTGCGGACGGCCTGTATCACCTGGCCCGCTGCGCGCTGGTCAAGGATGAGAAGTTCTACGACCGCTTCGACACTGTGTTTGCGGCCTATTTTCGCGGCGCTGAAATCGCCTTTGAGCAACTTGACGGCGCCATCCCCGAGGACTGGCTGCGCAAGGAAATCGAAAAGCTGCTCACCGACGAGGAAAAGGCCCGGCTGCAATCGCTCGGCAGCCTGGAGGCGCTACTGGAAACCCTGCGCCAGCGCCTGGCCGAGCAGAAAGGCCGCCACCAGGGCGGCAGCAAGTGGATCGGCACCGGTGGCACCTCACCCTTCGGCCACGGCGGCTACCATCCCGAGGGCGTGCGCATCGGTGGCGAAGGCGGCCAGCGGCGCGCCGCCAAGGTGTGGGAGCAGCGGCAGTTTCGCGATCTCGACGATCAGGTTGAACTGGGCACGCGCAACATCAAGGTGGCGCTCAAGGGCCTGCGCCGGCTGGCGCGCGAGGGGCTCGCCGAAGAACTGGACATCGACGGCACCATTCGCGGCACCGCCCGGCGCGGCTATCTGGACCTGCAACTGCGCCCCGAGCTGCGCAACCGGGTCAAGGTGCTGCTGTTCCTGGACGTGGGCGGCTCCATGGACCCGCATGTGCGGCTGTGCGAGCGCTTGTTCTCGGCCGCGCGGGCGGAATTCAAACACCTCGAATACTTCTACTTCCACAACTGCGTGTACGAGCGCCTGTGGCGCAGCAACGCGCGCCGCCACGCCGAGCGCTTTTCCACCTGGGAGGTGCTGCGCAAGTACGGCCGTGACTGGAAGGTGATCTTCGTCGGCGACGCGTCCATGGCGCCCTACGAGATCACCCACGTCGGCGGCAGCGTGGAACACCGCAACGAGGAGGCCGGCGCCACATGGCTGCGCCGCCTGGTCGACACCTATCCATCATCCGCCTGGCTGAATCCCGAACGGCCCGCTGACTGGGGCTATATTCCGTCCATCGGCCTGGTGCGCGAGCTGCTGCAAGACCGCATGTACCCGCTCACCGTCGAAGGGCTGGAGCGGGCCGTCCAGGCGTTGCGCCGATAGCCTGCCGGCAAGTGAGGGGAAGCATGAAGAAACGTCTGATCGTCGGCGTCACCGGCGCCACCGGCGCCATTTACGCCTACGAGCTGCTGCGCCAGGTCCGCGCCCTGGGCGACATCGAGACGCACCTGGTGATGTCGTCCGCCGCCGTGCTGACGGCCCGCCAGGAACTGCGCCGCGAGCGGCCGGACTTCGAGGCCGTTGCCGACGTGGTCCACAACGTCAAGGACATCGGCGCCAGCATCGCCTCCGGTTCGTTCATTACCGAGGGCATGGTCATCGTGCCCTGCTCGATGAAGACGCTGGCCTCGGTGGCAAACGGCTATTCCGACAACCTCATCGCGCGCGCCGCCGACGTCATCCTCAAGCAGCGCCGCCGGCTGGTGCTGGTCACCCGCGAGACGCCGCTGAACCTGGCGCATATCCGCAACATGGAGTCGGTGACGCTGATGGGCGGCATCATCTTCCCGCCCGTGCCGGCCTTCTACGCCGAACTGACCTCGCTCGACGACATGGTGACGCACACGGTCGGCCGGATCCTGGACCTGTTCGACATCCGCCACGACCTGGTCAACCGCTGGCGCGGCCTGGGCGAGGCGCTCAAGGACTGACGCAGCTCAGATCGGCGTGCCGCCGCTGACCGGCAGCACGTAGCCGGTCAGGTAAGAGGCCTCCGGCGCCGCCAGGAAGCAGATCGCCGCCGCCTGTTCGTCGGGCGTGGCAAAGCGCTTGATGAAGGTGTCCTGCAGGGTCTGGTCGAGCACGCCCTTCATCCACTGCTGGTCACGCTCGGTGGGCGGCGTGGGCGTGCGTGGAATCGCGCGCTGGCCGACGTTCGTGCCGCCGGGGGCAATGCAGTTCACGCGCACGCCAAACTCGGCCAGCTCGTAGGCCAGGGACACCGTGATGGCATGGATGCCGCCCTTGCTGGCGGTGTAAGGCACGCGAAAAACACCGCGCGTGGCCGTGGAGCCGACGTTCACGATGGCGCCCGAGCGCCGCTCCACCATGTGCGGAATCACCGCCCGGCAGGTCCACAGCGTCGGCCACAGCGAGCGCTGGACCTCCTTTTCGATCTCCTCGGGCGCGTACTCCCAATACGGGCGCGCCCAGATGGTGCCGCCGACGTTGTTGACCAGCACGTCGACGTGTCCATAGGCGGCCAAGGCGCCCGCGGCGAGCTGCTGCGCGCCGGCCCAGGTTTCCAGATCCGCCAGCACCACCTCGGCCTGCCCGCCGGCGGCGCGGATTTCGTCCCGCACCGCATCGGCCTGCGGCGCAGCGCGGTCGGCCACGATCACCCGCGCGCCTTCGGCGGCCAGGCGCAGCGCGGTGGCGCGGCCGATACCCTGCGCGGCGCCGGTGACGACGGCGGTCTGGCCCTCGAAACGGCGGCAGTGGTAGGCGTTGTCGGTCATGTGTGGCTCCTGTGGCAGACGGCGGCAGGCTGCGGGCCAAACAGTATGCTGCGACCGTCGGGACGCGCAAAATGCCTGCCTTGTGGCCCACGCCAGCCGCCAAGTACCATTACCGGTCCGGACCGTGCCATCCGGGCCGTTCGCCGCCGGGCGACGGCATTCCGGCCGCTTACTGGCCTGCCGAGGAAATTCGTCATGAAAATCAACTGCGCCCTGATCGGGTCGGGCAACATCGGCACCGACCTGATGTTCAAGCTAAAGCGCAGCCCGGTGCTCAATCCGGTCTGGATGGTCGGCATCGACCCCGACTCCGACGGCCTGCGCAAGGCGCGCGAGGCCGGCATGAAGACGACTCACGAGGGCGTGGACGGCCTGCTGCCGCACCTGGCCGAGGACAACATCCAGATTGCGTTCGACGCCACCTCGGCCTACGTGCACAAGGAAAACTCCGACAAGCTGACCTCGCGCGGCGTGGTCATGATCGACCTGACGCCGGCCGCCATCGGCCCGTTCTGCGTGCCGCCGGTGAACATCAAGGATCACCTTGGCAAGCGCGAGATGAACGTGAACATGGTCACCTGCGGCGGCCAGGCCACCATCCCGATGGTCTATGCGGTCAGCCGCGTGCAGCCGGTGGTGTATGGCGAGATCGTTGCCACCGTGGCCTCCAAATCGGCCGGCCCTGGCACGCGCAAGAACATCGACGAGTTCACCCGCACCACGTCCAGGGGCATCGAGGTGGTTGGCGGCGCGCGCAAGGGCAAGGCCATCATCATCCTGAACCCGGCCGAGCCGCCGCTGATCATGCGCGACACCATCCACTGCCTGACCGAGACCGTGCCCGACCAGGACGCCATCCGCGCCTCGGTCAAGGACATGATCGCGGAAGTGCAAAAGTACGTGCCCGGCTACCGCCTGCTGCACAACATCGTGTTCGACGGCAACCGGGTGTCGATCTTCGTCGAGGTCGAGGGCCTGGGCGACTATCTGCCCAAGTACGCCGGCAACCTGGACATCATGACCGCCGCCGGCACCCGCACGGCCGAGATGATTGCCGAAGAGATCATCGCCGGCAGCTTCAATCCGGCGCAGTACAAGACCGCCGCCGCCTGACCCGAGGACATCGCCATGGCCCTGAAAGACTTGAAAGGCCGCAAGGTCACCCTGCACGACATGTGCCTGCGCGACGGCATGCACGCCAAGCGGCAGCAGATCACGCTGGAACAGATGACCGCCATCGCCTCGGCGCTGGACGAGGCCGGTGTGCCGATGATCGAGGTCACCCACGGCGACGGCCTGGACGGCACCTCCATCAACTACGGTTTCGGCCTGCACACGGACGAGGAATACCTGAAGGCGACCGTGCCGCACCTGAAGCAGGCCAAGGTGTCCTGCCTGCTGGTGCCGGGCATCGGCACCGTGGACGGCCTGCGCATGGCGGCCGATCTTGGCGTGTCCTGCATCCGCGTGGCCACGCACTGCACCGAGGCAGATTGCGGCGAGCAGCATATCGGCCTGGCGCGCAAGCTGAACCTGGACGCGGTCGGCTTCTTGATGATGGCGCACATGGTCAGCCCGGAAAAAATCCTCGAGCAGGCCAAGCTGTTCGAGTCCTACGGCGCCACCTGCATCTACGTGACCGACTCGGCCGGCTACATGCTGCCGGACGACGTTGCGGCCAAGGTCGGCCTGCTGCGCGCCAATCTGGCGCCGAACGTCGAACTGGGCTTTCACGCCCACAACAACCTGTCGATGTCGGTCGCCAACTCGCTGGCCGCGATCGATGCCGGCGCCAATCGCATCGATGGCTCGGCGGCGGGCCTGGGCGCCGGCGCCGGCAACACGCCGCTGGAAACCCTGGTGGCGGTATGCGATCGCCTGAAGATCGAAACCGGCATAAGCCTGTACAAGATCATGGACGTGGCCGAGGACGTGGTGCGCCCGATCATGGACCAGCCGGTGCGTGTGGACCGCGACTCGCTGTCGCTGGGCTTTGCCGGCACCTATTCCACCTTCCTGCTGCACGCCAAGCGCTTCTCGGACCGCTACGGCATTTCCGTGCGCGACCTGCTGGTCGAGTGCGGCCGGCGCAAGACCGTCGCCGGCCAGGAAGACATGATCGAATCGATCGCGCTCGAAATGCTGGCCGAACGCGGCAAGCAAGCCGCCCACGCCTGAGGATCCGCGCATGGCACTTGATTCCGCGACCATCGCCAAGCTGGCCGAGCACCTGGAGACGGCTGAACTCGAAGCCTACGACGTCACCAAGATCACCGACGACCACCCGGACATGACCATCGCCGAGGCCTACCGGGTGATGGAGGCGATCCGCGACCGCAAGCTCGCGCGCGGCATCCGCCAGGTCGGCTACAAGATGGGCCTGACCTCTCGCGCCAAGATGGTCCAGATGGGGGTCGACAAGCCCGGCTACGGCCTGCTGTTCGACTACTTCGCCGTGGAGGACGGCGGCACCATCGACATCAAAAAGCTCATCCACCCCAAGGTGGAGGCGGAAATCGCCTTCGTCACCAAGGCGCCGCTCAAGGGCCCCGGCATCCACATCGGCAACGTGCTGGCGGCCACCGATTTCGTGCTGCCGGCATTGGAAGTCATCGACTCGCGCTACCGCGACTTCAAGTTCGACATGGTCAGCGTCATCGCCGACAACAGCTCGTCGTGCCGCTTCGTGACCGGCGGGCGCAGCCGGGACGTGTCCGATGTGGACCTGAAAACGCTCGGCCTGGTGATGGAAAAGAACGGCCAGCCGGTCGGTCTTTCCTGCGGCGCGGCGGTATTGGGCCACCCGGCCGCCAGCGTGGCCATGCTGGCCAACATGCTCGGCGCCAAGGGTCAGGAGCTGCCGGCCGGCAGCTTCATCATGACCGGCGGCGTCACCGCCGCCATCGCGGTGGAGGCCGGTGACAACATCACCGTGCACTACCAGGACCTGGGGTCCATTTCGGTCAATTTCGCCTGAGGAGGCCGCCATGCCGTTCCTGCAAGTCAACATTCTCGAAGGCCGCACCGAGGAACAGAAACTCGGCCTGATCCGCGAGCTGACCGAAACCGTCTGCCGCGTGCTCGGCTCCAAGCCGGAAGCGGTGCGCGTGCTGATCAACGACGTGCCCAACACCAACTGGGGCATCGCCGGCAAGTCGGCCAAGGAACTGGGACGCTGAGCTTCCCTGCCGATCCACGCCAGACTGGAGACCGTGCCATGGCCAAGAAAAAAATCGAAAAGCCATTCCTCACCGACATCAAGGCGCTGCGCAAGCGGGCCCGCGAGCACATCGAGCGCGGGGCGGTCACCGCCGGCTACCGGGCCGATCTGGACACCGTCATCCGGCTTTTGAACGAGGCGCTGGCCACCGAGATCGTCTGCATGCTGCGCTACAAGCGCCATTACTTCATGGCCAGCGGCATCAACGCCCAAAGCGTGGCGCAGGAATTCCTGACGCACGCCAATGAGGAGCAGGCGCACGCCGACCAGATCGCGCAGCGCATCGTGCAGCTCGGCGGCGAGCCCAACCTGTCGCCGGAGGGCATGCTCACGCGCAGCCATGCCGAGTACGTAGAGGGCGAGACGCTGGCTGACATGATCCGCGAGGATCTGGTGGCCGAGCGTATCGCCATCGACAGCTACCGCGAGATGATCGCCTACCTCGGCACTGACGATTCCACCACCCGGCGCATGCTGGAAGGCATCCTGGCGATGGAAGAGGAGCATGCCGACGACCTGGTCAGCCTGCTCGAAGAGCTGGGCTAGGTTGTCGGGCTCCCCCACTGCTTCAACCCCGTGAGAAAACCATGAGCAATCCTGAAATCGGCAAGTGGATCAACGCCGGCGGCATCAACACCAATTACCACGACGTTGGCGAGGGCTACCCGACGGTGCTGATCCACGGCTCCGGGCCGGGCGTGAGCGCCTTCTCCAACTGGCGCCTGGCGTTTCCGGTGCTGTCGCAGAAAGTGCGCGTGCTGGCGCCGGACATGCTGGGCTTCGGCTACACCGAGCGCCCGGCCGGCGTGCAGTACACGCTGGATACATGGGTCAAGCACCTGGTCGATTTCATCGACGCGCTGGGCCTGGACAAGGTCAACCTGGTCGGCAATTCCTACGGCGGCGCGCTGTCGCTGGCCACTGCCATCCGTCATTCCGGGCGTGTGAACCGCATGGTGCTGATGGGCGCGGCGGGCGTGAAGTTCCCGCTCACCGAGGGTCTGGACTACGCCTGGGGCTACACGCCCTCGCTCGAGAACATGCGCAAGATGCTCGACCTGTTCGCCTACGACCGCAATCTGGTCAGCGACGAACTGGCGCGCCTGCGCTACGAGGCCAGCCTGCGCGAGGGCGTGCAGGAAGCCTATGCCAGCATGTTCCCGGCGCCGCGCCAGCGCTCGATCGACGCCCTGGCCAGCCCGGAGGAGGACATCGCCAAAATTCAGTCCCCGGCGCTGATCATCCATGGCCGCGAGGACCGCATCCTGCCGTACAGCAACTCGGTGCGCCTGTTCGAGCTGCTGCCCAACAGCCAGCTGCACATGTTCGGCAAGTGCGGCCACTGGACGCAGATCGAACACTCGGCCCGCTTCAACAAGCTGGTACTGGATTTCTTCGGCGAAGCCTGAAACGCCGACCGTGTGCGTGAAGGCCGCTTGCCGGGCACATCGGCAAGCGGCCTTTTTTATGCCCGGCCGCCGGCGGGTAGCTTGCGACCTGCCCGTCGCAGCAGCGCGTTATGATCGTCCCCGACCGGCCACGACCGGCGCGGATTCACCACAACAGGAGGAGTAACCATGTCGGATCAGAATCGTCTGGAACAGAACAAGCAGTTCGTGCGCAAATTTTTTGCGGCGATGGACGCCAAGCGCTTCGATGAAATGGAGGCGCTGCTGCACCCGGAGCACCTGTTTCACCTGCCGATGGCGCGCGAGCCGCTGAACGTGAAGACGCACATGGAAGTGAACAAGCACATCCAGAAGTCCCTGCCGATCGTCAAGCGCGTGTTCGAGGACCAGATCGCCGAGGGCGACAAGGTGGTCAGCCGCGGCCGGCTGAGCTTTCAGCACATCGGCGAGTTCAACGGGGCGGCACCCACGAACAAGGTCATCGAAGTCAGCTTCATCCACATCATGCGCATCAAGGACGGCCTGAACGCCGAGGAATGGGACGAGGTCAATTTCCTGCCGTTGATGAAGGCGCTGGGCGCGGTGCCGGAGAGTGCCGGCATCAACTGGCACTGATTCAGGACGAGCAGGACAACTCGATCGCGCCGCCGTCATCCAACGGCGGCGCGGCGTACTCGTCCATTTCCGGACACGGTTCGAACGGTCGCGCCAGCAGGCGGCGCAGGCGCTCGATTTCGCTGTAATCACGATGATCGGCCGCCCGGCGTATGGCGCGCTCCGCCAGATGCGTGCGCAGCACGTAGAGCGGGTTGATGGCGTTCATGCGCGCCTGGCGGGCTTCGCCCGGGTCGCTTTCCCCGGCCAGCCGGGCGGCGTAATCGTCCAGCCACGCGGCGAGTGATTCCGGCGCCCGCGACAGGGCCAACAGCGGGGCGCGGGTCGCCGCATCGTGTGGGCGAAACGTGCCCAGGCCGCGCATGAAGGCCGGGTAATCGACATGCCCAGCCTGCAGCGCCAGCAGCAGGCGATCGACCAGATCGGCATCCTGCGCGCGGGCTTCCAGCAAGCCGAGCTTGCGGCGCATGAGTTCGCCGTATGCGCCGACGAACAGCGGCTCGAACGTTGCCAGCGCCGCTTCGCGCGCCTCGGCGGGGATCAGCGTGGACAGGGCCTCGGCCAGCGCGTGCAGGTTCCACAGGGCCACGCGCCCCTGGTTGGCATAGGCGTAACGCCCGCGTTGGTCGGTGTGATTGAACACCCGCATTGCCTCGAAATGGTCCAGAAACCCGTAGGGTCCGTAGTCCAGGGTCAGGCCCAGAATCGACATGTTGTCGGTATTCATCACGCCATGCACGAAGCCCTGCGCCTGCCAGGCGGCGACCAGTAGGGCGGTACGTTCGATCACCTCGCGCAGCAGGCGGTGATGGCAATCCGGCAGCCCGCTGAACACCGGAAACTGCGTGTCAATCACGAAATCGGCCAGCTGCGCCACGCGCTGAGCCTCGCCCCGGTAATGAAAGAACTCGAACGAGCCGAAGCGCACGTGGCTGGGCGCCAGGCGCGCCAGAACGGCGGCGGTCTCGATCTGCTCGCGGTAAACGGGCTGGTCGCTGCCGACGATGGCCAGCGCGCGGGTAGTCGGAATGCCCAGGCCGTGCATGGCCTCGCTCGCCAGGTACTCGCGGATGGTCGAGCGCAGCACCGCCCGGCCGTCGGCGCCGCGCGAAAACGGCGTCCGGCCGGCGCCCTTGAGCTGCAGTTCGCGGCGGGCGCCGTCGACATCGATGAGATCACCCAGCAGCAGCGCCCGGCCGTCGCCCAGCTGCGGCACGTAGACGCCGAACTGGTGGCCCGCGTACACCGCGGCCAGCGGCTGCACGTGCGCGGGCACGTGGTTGCCGCACAGCGTATCGATGTCTCGTGGCCCCAGATCACCAGACAGGCCGAGCTGTCCGCCCAGGTCCGGGTTGAAGGCGATCAGGTAGGGCCGCGGCAGCGAGGTCGGCGCCTGCGGCGCGTAGAAGTCGGCGGGCAGGCGGGCGTAGGCGCCGGCAAGAAGGCGCTGTTCGACTTCGCTCATGAGGGACACGCAGACCGTGCCCGGCGGCAAGGCGGTTCAGTCAATGGGAAAAAGGGAAGGCCGGCAAAGCCGGCGTTCAGTTGACGGGCGTGTGTCCGAGCGGGCGCGATTGCTAAACCCTCAAAAAAGCTCGCCTTTTTCAACACAAGGCGGCCGGCACGTAGTCAACCATGCAAGACCCGACGCGGCCTGACGTGTGTCAATTCAAGGCGACGGCGCGCATCCGCGTGCCGGGCTCATTGGTCTGCTGGCTTGCCGCCCGATGCATTGAACAGTTCGTCAAAAAATTGCCGCATGGCGCCCCAGGAGCGCCGGTCGGCAGAAGCGTTGTAGGCGGCGCCGGTCGAGGCGTCGTTGCCGGCATCGGGATTGGTGAACGAATGCACGGCGCCGCTGTAGCTGATCATTTGCCAGTCGACGTCGGCGCTGCGCAATTCCGCAAGCAGGGCATCGATATCAGCCGGCTTGACGAAAGGATCCTCGGCGCCGTGCAAGATCAGCACCTTGCCTCTTATGTTCTTGCCGTCGGCGGGCGTTGGGCTGTCCAGCCCGCCATGGAAGCTGACCACGCCCCGCACGTCGACACCGGCGCGGGCCAGTTCCAGCACGCCGGTACCGCCGAAACAGTAGCCGATCGCGGCCGTGCGGGCAGCGTCGGCTTGCGGACTTGCCAGCATGGCCCGGTAGCCTGCCTGCAGGCGCGACCGAAACAGCGCGCGATCCTGCTTGTATTTGCCGGCCTGGGCGCTGGCCGCTTCGGGAGAATCCGGGCGCACGCCCTTGCCGTAAATATCCGCCGCGAACGCCAGATAGCCCAGTCGCGCCAGTTGCTGCGCGCGCTGTTGGACGGTGGGACCGACGCCCTTCCAGTCATGGACGATCAGTACCGCGGGGCGTTTGCCGACTTTCGCGGCGTCGTAGGCGAGATAGCCTTCCAGAACCTGGTCGCCGTCGCGATACTCGATGACCTGCGTTTTGAGCGCGGCGTGCGGCACCGTTCCGATGGCCGACGATTTGCCGGGCAACGTGTCGGCCCGGGTGAGCATCGGCTGCCAGGCAAGCATCAGCGCCGCCGACAGGCCGGCGATCAGAACGCGGTATCTCATTGCGAGGCCAATCTGGATTTTGGTGACACCGGGCCAGCAGAGCGAAAGTCATGCCCCGCCGGCAGGCGGATCGACAGCGAAGGCGGCAGTGATCCTTGCTGCCGGGTTATTGCGCCGAGCCGACGGTGATGGCGTCGCCCGGATCGACCATCACGAAGCGGCTCGGACCCGCACCGGTGGGGATGTTGGAGTACGCCGTCCACAGGTTGCCGTTGCGCCGGTCGAACGTGATCATGCGCAGGTAGCCCATTTCGCTGGGCAGCGGGAACACCTCGAAGCTGCGATCGGCCGGGTCGAACCTGTAGATCACGTCGGTGTTGCTGGTGCCCAGCCACACCACCTTGCGCCACGGGTCCCAGACCGCGCTGTAGGAGGCGTTGCTGGGGTCCGGCATCATCACGCGGGCCAGTTCCTTGTCGGCCTTGCTGTCGTAGATCAGCAGCTCCCCGGTGCCGAACATGGGCACGTACAGCACGTCCTGATCGTCGATCGCCATGCGCCGAGGTCCGGCGCCCTGCGGCATCGGCAGATACACATCCAGCTTGTCGGTTTCGGTATTGATGGCGCCGACACCACCGGACAGCTGCGAGAACCACACGCGCTTGCCGTCGTGTGTGATCACCGCGCCGTACAGGGAGCTGTGCATGGGCGACTCGCCTTCGTCCTTGGGCGTGTCGACGGTGGTGATCTGACCGGTCGCCGGATCCAGACTGGCCATGCGGTTGCTGCCGATCAGCGTGAACCAGTAGCGGCCCTTCGGATCCGGCATGGCCTGGAATTTGTAGTCCGGCGCAATGTCGTGCGCCATTTCGTACTTGCCGAACTTGTCGAACAGCTGCCACTGCTCGGTCTTCGGATCAAAGCGACCGACCACGCCCTGCTCCAGCATGGTCACCCAGAATTTGCCATCGGGCGTATCGATGATGGTGTGCGGTCCGGTCGGGCCGGCGTAGGGGATCGGGTAGGGCTTCTGCTCGCCGGTTTCCGGATCCACCCGCAGCAGGCGGTTGTGTTGCAGGTCGGCGCCCCACAGGTAGGGGGAGTCGGGCGTCAGACCGACCTCGCGCACGAAGGCATCCTGCGGCAGCTGGATTTCGCGCATCAGGGTCTTACCCGTCACGCCCAGCGGCGCGCCGTAGTCATAGCTTTTCAGTTGATCGAAACGGGTCGGCAGATGTTTGGCCAGGAAGGCCGAAATCTGCTCCTCGTCGTGCGCATCGAACGAGCCCTGCGAGGGGTCGAAAACACCCTTCAGGTCCATCTTGGCCGGGTCGTACAGGCTCTGGTCAGGGCCGATCTGCACGAACTTGACGCGCATGTAGTTGATCATGGCCTTCCAGGCGGCTTGCTTTTCCGCCTCGGACTTGCCGTCCAGCATTTCGGAGTAATGACGCACCTTCTGCGACGGGAACTGGTGGCAGCTGGTGCATTGCAGGATGGTGTTGGCGCGCGCCAGGTCATCGGCACCGGTGCGCGGCAGCCAGGCCGACGGCGGCGCACTGTCGGCCGTGTTGGTTGCTACGGTCAGGGTGATTTTCGCCGCCTGGGCCGGGTCCAGCGTGACCGGCGCGTAGCCTAGCTTGCGCACCGACAGCTGCGTGCCGGCCGCCTTGGCCGGCAGTGTGTAGCGGCCGTCGGCGTCGGTGAAGACGGTGTAGGTGGAGGCGCCCAGCGCCAGTTCGGCCGGCTGCAGTGTCACCATCGCCTGTGCCACGGGGGCGCCGGTGGCGTCGATGACCTGCCCTTCGGTGGCCAGGGCGGCGGCGGGCATCAGAAGCACCGCCGCCGCACCCAACCCCATCACTAACCGGCCTTGGCCGGCGGCACTGGCTGCCATTTTTTCTCCTCCGTAACCGGGTGCCGACCGACCATGCAGAGGTCGTGGCAGGTGCCGGAATCTACTGCAGAACGGACGTTTGGGCAATGTGGTTCAGGCGGCGGCGCGTTGCTCGCGTGGCGCCCGGTAGCGCTCCAGCAACTGCGCCTCCAGGGCCTTGGCCTGCGCCACGTTGGCTTCCTTGATGTGGCCGAAGCCGCGCATCTGCTGCGGCAGTTCTGCGATCTGCAGCGCCAGCGCGTGGCTGTCGTGGTCGAGCCCGGCAAGCAGCGTGTCGACGGTGCGCTCGTACTCGCCGATCAGGCGCCGCTCCATGCGCCGCTCGGCGGTGTGTCCGAACGGATCGAGCAGGCTGCCGCGCAGGAACTTCAGGCGCGCCAGAACTTTCAGTACCGGCAGCATCCATGCTCCGTACTCGCGCTTTTGCAGTTCGCCACTGACCGGATCGCGACGCGCCAGCAGCGGCGGCGCCAGGTGGAAGCGCAGGCGCGTGTCGCCGGCGAAGGTCTCGCGCAGCTTGGCCAGGAACTCGCCGTCCGTATACAGGCGCGCCACCTCGTACTCGTCCTTGTAGGCCAGCAGCTTGTAGAAGTTGCGCGCCACCGTTTCGGCCAGACCGGTCATGCCCCTGGCGCGGGTCGTCTCGGCCTCCTGCACACGCTGCACGAGCGTGCGAAAGCGCTCGGCGTAGGCGGCGTTTTGATAGGCCGTCAGATCCTCGACCCGGCGTGCAATCACGCTCGGCAGGTCATGCGAGAACTGCTCGGCCCGGCCCGGTTGGTGGCCGGCCGCGGCGATGTCCTCCACCTGCCGCGGCTGGGCGGCATACAGCCGACCCCAGCGGAAGATGCTGGTGTTGCCCTCGACGAACACGCCGTTTAGCACAATGGCGCGCTCCAGGGCGGCCGGCGATACCGGCAGCAGGCCGCGCTGGCAGGCGTAGCCGAGCAGGAACAGGTTGGCACCGATGGCGTCGCCGATCAGCTGGCGCGACAGGCGCGTGGCGTCCACGAAGTGCACGCGCCCATCACCACAGAAATCGCTGACGGCGTGCTTCAGGTCCACGCCCGGCAGGGCCAGATCCGGCTGACGGGTGAAGTCGCCGGTCATCTGCTCGTAGGTATTGACCACGGCGTGCGTGCTGCCGGCGCGGGCCTTGGCCAGCACCTTCTCGCTGGCGCAGGTCACCAGGTCCGGGCCCAGCAGCAGATCGGCATTGCCGTCGCCCACACGCGCCGCGTGCAGGGCCTCGGCGCTGGGGCCGATCTGAACGTGGCTGAACACGGAGCCGAATTTCTGCGACAGGCCGGTGTCGTCCAGCGTCTGCACGTGCAGGCCCTGCATGTGCGCGGCGGTGGCCAGCAGCTGGCTGATGGTGACCACGCCGGTGCCGCCGATGCCAGCCACCAGCATGCCGAACGCGCCATCGAGTGCCGGCGCTGCAGGTTCCGGCAGGCCGGCCAGCAGGTCCTGCGGCACGGCGCTGCCACTGCGCCGCGCCAGCGTGCCGCCGTGCACGGTGACGAAGCTCGGGCAAAAGCCCTTCACGCAGGAGTAATCCTTGTTGCAGGCGGACTGGTCGATGGCGCGCTTGCGGCCGAATTCGGTCTCCAGCGGCAGCACCGACAGGCAGTTCGATTTCACCGAACAGTCGCCGCAGCCCTCGCACACGCGGTCGTTGATGAACACCCGCTTGTCCGGCTCGGCCAGCGTGCCGCGCTTGCGCCGCCGCCGCTTCTCGGTGCCGCAGGTCTGCTCGTAGATCAGCACCGAGATGCCGGGGTACTCGCGCAGCTCGCGCTGCACGGCGTCCAACTGGTCGCGGTGGTCGAGGGTGGTGCCCTCGGCAAAATCGCGGCGGTTGAATTTTTCCGGCGCGTCGCTGACCACGGCGATGCGCTGCACGCTCTCGCCGTGCATCTGGTGGGTGATCTGCGCCACGCTGATCGGGCCGTCGATGGGCTGGCCGCCGGTCATGGCGGTGGCGTCGTTGTAGAGGATCTTGTAGGTGACGTTGACGCCGGCGGCCACCGCCTGACGGATCGCCAGGAGGCCGGAGTGGTAGTAGGTGCCGTCACCGATGTTGACGAACACGTGCTTCAGGTCCGTGAACGGCGCCATGCCGACCCAGCTGACGCCCTCGGCGCCCATGTGGGTCCAGGTCTTGGTGTTGCGCTCCATGCGCTGGGCCAGGAAATGACAGCCGATGCCGGCCAGCGCCACGCTGCCGTCCGGAATGCGCGTGCCGGTGTTGTGCGGGCAGCCGGAGCAGAAGTACGGCGTGCGCTGGAACTTGGCCTGATAGGCGCTGGCCCGCTCGCGCTGGCCCTCCAGCAGCGCGATGCGGCTGTCCATGCCGGACTGTGGGGCGAGCAGGGCAAGGCGCGCCGCCAGCACGCGGGCGATGGGTCGTGGCGACAGCTCGCCGTGGTCCGCAAACAGCACCCGGCCATCCAGGTCGCGCTTGCCCAGCACGCGCGGCCGGCGGCTGTCCGGCAGGCCAAACAGCAGGTCCTTGATCTGGCCCTCCAGCATCGGCCGGCCCTCTTCCACCACCAGCAGTTCTTCCAGGCCGGCAGCGAAATCGCTCATGCCCTGCGGCTCCAGCGGCCAGATCAGCGCCGGCTTGTAGATGCTGATGCCAAGCTCGCCCGCCGTGCGGTCGTCCAGGCCCAGGTCGAGCAGCGCCTGGCGCAGATCCTCGTGCGCCTTGCCAAAGGCCACGATGCCCAGCCGCGGCCGCGGGCTGGCCAACGTCACGCGGTCCAGGCCACTGGCCCGCACCGCCGCCTGCACCGCCGGCAGGCGGTAGCGCATCAGGCGTTCTTCCTGAAAGGTCGGCCAGTCCGGCACGCGCAGGTGCACGCCATCCGGCGGCATGACGAAATCGGCCGGGATGACCACGTGACTGCCGGGCGAATCCAGATCGATCACCGCCGTCGATTCGGCGATGTCGGTCACCAGCTTGAGCGCCACCCACACGCCCGAGAAGCGCGAGATGGCCAGGCCCGCCAGGCCGTAGTCGTAGACCTCCTGCACGTTGCCGGCGGCCAGCACCGGAATGCCGGCCGCCATCAGCGCGAATTCGCTCTGCTGCGGCACGGTGGAGGAGTGACACACCGGATCGTCGCCGACTGCCATCAGCACGCCGCCCTGCGGCGCCGTGCCGGCCAGGTTGGCGTGGTGCAGGGCATCGCCGCTGCGCTCCACGCCCGGGCCCTTGCCGTACCACATGGCGTACACGCCGTCGTAGCGGGCGCCTTCGAAGACCTTCAGCTGCTGCGTGCCCCAGATGGCGGTGGCGGCCAGGTCCTCGTTCACGCCGGCCCGGAACACCACGTGGTGTGCGGCCAGATGCTCGCCGGCGCTCCACAGCGCCTTGTCCAGCGTGCCCAGCGGCGATCCGCGGTAGCCGGACACGTAGCCTGCCGTGTTCAGGCCCGCCGCCAAATCGCGCACGCGCTGCTCCATCAGCAGGCGCGTCAGGGCCTGCGTGGCGGACACCAGCACCCGTCCGTGGGGCTGCGCGTATTTGTCGTCGAGGGTGACCGGCAAAAGGCTCATGCAGGGCTCCGCATTGGATGGACACGGCCGAGGTGGGCCAGCAAGCGTACCGCCGGCCCGACTGCAGCGCCAACGTGCCGGCAACGGCGGTTAGACTCCGGGCGCAGCTTTCACACAGAATCTGGAGGAGCGATCCATGAGCGGATTACTGGACGGACGGGTGGTGATCGTCACCGGCGCGGCGCGCGGCATTGGCCAGGCCTATGCCAAGGCGTTGAGCGAAGCCGGGGCGACGGTAGTGGCGGCGGACATCCTGGACTGCGCGCAGACGCTTGGCCTGCTCGGCGGACGCGGCCTGGGCGTGAAAGTCGACATCACCGACATGGCCAGTTGCACCGCGATGGCCGAGGCCACGCAAAAGGCCCACGGCCGCATCGACGGCATCATCAACAACGCAGCCATGTTCGGCCCCAGCGCCGTGACCGAGGGCGCGCGCATGCTGCCCTTCGACGAAATCACCGAAGACGCCTGGCAGCGCATGATGAACATCAACGTCACCGGCACCTGGCACGCCTGCAAGGCGGTGGTGCCGGCCATGCGTGCGCAGGGCTACGGCAAGATCGTCAACATCTCGTCGAACACCATCCAGCTGGGCAATCCGAACCTGCTGCATTACGTGGTCAGCAAGGGTGCGGTGGCCACCATGACGCGCTGTCTGGCGCGTGAACTCGGGCCCGCCGGCATCCGCGTCAACACCCTGGTGCCGGGCTTCATCCAGAGCCAGGCCAGCCTGGACATCATGCGCGAGAACCACGCCGAGGCCATCACCGGCGCCATGAAGTCGATCTGCTCCCTGGGCCGCGAGCAGTACGCGGACGATCTGGTCGGCACGGCCGTGTATCTGCAGTCGGCGCTGTCGGACTTCGTGTCCGGACAGATGATCTCGGTCGACGGCGGCGCCTGCTTTACCGGCATGTAGGCCGGTCGTTTCAATCCTGGAGATAGACGTGCGTCGCCTGCTTTTTGTCCTTGTCTGGCTGTGCGCCCTGCCGGCCACCGCCACCCCGCGCCTGGGCGCCATCGCCAGTGCCCATCCGCTGGCCACCGAGGCCGGTTTCGAGGTCCTGGCGGCCGGTGGCAACGCCTGTGATGCCGCAGTGGCGGTCAGCGCCGCGCTGGCGGTGGTGGAACCGGTCAGCTCCGGCATCGGCGGCGGTGGCTTTTATCTGATCCAGCGC
This sequence comes from Immundisolibacter cernigliae, assembly GCF_001697225.1. Lineage (GTDB taxonomy): Bacteria > Pseudomonadota > Gammaproteobacteria > Immundisolibacterales > Immundisolibacteraceae > Immundisolibacter > Immundisolibacter cernigliae. The sequence continues at coordinate 2,054,107 of NZ_CP014671.1, forward strand.
CGCGGCGCCGAGGCGCTGTTCGTCGATGCGCGCGAGACTGCGCCGGCCAGCGCCACGCGCGACATGTACCTGGGCGCGGATGGCCAGCCGGTGCGGCGAAAGTCCCTTGACGGCCCGCTGGCGGCCGGCATCCCCGGCGAGCCGGCGGCGCTGGTGCACCTGACCCGCCGCTGCGGCCGCCTGGACCTTGATCGCAACCTCGCGCCGGCCATCCGCCTGGCGGCCGAGGGCTTCGAGCCGGACGCGTTTCACCTGCAGATGACGGCCATGCGAAAAAGCGCCCTGGCCGCATCACCGGCAGCGGCGGTCATCTTTCTGGACCAGGGCGAGCCGCCCAAGCCCGGTTTTCGGCTGGTGCAGAAGGATCTGGCCGCGGTGCTGCAGCGCCTGGCCCGCAGCGGCAAGGCGGGTTTTTACGACGGCCAGACGGCGCGGCTGATCATCGACGGCGTCAACGCTGCCGGCGGCGCCTGGACCGAGGCCGATCTTCGCGACTACAAGGCCGTCGAACGCAGGCCGCTGCGCGGGCGCCATCGCGACACGGACATTCTGACCGCGCCGCCGCCCTCGTCGGGCGGTGTTGCGCTCATCACGGCGCTGAACATCCTGGAAGGCTATGCGCTGAACCTGCGCGATGCGGTCACCGGCAAGCACCTGATCATCGAGGCCATGCGCCGCGCCTACCGCGACCGCGCCGAGTATCTGGGCGATCCGGATTTCGTGGTCATGCCGATCGCCCAGCTCCTCAGCAAGGACTACGCCGCCGGCCTGCGGGCCGGCATCCGGCCGGACCGGGCCACCCCCAGCGCCGGTCTGCCGGGCGCCCCGGCCGCGGCGGAGGGCACCGACACCACGCATTTCTCGGTGGTCGATACGCATGGCAACGTGGTGTCGGCGACGCTGAGCGTGAACATCCCGTTCGGCTCCGGCTTCGTGCCGCCGGGCACCGGGATTCTGCTGAACGACGAAATGGACGATTTCTCGGCCAAGGAGGGCAGCCCCAACACCTACGGCCTGGTCGGCAACCACGCCAACGCCATTGCGCCGGGCAAGCGGCCGCTGTCGAGCATGACGCCGACCATCCTGCGCCGCGGCGACAGCGTGGCCGTGCTGGGCACGCCCGGCGGCAGCCGCATCATCAGCATGGTGCTGCTGGGCACACTCACATTCGCGCAGGGCAACGACGACCCGGCCGCCTGGGTGAGCACCGGGCGCTACCACCACCAGTTCCTGCCGGACGTGGTCGAGTACGAGCCGCAGGGCCTGGGCGAAACCGACATCGCCGGCCTGCAAAGGCTCGGCCACAGCCTGAAGCAGGTCGACCGCCGCTACGGAAACATGCAGGCCATCGCCTGGAACACCCGCAGCGGCGCCATGCAGGCAGCGAGCGACCCGCGTCGCCAGGGCAGCGCGCAGGTGCGGTGAGCGACTGCATCACCGACGCGCTGTTCCGCTTCACCCGGCCGGTGACCGGGGCGTATTTCTGGTGCCCGCCGATGGCAAATGGGCGGCTGGATTTGCGGGCGCCGGGGATGTAGGCGGGCCGTGCGGCGCTGGCCGCAATGATCGGTCGGAAGCCGCTCCCGGTTGTCAGGCAGGTCAAACAAAAAGGCCGCGGATTGCTCCGCGGCCTTTTTGTTGATTTGCGGTCCGGATCGCCCGCTGTGCGGGCGGCGGGAAACTACTGGCCGAAGCTGGCGGCCGGCACGGCCTTGCCGGCGTCCTTGTTCTCGACCAGGTTCTGCCGATGCTGCGTGTAGGACGAGCGCACGAAGGCGTAGCGGTCCAGCGCCGCCTGTTCCAGCACGGTGCTGGCGTCGAGCAGGCGGTAGCGGGTGTCGATGCCGCCGAGCAGGATCACACCCCAGCGCGCGCCGTCGTCCTCGATGTAATTCTGTGGCGACAGGAAGTAGTTGCCGACCAGGCCGACGCCATCACGCACACTGCTCGGCCCAAGAATCGGCAGCACCAGGTACGGCCCTGAGCCAATACCCCAGGCGCCGAAGGCCTGACCGATGTCCTCGCGGCGCTTTTCCAGGCCCCAGCCGGTGGCGACGTCGAAGATGCCGACCACGCCGACCGTGCTGTTGACCACGAAGCGGCCGACATCCTCGGCGCTTTCCTGGAAGTTGCCCTGCAGCAGGTCGCTGACCGCCACCACCGGCGTGAACAGGTTGTCGAACACGTTGCTCACGCCGCGCTTGACCGGCTTGGGCAGCGCCCAGTCATAGCCCTTGGCGACCGGCTTGATGACGAAGCGGTCGGCCTGTTCGTTGAACCAGAACACGCCGCGGTTGATTTTCTCCAGCGGGTCGCTGACCTCGGGTGTGGTTTCCTTTTCCCATTCGCCAAAGTCGTCATCCGCACCGGTTGACGCGGTTGGCGCCGTCGCGGCCGTAGCCACCACCATGCCGGCCGCGGGCCCGCCTTGCGGCCGCTCGAAGTTGTCGCCCCCGGCTGCCATGGCGCCACCGCCCAGCGCGGCATACAGGCCGCCGGTCAGCATGAGTGCAGCGACTTTGTTGTTCATCTGGACTATCCCTCGGCAATCGTTGACTGATTTTTTGGTTATCGCCGCAAGAACCGACGGCTTGAGCATGAGTCGGCGCGGCATGGGGCCGATTATGCCCCCGTGCGGGCCACGCTTACAGCCGCGGCACGACCACGCCGACCTGACCCTGGTATTTGCCGCCGCGGTCCTTGTACGAAACCTCGCAGGTCTCGTCGGACTCGAAGAACACCACCTGCGCGCAGCCTTCCCCGGCATAAATCTTTGCCGGCAGGGTCGTGGTGTTGGAGAACTCCAGCGTGGCGTAGCCCTCCCACTCCGGCTCGAACGGCGTCACGTTGACGATGATGCCGCAGCGGGCGTACGTGGACTTGCCCAGACACACCGTCAGCACGCTGCGCGGAATACGGAAGTACTCCACCGTGCGCGCCAGCGCGAAGGAGTTGGGCGGAATCACGCACACGTCCGATTCGACATCGACCAGGCTGGCGGCGTCGAAGTTCTTGGGGTCCACCACCGCCGAGTGCACGTTGGTGAAGATCTTGAATTCGCGCGCCACGCGGATGTCGTAGCCGTAGCTCGACAGGCCGTAGGAGATGACCCGCTGGCCGTCGACCTCGCGCACCTGACGCGGTTCGAACGGCTCGATCATGCCCTGCTGCTCGGCCATGCGGCGGATCCAGCGGTCGGATTTGATGCTCATGCGGTGCTTCCAGGCCGGGCGGGTCAGTCGTTGACGATGGTGATCTTGGGGAAATGGCGGGCGTAATCCTTGCCGCGCCTGGCCAGGCTGGCCGCGGCGCGCAGGGCGATTTCCCGATACGCGCGGGCGATCGGCCCGTCCGGATCGGCTGCCACCGTGGGCTGGCCGCCGTCCGCCTGTTCGCGGATGCGCACATCCAGCGGCAGGGAGCCCAGCAGCGGCACGCCGTGCTTTTCGGCCATGCGACCGCCGCCGCCGGCGCCGAAGATGTGTTCCTCGTGCCCGCACTGGCTGCAGATGTGGGTGCTCATGTTCTCGACGATACCAAGGATCGGCACCTTGACCTTCTCGAACATCTTCAGTCCCTTGACCGCGTCCAGCAGGGCGATGTCCTGCGGCGTGGTGACGATGATGGCGCCGCTGACCGGCACCCGCTGGGCGAGCGTGAGCTGGATGTCGCCGGTGCCCGGCGGCAGGTCGACCACCAGGTAGTCGATATCCTGCCAGGCGGTGTCGCGGATCAGCTGTTCGAGCGCCTGCGTGGCCATCGGGCCGCGCCAGACCATGGGCGCGTCCGGGTCGATCAGGAAACCGATCGACATGCACTGCACGCCGTGGCCGAGCAGCGGCGCGATGCGCCGCTCGTCGCCCTCGACCAGGCGCGGCTTGTCGGTGACGCCCAGCATGGTCGGCAGGCTGGGGCCGTACACGTCGGCATCCAGCAGGCCGACACGGGCGCCCTCGCGGGCCAAAGCCAGCGCCAGGTTCACGGCGGTCGTGGACTTGCCGACGCCGCCCTTGCCGGAGCCGACGGCGATCACGTTCTTCACGCCCGGCACCGCCTGCGCGCCCTGTTGCACGGCGTGGGCAACGATGGCGTGACCGAGGTGGACCTGAACGGCCTGCACACCGGGCAAGGTGGCCAGCGCAGCCTGTACCGCCGGCAACATTTCGGTCGCCAGACCGGCACTCGGGTAACCCAGTTGCAGCTCGACGCTCAGGCGGCCCTGGTCCAGCGTCACCGCGCGCAGCGCCGGCTTCAGGCTGGCGCCGTTCCAGGGATCGATGACAGTATCCAGGGCGGCCTGGGCGGCGCTGTGCAGGGTGTCGCTCATGCTGCTCCGGGTCAGTGAAACGAGGCGCCGGCGGGGTTCGGACAGGGCCCAGGACGACCCACCAACCCGGCGCAAAAGGGCGCCGATTCTAGCACGGAGGCCTATGGGCGCCGTGCTATCCTGCCGGCCCGCTCAGCCCCGCCGCCACTGCTTTTGCCGCCTGCCATGCCGCGCCAGATCCTGGTCACCAGCGCCCTCCCGTATGCCAACGGGCCCATCCACATCGGCCACCTGGTGGAGTACATCCAGACCGATGTGTGGGTGCGCGCCATGCGCCTGTTCGGGCACGAGGTGCTGTACCTGTGCGCCGACGACGCCCACGGCGCGCCGATCATGCTGCGCGCCCAGGCCGAGGGCATTGCGCCGGAGGATCTGGTGGCGCGCATCGGCGCCGAGCACCGCGCCGACTTTGCCGATTTCGGTATCGGCTTCGACAACTACTACACCACCCACAGCGACGAGAATCGGCAGCTGGCCGAGGACATCTTCGGGCGCCTGTCGGCGGCCGGGCACATCGTGCGCTATGGCGTAACGCGCCATTTCGACCCGGTCAAGGGCATGTTCCTGGCCGACCGCTTCATCCGCGGCGAGTGTCCGCGCTGCGGCGCGGCCGATCAGTACGGCGACTCCTGCGAGGTCTGTGGCGCCACTTACGCACCAACCGATCTGAAAAACCCGCGCTCGGCCCTGTCCGGGGCCGAGCCGGTGCTCAAGGAATCCGAGCACTACTTCTTTCGCCTCAGCGATTTCTCGGACCTGCTGACCACCTGGACCCGCGCCGGGCATCTGCAGGAGGAAGTCGCCAACAAGATCGCTGAGTGGTTCGAGGCCGGCCTGGCCGACTGGGACATCTCGCGCGACGCGCCGTACTTCGGCTTCAAGGTGCCCGGCTCGGAGAGCCAATATTTCTATGTCTGGCTGGACGCGCCGATCGGCTATCTGGCAAGCCTCTGGGACTGGCTGAACCGCCGGCACGGGCGCACGGCGACGCTGGACGAGGTGCGCGCCTTCTGGGCGCAGCGCGAGGTGCGCCACTTCATCGGCAAGGACATCCTGTACTTCCATGCCCTGTTCTGGCCGGCCATGCTGCACGGCGCCGGCTACGCCAAGCCGGCGGCGGTGAGCGCCCACGGTTTTTTGACTGTCGACGGGCAGAAAATGTCCAAGTCGCGCGGCACCTTCATCCAGGCCCGCAGCTGGCTGGATCATCTGCCACCGGAACCGCTGCGCTACTACTTCGCCGCCAAGCTGGGTTCGGGCATCGACGACATCGACCTGAATCTGGACGACTTCGTGGCGCGCGTGAACTCCGACCTGGTCGGCAAGCTGGTGAACATTGCCTCGCGCACGGCCGGCTTCATCGAAAAACGCTTCGAAGGCCGCCTGTCCGCGGCGCTTCCCGAGCCGCAGATGTACGCCGAATTCGCCGCCGCCGGTGAGGACATCGCCGCCGCCTACGAGGCCCGCGAGTACGGCCGCGCCATGCGGGACGTGATGGCCCTGGCCGACAAGGCCAACGAGTACATCGCGGCGCAGGCGCCTTGGTCGCTGGTCAAGGACCCGGCACGGCTGGCCGACGCGCACGCCGTGTGCAGTCAGGCGCTGAACCTGTTCCGGCTGTTGATGCTGTACCTGCAGCCGGTGCTGCCGCGCATGGCGGCGCAGGTCGAGGCGATGTTCGGTGCTTTGCTGGTCTGGGCCGAACGCACACAGCCGCTGCTGAACCATCCCATCGCGCCGTATGTGGCGCTCGCCACGCGCATCGACCCCAAGGCAATCACCGCCCTGATCGAGGCCAGTCGGGCGGCCTGAGCCGACCGCCGACGTCCGTCGGCAGGAGCGGTTTCAGTCGTCGAGCAGTGCCAGCACCTTTTCCGGCGGCCGGCCGAGCACCGCGCGTTCGCCACGGACCGCAATCGGCCGCTCGATCAGGATCGGATTTTCGGCCATCGCCGCGATCAAGGCCGCGCGGGACAGGCCCGGGTCGTCCAGACCGAGCTCCCGATAAACCGCCTCGCCGCGCCGCATCAACTGCCGCGGCTCCAGGCCCAGCTGGGTCAGCAGGCGATCGATCTGGGCCGCCGTGGGCGGCGATTTCAGGTATTCGACGATTTCCGGCTGCACGCCGCGCTCGCGCAGCAGCGCCAGCGCCTCGCGTGATTTGGAGCAGCGTGGGTTGTGAAACAGTTGGATTGGCATCGGGCGGCGTTCGCGTCGTTAAGAAGATCGGCCCGCCGGGGCAGTTCAGCCCATTTGGCGTTCGCGAATCTCCGCCAGCGACTTGCAGTCGATGCACAGCGTGGCGGTTGGGCGCGCTTCAAGCCGGCGCAGGCCGATCTCCGCACCGCAGGATTCGCAGTAGCCGTACTCGCCGCTGTCGATCTGGTCGAGCGTTTCCTCGATCTTGCGGATCAGCTTGCGTTCGCGATCGCGCGTGCGCAGTTCGAGCGTCATCTCGGATTCCTGGGTGGCCCGATCGGTCGGGTCCGGGTAGTTGACGGTCTCGTCCTGCATGCGGTGCCGGGCACGGTCCATCTCGGCGCTCAGCTCGTCGCGCCAGGCGCGCAGGATCTGGCGGAAGTGTTCTTTCTGCGGCTCGCCCATGTAGGCCTCGCCCTTTTTGGGCTGGTAGGGCGTGAAGCCGCTCAGTGGCGATTCGGTCATCCCCATTGGCGGGACTCCAGGTGCGCTGCCGGCGCCATCACTCGATGGCCGGCAGGGGGTTTTCGGGGGCGCGGAATTCTAATGCATACCAGCCCCGCCACCAACCGACCATCGGCGCGGCGGGCCTGCATGTTAAACTCACAGACCTGCTACGCGCCGTCGGAAACCGATGCGGGCTTGCATCCGCCTCAGGTCCTGTCCTGCCGCGATGCAAAACAAAATGTATCCAGCAAGGGAGCCTGCCCCATGGGCAAACCGCGGCCGTTGTCGCCTCACCTGACCGTCTACCGTCCGCTGATCGGCAGTTACACGTCCATTCTGCACCGCGCCGTGAGCGCCGCCCTGCTGGGCGGGCTCGGCTTTCTGGCCGCGTGGCTGCTGGCGATCGCGCAGGGCGGCGTACTGTTCGATGCCTTCAGCGCGCTGTGGGGCAGCATCGTCGGCAAGGTCATGCTGTTTGGCTGGACCTTTTGCGCGTTCTTCTACGCCGCCCACTGGATACGCCATTTCGCATGGGACATGGGTTACGGCTTCGAGCTCGACACCGCCCGGCTCACCGGCCGTCTGGCGCTGTTCGGTTCGGCCGCAGCCAGCGTGCTGGTGTGGCTTTACATCGCCCTGAGGGCCGGCTGATGACGCAGTTTCGCTCGCCGCGCGCGCTGGCCCGCGGTTACGGCGCCAGCGGCGCCGGCACCGGTGCATTTTTCTGGGAGCGCCTGACGGCCGCGGCGCTGATCGTGCTGGGTGCGGTCCTGCTGGTGCAGCTGGTGTGCCTGAGCGCCGGTGGCGTGTCGCTGGACGAGGCCCGCGCCTGGCTGGCGGCGCCCGCTACCGGTGGCCTGATGCTGGTGTTTTTCCTGATTGCCATGATCAACGCCTACCTGTGCAGCCGGGTGCTGATCGAGGACTACATTCACGTGCCGGCGCAAAGCCTGCTGGCGCTGATCGGGCTGCTGGTCGTGGCGGTGGGGCTCGGCAGCGTGGCGGCGGTGTCGGTGCTGCGCGTGATGTTCGGACAGTGAAAGTGACAGACCAGGCCCCGGGGATGAACAGCGCAATGACCAGCGATTACACGATCACCGACCACCAGTTCGACGTGGTGGTGGTGGGCGCCGGGGGCGCCGGCCTGCGCGCCACCTTCGGCATGGCGGCCGAGCACATGTCGGTGGCCTGCATCACCAAGGTGTTCCCGACCCGGTCGCACACGGTGGCGGCGCAGGGCGGCATCAACGCCGCGCTGGGCAACATGGTCGAGGACGACTGGCGCGACCATTTCTACGACACGGTCAAGGGCTCGGACTGGCTGGGCGACCAGGACGCCATCCAGTACATGTGCCAGCACGCCATCCCGGCGGTGATCGAGCTCGAAAACGCCGGCATGCCGTTCTCGCGCACCGACGACGGCAAGATCTACCAGCGCCCCTTCGGCGGCCAGTACCAGGCCGACCACAAGACGCCGGCCCAGCGCACATGCGCCGCGGCCGACCGTACCGGCCACGCCATGCTGCACACGCTGTACCAGCAGTCGCTCAAGCACAAGGCGCAGTTTTTCGTCGAGTACTTCGCCGTCGACTTGATGACCGACGACTCCGGCCGGGTGATCGGCGTGGTCGCCTACGACATGGTCGAGGGCCGGCTGCATCGCTTCTTTGCCCGCGCGGTGGTGCTGGCCACCGGCGGCTACGGGCGGGCCTATCAGTCCTGCACCGCAGCGCACATCTGCACCGGGGATGGCCTGGCGCTGGCGGCGCGCGTCGGCGTGCCGCTGCAGGACATGGAGATGGTGCAGTTCCACCCGACCGGCATCTACCCGGCCGGCTGCCTGATCACCGAAGGGGCACGTGGCGAGGGCGGGTATCTGACCAATGCCAGCGGCGAGCGCTTCATGGAGCGCTACGCGCCCAGTGCCAAGGATCTGGCCTCGCGCGACGTGGTGTCGCGCGCCATGACGGTGGAAATCCTGGAAGGCCGCGGCTGCGGCCCGGCCAAGGATCACATCATGCTGCACCTGGAGCACCTGGGCGCAGATACGCTGCACGAGCGCCTGCCGGGCATCTCCGAGACGGCGCGCATCTTCGCCGGCGTGGACGTGACGCGCGAGCCGATTCCGGTGCTGCCGACCGTGCACTACAACATGGGCGGCATCCCGACCAACTACCACGGCGAGGTCATCAACCAGGACGCCAACGGCAACGACGTGGTGGTGCCCGGCCTGTTCGCCATCGGCGAGGCGGCCTGCGTGTCGGTGCACGGCGCCAACCGCCTGGGCGCGAACAGCCTGCTGGACATCATCGTGTTCGGTCGCGCTGCGGCGCTGCGCCTGAAGGACACCCTGCCTACACTGCCACCGCCCAAGGTCACGGCCGCGGCCGGCTGCGGCGGTATCGAACGCTTCGACCGCATGCGCCAGGCCAAGGGCCGCTACGCGCCAGTGGACATCCGCGAGCGCATGCAGCGCACCATGCAGCAGCGCTGCGCGGTGTTCCGCAAGGAAGAAACGCTGCAGGCCGGCGTGCAGGAAATCCGCGAGGCGGCGGCCATGCTGCCCGACATCGGCCTGACCGATCACGGCATGGTGTTCAACACGGACCTGGTCGAGGCGCTGGAGCTGGAGAACCTGCTCACGGTGGCGCTGGCCACCATGGACTGCGCCGCCGAGCGCAAGGAATCGCGCGGTGCCCACGCCCGCGACGACTACCCCGAGCGCGACGACGTGAACTGGATGAAGCACAGCCTGGCCTGGGTGCCGGACGTGGTCGGCGGCCAGGTGCGCCTGGGTTACCGGGGCGTGACCGCGCACACGCTGACGGATGAAGTCGCCCCGATCCCGCCCATGAAACGCGTCTACTGAGCGCCGAGGAACGAGCAAGATGGCTGAAAAAGCCCGCGTCGAACGCGACCTGCTGGCCGCACCGTCCCGATCCGGGTCGGCGGCGGTTCCCACCCTGGGGACCACCGTGCAGTTCGAGATCTACCGCTACGATCCTGACTCTGACCAGGCGCCGCGCACGCAGACCTACGAGGTCGATACCGCCGAGTGCGGCCCGATGGTGCTGGACGCCCTGCTGCACATCAAGAACCGCATGGACGGTGGCCTGACGTTTCGCCGCTCCTGCCGCGAGGGCGTGTGCGGCTCCTGCGCGATGAACATCGACGGCGTGAACACGCTGGCCTGCACCAAGGCCACCGCCGATTGCCGCAGCACGCACGTGCGCATCTTTCCGCTGCCGCACCAGGAGGTCATCAAGGACCTGGTGCCGGACCTGACGCACTTCTACGCCCAGTACGCGGCGCTGGAGCCGTGGCTGAAGACCGAAACGCCGCCGCCGTCCGGGCGCGAGCATCGGCAGTCCAAGGAAGACCGCAACCAGCTGGACGGCCACTACGAATGCATCATGTGCGCCTGCTGCTCGACCTCTTGCCCGTCGTACTGGTGGAACTCGGACCGCTTCTTCGGCCCGGCCACGCTGCTGGCGGCGCACCGCTGGATCATCGACAGCCGTGACGAGTCGGTCGGCGAGCGGCTCGACCAGCTCGAAGACCCGTTCCGGCTGTACCGCTGCCACACCATCATGAACTGCACCAGCGCCTGCCCGAAGGGCCTGAACCCGGCCAAGGCCATCGCCGACATCAAGAAGCGTCTGGTCCAGCGCCACCTGTAATCGGCGTCGGCGCCCGTCATGCTGCAGGCGGTTCCGACCACGCCGCTGGCCCGCTACCGCTGGGACACCACGCAGCCGGACTTCGTGGCCGATCCGCTGCAAGAGGCCGCCGCTGCCCGCCTCGACATCCTGTGGCACACGATCGCCAATCCGCCGCGCCGCTCCTGGTTGCCCAGCTTCATTCGTCGCCCCGTCCAACCGCCGCTTGCCGGCGCCTACCTGTGGGGTGACGTCGGGCGCGGCAAGAGCTATCTGCTGGACCTGTTCTTCGACTGCGTGCCCGGCGAGCACAAGCGCCGGCTGCATTTCCACCAGTTCATGCTGGCCGTGCACGAGGAGCGGCGGCGCCTGGGCGACATCGCGGACCCGCTGCCGCGCATCGCGCACGACTGGGCGAGCCAGGCCAAGGTGCTGTGCTTCGACGAGTTCCAGGTCCACGACATCGCCGACGCCATGCTGCTGGGCGGCCTGCTGCGCGAGCTGCTGGCGCGTGGCGTGTATCTGGTGGTCACCTCCAACCGCCGGCCGGAAGATCTGTACCTGCACGGCCTGCAGCGGGCGCGTTTTCTGCCGACCATCGCGCTGCTCAGGGAGCGGCTCGACGTCATCGAGCTGAACGGGCCGGTCGATTACCGCCGCCGCGCCCTGCACGACCTGCGCCGTTACATGAGCCCGCTCGGGGCGGATGCCGAGGCCGGCATGGAGGCGGCCTTCACGCGTCTGGTGCCGGAGCACGAAAAGTCGGCATCGCTGAGCGTCAACGGCCGCCCCATTGCCGTGCGCCGCCTGGGCAGCGATGTCGCCTGGTTCGATTTCGCGGCCCTGTGCCGCACCGCGCGCAGCGCCATGGATTACCTGGAGATTGCCGAGCGCTTTCACACGGTGCTGCTGTCGGGCGTGCCGCAGCTGGACGCCGACGAATACGACGTGGCGCACCGGTTCACCAGTCTGGTGGACGTGCTCTACGACCGGGGCGTGAATCTGATCGTGTCGGCTGCCGCGCCGCCGGGCGAGCTGTATCGAGGCGAACGGATGGCGTTTGAGTTCCAGCGCACGGTCAGTCGCCTCATCGAGATGCAGTCCGCAGCGTGGCCCGGTGAACGGCGCAGCAGTTGACGCACTGCTGCCGGTTGCGGTGCTGGCAGCGGCAGATGACGAGCGCCCGGCGCGGCTCGCGGCCGGGCTCGGCCTGCCGGTGGTCGACCGGCAGGAGACCGCGCGGTTGGCGCTGGTGTATGGCCCGACTGGCCTTGAGCTGCGCGCATCGGGCCGGCGCCTGACACCGTTGCGGGTGGACTTCGGGCAGATCGGCAGTCATGGCGGCACCGAGCTGCTGCGCGCCGCGCGGGTCAAAAATCGTCCGGCGCGTTTGCTGGATCTGACGGCCGGTCTGGCTACTGACGCCTGGCGGCTGGCGCGGGTCGGGTTTGAAGTGATCGCCTGCGAGCGCCAGCCGGTCATCCATGCACTGGTGGAGGATGCCCTGCAGCGCGCCCCGCGCCTGCCGCCCCCCGGCAGCCTTGCGCTGGTTCACACCGATGCGCGGGCGATGCTGGCCGCCGCGGATCTGGGGCCGGTGGACGTGATCTATCTGGATCCGATGTTCCCCGGCGAGGGCCGCACCGCCCTGCCCAGGCGCGAGCTGCAACTGCTGCGCGAGCTGACCGGCGACGACGAGGGTGGTGCCCAGTTGCTGGCGCTGGCGCGCTCGCGAGCGCGGCGGCGCGTGGTGGTCAAGCGGCCCCTGCACGCGCCAGCCCTGGCAGCCGACGCGGACCTGTGCTTCAAGGGCCGCGCAGTGCGCTTCGACGTGTACCTGAACACTGCCAGCCCCGCCGAGGCCAGCAGCACCATGGCCGATCAGAACGACTAGCGGTCGGCGTCCGGTCGCCGGGGGGCCGCGTCCGGCGCGCTTCGCCAGCGTTCCAGACGCTCGGCCCGTTGCTCGGGCGAGAGGGCGCCGGCGCAGTTCCTGGCGCTGCTCATGCGCCACGGTCCTGTTCGGCCAGCGCTGGGCTGCCGGCCAGACCGATGCCCATCACGGTTCTGACGCCGCGCGGGTTGACGCACGCAACAAAAAAACCGAGGGCGGCCGGTAGACTCGCGCGTGCCGGCCCGATGATAGGGTCGGCGACCTCATCCCCGCGCTTCGGAGTTTGCGATGAAGACAGTGTGCTCTGCGACGAAGGCTTCGCCGCTGGGTGTATTCGAGCGTTATCTGAGTGTGTGGGTGGGGCTGGCCATGCTGGCCGGTACGCTGCTGGGCAATCTGGCGCCTGCGCCGTTCGCCACCCTGGCGCGGCTGGAATACGCCCACGTGAACCTGCCGGTGGCGGTGCTGATCTGGGCCATGATCTTCCCGATGATGGTCAGCATCGATTTTGCCGCCGTGCGCCGGGTCGGCGAACGCCCGCGCGGACTGGTCATCACGCTGGTGGTCAACTGGCTGATCAAGCCGTTCACCATGGCCGGCATCGCGCTGCTGTTCTTCGGTCCGATCTGGGGTGAGCGGGTCGGGCCGGAGCTGGCGCAGGCCTATATTGCCGGCATGATCCTGCTGGGCGCCGCGCCGTGCACGGCGATGGTGTTCGTGTGGAGCAACCTGACGCGCGGCGATCCGAATTACACCCTGGTGCAGGTGGCGGTGAACGACCTGATCATGGTGTTCGCCTTTGCGCCCATCGTGGCGCTGCTGCTGGGCGTCACGCAGGTGACGGTGCCGTGGGGCACGCTGCTGCTGTCGGTGTTGCTGTACGTGGTGATCCCGCTGGTGGCGGGCAACCTCACGCGTCGACGGCTGGAGCGCCGCGGTGGCGTGGCGGCGGTGACGGCGTTCACCGCGCGCATCAAGCCGCTGACCGTGGTGGCGCTGATCGCCACCGTCGGGCTGCTGTTCGCGTTTCAGGCGCGCACGCTGGTCGAGCGGCCGCTGGACATCGCGCTGATCGCGGTGCCGCTGCTGGTGCAGACGGCGCTGATATTCGGCATCGCCTACCTGTGGGCGCGTGCCTGGCGGGTGCCGCTGGCGGTGGGTGCGCCGGCGGCGCTGATCGGCACGTCGAATTTCTTCGAGCTGGCGGTGGCGGTGGCGATCAGCCTGTTCGGCCTGCATTCCGGAGCGGCGCTGGCGACGGTGGTCGGCGTGCTGGTGGAGGTGCCGGCCATGCTGGCGCTGGTGGCGCTGGTCAATCGCAGCCGCGACTGGTATCGGCGCGGCGCGCCGGAGGCGGCGTAGGGCTGCCGCCGCCGTCCTGTGGCATGCTGGCCGAAGCTACTGCACAGGGTCCTGTCGTGAAACGGATGCCCGAAATCCGCCGCATCATGACGCCGTTTCCGCATGCCATCGCGGCCGATGCACCGGTGTCCGAAGCGCGCGAGTTCCTGAACCGGCACCGGCTGCACCATCTGCCGGTCATGGACGGGGAGCGCCTGGTCGGCATCATCAGCGATCGCGACCTGAAGCTGCTGCTGGGCCTGGACCCGGATCACGCGCAGCGCAGCGGCCTTAGGGTGCGCGATGCGATGGCGACGGATGTCTACGTCGTGGACCTGAATGCGCCGCTGGATCAGGTACTCGACACGCTGGTGGCGCGGCGCATCGGCTCGGCCCTGGTCACGCGCAAGGGCCGCCTGGCAGGCGTGTTCACGGTCACCGACGCCTGCCGGGAGCTGGCGCGGCTGCTGCGCGAACAGTGCCCGCCGCCGCCCTTGCCGCCACCGCCCGGTGACGAGGCAGCCTGAAACAGGCCCGTCTCAGGCCTCGAACACCGCCACAGGCACGTTCAACTCGGCTTCGCTCAATCCGCCATGCACGCCGACCGGCATGAACGGCTTCTCGCCGGGCAGGCGATCGCGCAGGGTCCAGCCGTCGGCCATCGCCACCACCCAGTCGCCGACCCGCTGCGCGAGTGCCGGGTGGTGCTCGCCGGGCCCCAGAAAACAGGCCGCGATGAACTGCGCACCGCTGAGCACCGTGGCCCGATCGCCCAGAAATTCCGCCAGCTCCGCCCCCAGCGCCTCGCGCTGCTCCGGTTTGGCATGCACGAAGGCCAGGCGCGATTCGCCGGCCAGCGGCAGGCGCAGCCGCTGCGCCAGGTCCGGGTGATCGTTCAGCAGCAGGCTGCGCTCGGGCGCGGTGTCGATGAAGCCGTGATCGGCGGTGACCAGCAGCAGCGTGTCGGTGCCGGCGATGGCTTTCAGGAACCGCCCCAGCTGAGCCTCGATCTGCCGCAGGTGCTCGCGCGTGCGGCGGTGTGCCACCCCGTGCTCGTGCGCGAGGTGATCCAGTTCCGACCAGTAGGCGTGCACGTAGCGCGGTGGGCCATTGGCGCGCACCAGCTGCTCGAGCTGTCCGAACAGGCCGCTGAGTGAGCGGTAGCCGTGCACCTGCGCCGGGCCGGCGTGAAAGCGCGAGTAGGCCGAGCCGGCGATGCGCCGGCCGGTGACCACATGGCAGTCCCGCGTCAGGCGCGCGGCCAACGGCGGGCTGCGATAGAGCGTGGCCAGATCCGTCGGCGGCAAGCCCGGCCCGTTGCGCACCCGCGCCAGCAGCGGCAGCACGACCTGGTCGCGCGCCTCGAACGGCGTGAACCAACCCAGCAAGCCGTGGCTGGCCGGTGCCAGGCCGGTGAAGAAGCTGGTGATGGCGGCCGAGGTCGTGGCCGGACAGACGCTGCTCAGGCCGCACAGGAGGTTGTTTGCCAGAGGACCATCGGTGCTCGCCTGACGCAGGTAATCCAGGCCCAGCCCGTCGATGATCAACAGCACCACGCTGCGTTTTGCGGCGAGTGCGCCGGGCGGCAGTTCGGGCAGCGGCGCCGTGCCCGCGCCCGGACCGCCACTGGCCACCTCGATCGATGCCGTCAGGCCGAGCGTGCTGTGGGCATAGTCCGGTGGTATCAGAAGCGGGGCGCCTGCATTGATGCGAGTCGGCCTGACGATGGTCAACGAACGTTCTGGTGTGTTCAAGCGAAGCTGTTATATAAAGCGCGGACGGGCACGCCGAGCCCTGTCAACGATTGCGGAGCACCGATTATGAACGCACCCAGCCGCGACCTGCCGATCCGGGCATGGACCGACCACACCCGCATTCCCTACGCCCTCTACACGGACGAGGCGATCTACCGCCAGGAACTGGAGCGGATCTTCTACGGGCCGTTCTGGCAGCCGGTGGCGCTGGAGGCGGAACTGCCGGCCGTCAACGACTACAAGACCATCGTGGTCGGCGAAACGCCGCTGATCGTCACCCGCACCGGCGCCGACGAGTTCGCGGTCATGGTCAACGCCTGCGCTCACCGCGGGGTGCAGATCACCACGGAATTCAAGGGCACGGCGAGCGATTTCAGCTGCCCGTACCACGCCTGGGCCTACGACAACTGCGGCAATCTGCGCAAGGTGCCCGGCGAGGAACGCTTCCCCGAGAACTTCGACAAGCGCCACTACGGCCTGCGCCGGCTGCGCGCCGTGCTGTGGAACCAGGTGCTGTGGGCGACCTTCGACGATGCCACGCCGCCGATCGACGAGTTCTTCGGCGAGGTGGCCGATTCCATTCGCGCCGCGCTGGGCGGCGGCGAGCGCAGGCTGAAGCTGCTCGGCTACCAGAAGATCATCTTCAACTGCAACTGGAAGGTGTACATGGACAACGACGGCTACCACGCCGGCCTGCTCCATACCGCCTTTCGCATGCTCAACTACCAGGGCGGCACGGCGCCGCTGGTGGCCGACGGCTTCGCCGGGCACTGGGGGGCGCACTACGGCGCCCAGCGCATGGTCGACAACGGTTACCTGGCCGACCCGACCCTGGTGTTCACCGAGGGCGACGAGAAAACCGCTGCCGTCAACCTGCTGCGCCCGGTGACGCAGGTGGTCAAACACCTGAATGCGATCAATTTCCGCTTCGGGCGCCCGCTGGGTCCGGACAAGACCGAGGTCCATTACACCTATCTGGCGTTTGCCGACGACCCGCCGGAACTGCTGCAGCACCGCATTCGCCAGTCGGCCAATCTGCTGGGGCCCAGCGGCTTCGTGAGCATCGAGGACGGTTCGATGTTCGAGCGGGTGCAAAAGGCCATGGGCGCGCCGGGCGGCGAGATCAATTTCCTGAAGGGTCTGAAGGACAGCCCGGACGGCCATCGCAGCCTGCAAAACGACGAGGCCGGCAACACACCGTGGTGGCGTTATTACAAGCAGGTGATGGGCCTGTGAGCATGACCGTCATCACCGATCCTGGCCTGCTGGCGCGGGTGGATGCCCTGCAGCAGGCCTATGCGCATGCGCTCGACCGGCGCGACATGCAAGGCTGGCTGGCCTGCTTCGCCAGCACCGGCCGCTATGAGCTGACTTCGGCCGAGAACGTGCGGATGGGTTTGCCGGTCGGCATGATGCTGGACGACTGCCACGAGCGCCTGCGCGATCGGGTCAAGTACGTGAACGAGGTGTGGAATCATGCCGTAGAGCACTACCTGGCGCGTCACCTGCTGTCGCGCGACCTGTGTGCCTGGGCCGACGACGGCAGCCTGGCCGCCAGCACCAACTTCTCGGTGTTCTACACCAACGCCGAGGGCAAGTCGGCGCTGCTGGCGGTGGGGCATTACGAAGACATCATCGTCGACGAAGGCGGCGCGTTGCGCTTTGCCTCCAAGCGGGCCGTGATGGATACGGCGGTGCCGCCGCGCTACATCATCTATCCGCTTTGATTACGGCCGGCGGGGACGCTCAGAACCGCGCCGGCAAAGGCTTTTTCAGCACGATCCGCTGCCGGCTGGTCTGGACATAGCCGCCCTTGCGCAGCTCGCGCAGCACCCGCGCCACCATCTCCCGCGAGGCGCCGCAGCGGGCCGCCAGCTCGCGCTGCGGTGGCGGATCGGGGATGAAGCGCTCGCCGTCCTGCTCGACCGCCAGTTCTCCAAACAGCTGTGCCAGGCGCTGATAGACATCGCCCAGCGCGAAGCCGCGCACGGTCTCGGTCAAGCCGCGGATGCGCCGCCCGAGGGTTTCGAGCAGGCGCTCGGTCGCTTCCGGATAGCGCACCAGGATGCCGCGCAGCAGCGGGCCCGGCACGCTCAGCAGGCGCGAGGGCGCCGTGGTGACGACCGATGCCGAGCGCAAACCATCACCCAGGATGGCCAGCTCGCCGAACCAGCTGCCGGCCTTGAGGGTATTGACCGTCGCTTCCCGGCCGTCGGCGCCGGTGATGAATACCCGCGCCTCGCCCGAGAGCAGGAAATACACTGCCGTGCTGGCCTCGTTCTCGCCGATCAGGAGGTGGCCGGCGGGCGCCGTGCGCACCTGACCGAGTTGCAACAGGCGTTGCCGATCGGCATCCGACAGGGGCTGCAGAATGGAAAACTGTGCCAGTTGCGACAACATGGACCGGGCGCTGGAGCCAAAGCGGGAGATTGTGTGAATCGCGCGATTATCTGGCCCGAAATTGGCGCGACGCAAACCCGTGGCGCCGGACGGCGCCGCGTATTGCGGCAGGGTCTGATGTTGGCGGCGGCGGCATGGGTGGCCGGGCTTGCGGCCTGGCAACTGCCCGGCGCCGACCGGCTGGAGCGTGAATTGACCCTGCCGTGGCTGTTTGCCAGTCGCGGTCCGCTGCCTGAGCCGGCCGAAGCGGTGATCTTCGCCATCGACAGTTCATCAGCGGCGCGTCTTGGGCTGCCATCGCGCTTTGCCGACTGGCCGCGGCGCATTTATGCCGAGCTGATCCGGCGCGCCACCGCGGGCGGCGCCAGCGTGATTGCGGTCGACGTGTTCTTCGCCCGGCCACGCCTGGGCGATGGCGATGCGGCGCTGGCCGCCGCCATCGCCGAGGCCGGCAACGTAGTGCTGTTCGGGCAGATGAAGCGCCAGGTGCAAGCCCTGCCCGGTGGCGGGGCCGACGGGCAGTTGCAGATCGACACCCTGCAGCGACCGCACCGGGCCTTTGCCGACGCCGCGGCGGCGGTGGCACCGTTCGTGCTGCCCAAGTCGCCGGCGCGCGTGGATACGGTCTGGACCCAGCACCCGGCGGCGCCCGGCCTGGCCACCCTGCCGGCCGCCGCGGTGCGGGTGCAGGCCGGTGACATCGATTGTCCAGTCGGCGCAGCGGCAACGCCCGCGCAGCAGGCAGCCTGTGAGCTGGCGCTTGGCCCGCAGGAACGGATGCTCAATTTCTACGGGCCGCCGCGCAGTGTGCGCATCGTGTCGGCGGCCGAGGTCTTGCTGGGCGAGGCGCCCGACCTGACCGGCCGGGCGGTATTCGTCGGCCACGTCGAGCCGTATTTTCCGAACCAGACCGACAGCTTCCTGACTGCCGTCAGCCGTCCCGACGGGCTTGATCTGTCGGGGGTCGAGATTGCCGCGACCGCGTATCTGAACGCGCTGCGGCGCGAATTTCTGGTGCCGGCCTCGCCGCTCGCCATCACCGCCGGTTTGCT
The DNA here is from genome assembly GCF_001697225.1 of Immundisolibacter cernigliae. Lineage (GTDB taxonomy): Bacteria > Pseudomonadota > Gammaproteobacteria > Immundisolibacterales > Immundisolibacteraceae > Immundisolibacter > Immundisolibacter cernigliae. The sequence goes on from NZ_CP014671.1 coordinate 2,073,180, forward strand.
GGTCACTGCCATCGGGCTGGCGGTCGCGTTCGCGCCCTTTCGCCCGCCGGCCGCCGGCGCCCTGGCGCTGTTGCTGGCCGGCGCCGCCGGCATGGTGGTGCTGGCGGCCTTCGGTCACCGGCAGCTGTGGCTGCCACTGGCACCCTGGCTGGTGCAGATCGTGGTCGCGCTGCTGGGCGCGCTGGCCCTGCGGGCCCGCCACAGCGGCCGCGAGCGGGCGCAGGTGGCGGCCGAGTTTCGCCACTATCTGCCGGCCCACGTCGTGAGTCGGATCGCGCGAGCCAGCGCCGATGCGCCGGCCCGGCCGGCATCCACCCAGCAACAGGCGGCATGTCTGGTCAGCGACGCGGCCGGCTACGCGACTCTGGCAGAACACCTGCCGCCCGGCGAACTGCGCGAGCTGATGAACCGCTACTACGCGGCCCTGCTGGCGCCCGTAAGCGCCCAGGGCGGCATCGTGACCGACATCGTGGGCGATTCGGCGCTGGCGCTGTGGCCGATCAACCGCGCGGACCTCGCCCAGCGGCTGCGGGCATGCCGTGCTGCGCTGGACATTCAGGCGGCCTTGACGGCGTTCGCGGTGCCCGGCGGCGGCGGGCTGCCCACGCGCATCGGCCTGCACGTCGGCGAACTGATACTCGGTCCGGTCGGCGCGCTCGACCATTTCGAGTACCGCGCCATCGGCGACGCGGTGAACACCGCCAGCCGCATCGAGGGCCTGAACAAGCATCTGGGCACCCGGATACTGGCCAGCGCGGCGACCATCAGCGGACTGCCGGGGATCGACAGCCGGCACGTCGGGCGCTTTCAGCTGGCCGGCAAGGCGCAGGCCCTGGATATCCATGAACTGCTGCCCGTGCCCAGCCCCGCACAGGCCGCTGCGCGAGCACCGTTTGCGGCGGCGCTGGGCGCCTTCGAGGCCGGCGATGCCGTCGGCGCGCGGCGTGACTTTCAGGCGGCGCTGGCGATCGACCCGGATGACACGGTGGCCGCGTTCTACCTCAAAATCCTGCATGGGCTGCAGCAGGGGCTGAGTGATAAGCTGCCCAAGGACGGCGTGATCGTGATGCCCAAGTAGCCGGGCTGCGACCGATCGCCGCGACGCGCGGCGGACAGACCGCCAGCGCTCACCCACAAGAATAAATTTCAGGGAGATGGCGGTGTTGACTGGGGATTTCTGGCGCCCGGCCGCAGCTGCCGGTGTGCTGCTGTACCTGCTTGGTATGGCGATGGCGCAGGCCTGCGAGCATCATCTGGCCCGACTGGCCAGCGCCGATGGCCAGGTCGAGGCGCAGCGGGCGGCGGACGCCGATTGGCACCCGGCAGCCGTCGGCGAGGCCTTCTGTGAGGATGTGTCGGTCCGCGTCGGCGAGGGCGGCAGCGCAGCGCTCGAACTGGCGAACGACACCCTCCTGCGCCTGGGCGGCCCGAGCGCCGCGTCCATTCGCCGGCATCCCAACGCAGCCACGCCGACGGTGCGAATCGAGCGCGGCCGCGGGCACTTTCTGAGCCGCACCCGCCAGCGTTTCGATGCCTCGACGCCGTACCTGAATGCCGCCATCGACGGCACGGAGTTCCTGCTCGTGGCGGCGCACGCAGCCGACGAGCTGGTGCTGTTCGAGGGCCGGGTGACGGTTGATGGCCGGCAGCTGGTGCCCGGCCAGAGCCTGCGCGTGAGCCCCGGCGGCAGCGAACTGCGCCTGGCGGTGCGCAGCCGCGAGGGCCTGGAGTGGGCGCTCCATTACCCGCCACTGGCCACGACGGCTGCCCTGCGCGAGGCGCAGGCGCGACTGGCGGCTGGCGATGCCGGGGCCGCGGCGCAGCTTGCCGAGACGGCGGCGGGCAGCGGCGGGCCGGCCGAACGGGCGCAGGCGCGAGCCTTGCAGACGGTGATCGCGATTGCCCAGGGCGATACGGCCGCAGCCGACCGGTTCAGTGCCGAGGCGGTCACGCTGGCCGGCGATCAGCCCAATGCCTGGCTGGCACGCTCGTATGCCCGGCAGGCACTGTTCGACCTGCCGGCAGCCCTGCGCGCGGCGGCGCGCGCCGCCGCGCTTGCGAAGGGCGATCAGCTGCCTACCCTGCGCTTGGCCGAACTGGAGCTGGCGAGCGGTAATCACCGGGCAGCGCGCCGCCTGGCACAGCCGGCCGTGCGCGGACCGTGGGCAGCGCTGGCGCTGCGCACGCTCGGCTTTGCCGATCTGGTGGCCGATGACGCAGCGTCCGCGCAGGCGAGCTTCGAGCAGGCGGCAGCGCTCGATCCGCTGGATCCGCTGTCGCGCTTGGGCCTGGGCCTGGCGCTGATCCGGCAGGCTGAACTCGCCGCCGGGCGCCGGCAGATGGAGATCGCGGTCAGTCTCGATCCGGGCCAGTCGCTGCTGCGCAGCTATCTGGCCAAGGCTTACCTGTCAGAGCATCGCAGCCATCCGGCACAGGCGGAACTGGGCCGCGCCAAGGCGCTCGACCCAGCCGACCCGACGCCGTGGTTCTACGAGGCGCTCGGCCTGCTGGCCGACAACCGGCCGGTCGAGGCGCTGGCCTCGCTCGAAGAATCCGTAAAGCGCAACGACAACCGCGCCGTCTACCGCTCGAAGCTGCAACTGGACGAGGATCTTGCGGCCCGCCAGGCGGGCGCCGGTCGTGTCTACGAGGCACTCGGTTTCAGCCAGCTGGCGCAGCGGCGCGGCGCGGAATCGTTGGCCGCCGATCCTGCCGATTTTTCCGCCCACCGCCTGCTGGCGGACAGCTACCTGGGTGTGCCGAATCACGAAACCGGCCGCCTGTCGGAACTGCTGCAAGCTCAGCTGTGGCAGCCGCACAGCGTGCTGCCGCTGCAACCGCAGGGGCGCGCCGAGGATCTGGCTATCCGCCAGGGAGCGGTGTCGCTGCAAAGCGGCCTGAACGAGTACACGCCGCTGTTCGTGCGCGACGGCGTGAGCGCGTTCGGCAGTGCGGTCGGCGGCGGCGATGGCCTGTTCAGTGACGATCTGATGGCCACCGTGCTGGCCGGGCCGCTGTCGATTTCGGCGGCGCAGTTCCGTTACGAAACCGACGGCTTTCGGGACAACGCCGACCAGGAAATCGACCTCTACGACCTGTTCGCCCACTGGCGCGTGACGCCGGACACCGGCGTGCAGGTCGAGGCGCGGCGCAGCCGCGAGGAGCGTGGCGACGTTGGCCTGTATCCCTTCGACGATGTGCATTCGTCAACGCTGCGCCAGTTCGAGGATCGCGACACCTATCGTCTTGGCCTGCGGCACGACTGGCAGCCCGGCAACAGCACGCTGGTGTCGGTGCAGCGGCAGACCGTGCGCGCAGGGCAGGATTTCGAGCTTGATCTGGGCTTTCTCACCCTGCCGGTCAAGGTGCGCGGCGATTCACGGCCGCTGCTGGCCGAAGCCCAGCAGGTGCTGCGCGGTGCTGCGGGACGTCTGCTGCTGGGCGCCGGCCATTACCGCGAGAACGGCGATGTGGATATCGGCGGCTTTGCCCTCGACCGGCGCACACGCCAGCACAACGGCTATGCCTACGGTTACCTAAAGGGGCCGCAGGGCATGCTGTGGACGCTCGGTCTGGCGGTGGACGCCGTCGACGCCGACGTCATCGACAAGACGCGTATCAGCCCCAAGCTTGGGCTGGTCTGGACACTCGACGCGCGCACCACCTTGCGCGCCGCGGCCCTGCGGGCGGTCAAGCGCGAGCTGGTCGGCAAGGGCACCATCGAGCCGGTGCAGGTGGCTGGGTTCGTGCAGTTCTTCGATGACCCGACCGGCACCCGCGCCGACCGCTACGGGCTGGGCCTGGACCGCCAGTTGACCGACGGACTCGACGTCGGTGTTGAGGCGACCTGGCGTGACTTGAGGACGCCGTATCTGGATTTTCTGGCCGGTCGCCAACTCGGCGACGACCGTCAACAACTGCACCGCGCCTATGCCTACTGGACGCCGGCGCCGCGCTGGGCACTGCGCGCCGAGTACCGCTATCAGCTGGACGAATACTCCGATGAGGCGCCACGGGGTGTCGAGTCCGGCAACTGGGCCATTTTCGACGTGCGGACCCATAGCCTGCCCCTGGGTCTGCGCTACAGCCACCCGTCCGGCTGGCTGGCCGATGTCACGGCCACCGCCTATCGGCAAAGCGGCGATTATCTGGTTACCTCCGGCGGTGAGCAGCGTCATGCCAGCGACAGTTTCTGCCTCAGCGATGCCCGGCTTGCGTATCGCCTGCCGCGGCGGCTGGGGCTGGTCAGCGTGGGGGTCCTGAACATGTTCGACACCGCCGTGCAGTTCCAGGACGCTGATCCGCAGCACCCGGAACTGTATCCGCAGCGCCTGCTGTACGGCAGTGTCAGCCTGATGCTCGACTGATGACCACCCGCAGAGGACAGATGATGAAAATGAAGGGCAAGCTCTCTGTGACGGCGGCCGCGCTGTTGGTCGGCGTCGGGCTTTCCGGTTGCGGCAAGGACCGATCGACCGAACCGGCGCCGCAGGCCAATCCGTTTGCCGGCTTGCCGTTCGTCCTGGTGCCGGGGCCGGACGGCAACCTTGAGCCGCGCACCCCTGATGGCAAACCGATACCGCCCAGCGACAAGCCGCCCGAAGAAGGGATCAAGGCGATTCGCAGCCTCAGTCAAGTGGCCGTGCTCAAGATCGACGGCTCTTGTTATTACTGGATTTACTTTCAGTCACGCTGGTACAAGGCGCCCTGCTGAGGGGCAGCGGGCCGAGCTGCCGAGCCGGCTTGCTCGTGGCGCGGCAGGTGCTCACCGGCGGCCCTATTTAAAGGCGATTGAGGCCGTTGGGTACGCTGCCGCTCAGCGCAGCCCGAGCACGTCCTGCATGTCGTAAAGGCCGGACGGACGATTCTTGAGCCAAGCCGCAGCGCGCAGGGCGCCGCGGGCGAAGGTCAGGCGGCTGCTGGCCTTGTGGGTGATTTCGATCCGTTCGCCGTCGCCGGCGAACAGCACCGTGTGGTCGCCGACGATGTCGCCGCCGCGCACGGTCGCAAATCCGATGGCGTCGCGCGGCCGGGCGCCGGTCTGGCCCTCGCGGCCATACACGGCGCATTGGCGAAGATCCCGCCCCAAGGCCTGCGCCACCACCTCGCCCATGCGCAGCGCGGTGCCGGACGGCGCATCCACCTTGTGCCGGTGGTGAGCCTCGATGATCTCGACGTCGAAATCGTCGCCCAGCACGCGGGCGGCGGTTGCCAGCAGCGCGAAGCACAGGTTCACGCCCACGCTCATGTTGGGTGCAAACACGATCGGCGTGCGGGCGGCTGCCGCTGTCAGTTCAGCCTTTTGCGTGGCATCCAGGCCGGTCGTGCCGATGACCAGCGCCCGGCCGCTGGCCGCACAGGCAGCCGCGTGGGCCAGCGTTGCAGCGGGGCCGGTGAAGTCGATCAGCACATCGAAGAGCGTTGCAGCGAGGGTGTCGTCCCCGGCGATGGCTACCCCGTTTGCCGGCAGTCCCGCCAGTACGCCGGCATCCAGCCCCAGCGCGCCACTGCCGGCGTGCTCGAAGGCGGCGGTGAGCATCAGCCCCGGCTGCTCGGCGCAGGCGGCGATCAGCGTGCGGCCCATGCGCCCGGCGGCGCCGGCGATGGCGATGCGCAGTGGCGTGTTGGCGTCGGTCATGCGAAAACCTCGGGTCTGCCCGGCGACTACACGCATTGCACCTGCACGCGGTCCGGGACGGGATTATTCAGGCCGGTTTACTCGAAGAAACGTTTCACCCGGTCCAGCCAGGATTGCTCGCGCGGCCGGTGAGTCTCGCCCATCGTTTCGCCCAGTTCACGCAGCAGGTTTTCCTGCCGATCGTCCAGATTGACCGGCGTCTCCACGGTGGCGCGCACCATCAGGTCGCCCACCTCGCGCCCACGTACCGAGGGCATGCCCTTGCCGCGCACGCGAAACACCCGTCCGGTCTGGGTGCCGGCCGGCACGGTCAGGTTAAGCCGCCCCTCCAGGCTGGGCACTTCCAGTTCCCCGCCCAGCGCCGCCGTGACCACGCTGATCGGTACCTCCGTGTAGAGGTCGCCGCCGTCGCGCTCGAACAGCGGGTGCGGACGCAGGTGGATGTCGACGTAAAGATCCCCCGGCGGACCACCCCGGCGGCCGCCCTCGCCCTCGCCCGACAGGCGGATGCGATCGCCGGTGTCGACGCCGGGCGGAATCTTGACTTCGAGCTTCTTGGACTTTTGCACCCGTCCGGCGCCGCGGCAGTCGGTGCACGGGTCGCTGATCACCTGGCCGGCACCGCGGCAGGTGGGACAGGTCTGTTGCAGCGAGAAAAAACCCTGCTGGATGCGTACCTGGCCCTGTCCAGCGCAGGTCTTGCAACTGACCGGCGCGGTGCCCGGCTTGGCGCCGCTGCCGTTACAGGTCTCGCAGGTGCTCAGCACCGGGATGTCGAGCGTGGAGACGGTGCCGCGGAAGGCTTCTTCCAGGCTGATTTCAAGCTCGTAGCGCAGATCGGCGCCACGACCGGTGCCGCCACGCCCGCCGCGACTGCCGCCGCCGAAGATGTCGGCAAACACGTCGCCGAAAATGTCGCCGAAGCCGCCACCGCCCGCGGCCTGCGGGTCGATGCCGGCATGGCCGAAGCGGTCGTAGGCGGCTCGCTTCTGCGGGTCGGACAGCACCTCGTAGGCGGCCTGCACCTGCTTGAAGCGCTCCTCGGCCTCGGCATCACCCTGATTGCGGTCAGGGTGGTACTTCATGGCCAGGCGGCGGTAGGCCTTCTTGATTTCGCTCTCGTCGGCCGTTTGCGGCACGCCGAGCACTTCGTAAAGATCCTGCTGCGCCATGGTGAGGGTGCTGTGTGGGGATGTTCGATACACAAAAACCCCGGCACGGTTTGACCCGGCCGGGGCTGGCTATTGCCGACCGTGGCGCGGCTCAGTGGCCGTCGCGCACCTCCTTGAACTCGGCATCGACCACGTCGTCGCCGGCGCGGCCACCCGGCGCGGCGCCGGCCGGCGGCTCGCCCTGGTCGCCGCCGCCGTACATCTTCTCGGCCAGGCCGTGCGAGGCCGCGGTCAGCGCGGCTGTCGCCGCCTCGATGGCCGCCTGGTCGTCGCCCTTGGCGGCTTCCTCGGTGGCCTTGATGGCGTCCTCGACGCGGGCCTTCTCGTCACCGTCCAGCTTGTCGCCCAGGTCGGCGACGGTCTTGCGCACCTGATGCACCAGGTTGTCGGCCTGGTTGCGGGCGTGCACCAGCGCGGCGGCCTTGTGGTCTTCCTCGGCATGCAGCTCGGCGTCGCGCACCATGCGCTGCACCTCCTCGTCGGACAGGCCGCTGGAGGCCTTGATGACGATCTTCTGCTCCTTGCCGGTGGCCTTGTCCTTGGCCGACACGTGCAGGATGCCGTTGGCGTCGATGTCGAAGGTGACCTCGATCTGCGGCATGCCGCGCGGCGCCGATGGGATGTCGGTCAGGTCGAACTTGCCCAGTGACTTGTTGCCGGCCGCCATCTCGCGCTCGCCCTGCAGCACATGCACGGTGACCGCGGTCTGGTTGTCGTCGGCGGTCGAGAAGGTCTGCGCGGCGCGGGTCGGGATGGTGGTGTTCTTCTCGATCAGCTTGGTCATCACGCCGCCCAGGGTCTCGATGCCCAGCGACAGCGGGGTGACGTCCAGCAGCAGCACGTCCTTGACCTCGCCGGACAGCACGGCGGCCTGGATGGCGGCGCCCACGGCAACCGCCTCGTCCGGGTTCACGTCCTTGCGCGGCTCCTTGCCGAAGAAGTCCTTGACCGCCTCCTGCACCTTGGGCATGCGCGTTTGGCCGCCGACCAGGATCACCTCGTCGATTTGCGCGCCGCTGAGGCCGGCGTCCTTGAGCGCGATGCGGCACGGCTCCAGGGTGCGGGTAATCAGGTCCTCGACCAGGGATTCGAGCTTGGCGCGGGTCAGTTTCAGATTCAGGTGCTTCGGCCCGCTGGCGTCGGCGGTGATGTAGGGCAGGTTGATCTCGGTCTGCTGCGCGGAGGACAGCTCGATCTTGGCCTTCTCGGCGCCTTCCTTGAGGCGCTGCAGGGCCAGCGGGTCGTTGCGCAGGTCAACGCCGCTGTCCTTCTTGAAGCTGTCGGCCAGGTAGTTCATCAGGCGTACGTCGAAGTCTTCGCCGCCCAGGAACGTATCGCCGTTGGTGGCCAGCACCTCGAACTGGTGCTCGCCGTCAACTTCGGCGATCTCGATGATGGAGATGTCGAAGGTGCCGCCGCCCAGGTCATACACGGCCACCTTCTGGTCGCCGCGCTTCTTGTCCAGGCCATAGGCCAGCGCGGCCGCGGTCGGCTCGTTGATGATGCGCTTGACGTCCAGCCCGGCGATGCGCCCGGCGTCCTTGGTGGCCTGGCGCTGGGAGTCGTTGAAATAGGCCGGCACGGTGATGACGGCCTCGGTGACCGGCTCGCCCAGGTAATCCTCGGCGGTCTTTTTCATCTTCTGCAGCACGCGGGCGGAGATTTCCGGCGGCGCCATCTTCTTGCCGTCGACTTCCACCCAGGCATCGTTGTTGTCGGCCTTGATGATCTTGTACGGCACCATGCCGATGTCCTTCTTGACCACCGCGTCGTCGAAGCGGCGGCCGATCAGGCGCTTGACCGCATACAGCGTGTTGTGCGGATTGGTGACCGCCTGGCGCTTGGCCGACTGGCCGACCAGCACCTCGCCGTCCTTGGTGAAGGCGATGATGGACGGGGTGGTGCGGTCACCCTCGGCGTTTTCGATCACGCGCGGCTTGCCGCCTTCCATGACGGCGACGCAGGAGTTGGTGGTGCCAAGGTCGATGCCGATGATTCTGGCCATGTACAGGGTCTCCGTGAACGGGGTTTGGGCGCTGTCGGTCAGGTGGTGTCGCCAGCGCCCGGTTTCAAGCGTCTATTTCGAAACGATGACCATGGCCGGACGCACCAGCCGGTCGTGCAGGCGGTAGCCGGTCTGCACCACGTGCACGACATGGTTGGACGGCAGCTCGGCGGAGTCGGCCAGGCTCAGGGCCTGGTGCAGCTCGGGATTGAACGGCTCGCCCTGCGGATGAACCTCGCTCAGGCCGGCCTTGGTCAGGACCTTGTCGAGGATGCCCAGCGTCATGCGCGTGCCTTCGACGATCCTGTCCAGCGCCACGGCGGGGTCGATACCTTGCGCCTCGGCGGCCTTGAGGCCCTCCTGCAGACTGTCCCGGACCGGCAGCAGCTCGGCGGCCAGCGTTTCCACGGCGTAGCGAGTGGCGTTCTGCAGCTCGCGCTCGTAGCGGCGGCGCAGGTTTTCCATGTCGGCATGGGCGCGCAGCATCTGGTCGCGCGCGTTGTCGGCGCGGGCCTGTGCCTGCTCCAGGGTTTCCGGGGGCGCGACGGTGGTGGCGTCGGTTTGTGGCTCGGCCGCCGGCTCGTCGGCCAGCGGCGGGTCGGTCTGGTCGTTCATGGGCAAACTCTCGAAAAAAGGTGCGGTTGGGGCCGGCGGGCCCATCCTCGTCGGCCCTGCATTCAGGACGCGTGCGCTCAGCTGGGGGCGGGCAGGCGCCGATTCAAGGCCGCGCCCAGCAGGCGGGCGGTGACATCCACCACCGACACCACCCGCTCGTAGGGCATGCGCGCCGGGCCGATGACGCCCAGCGCGCCGACCACCTGGCCATCGACCTCATAAGGCGCGGTCACCAGGCTGTAATCGCCCAGAAACTGGTAGCCCGACTCGGCACCCAGGAAAATCTGCACGCCCTGTCCGTGCAGGCATTCGTCGAGCACGTGCAGCAGCTCGCGTTTCTCGCCAAAGGCGCGAAACAGCGCCTGCAGCTTGCCAAGATCCGGTGCCGGGTCGGCGCCAACCAGCAAGTTCGACTCGCCGCGAATCAGGTAGTCGCCGGCGACATCGCCGCCGGCCGGCGGCGGCACCAGCCGCTCGGCCAGGTCGAGCATGGTTTCCATGAACGCGCCGACCGCCGCCTGCGCCCGTTGCAGCTCACCGAGGAGGGCGCTGCGCATCTGCGCCAGGGTCTGGCCGGCATGGTGCTCGGTCAGGTAATTGGCCGCCTGCGTGAGCGCCGCCTCGGTGTAGCTGCGCGGCTGGCGGACCACCCAGTTGTGCACGCTGCCGTCGTCGGTGACCAGGATCACCAGCAGCCGCCCCTCCGACAGGCTGACGAAATCCACCTGCCGCAGGCGTGCCACGTCACGCCGCGGCAACAGCACCACGCCGGCCTGCTGGCTCAGATCCGCCAGCAGCCGGCCGGCCGTCTCCACCAGCCCGCCGGGGTCGGTGCCGGCGCCCAGTTTCTGGCGCAGGACGCCTTCTTCCGTATCGTCGATGGGCGTGGCGCGCAGCAGGGTGTCGACAAACATCCGCAGGCCCTTGGGCGTCGGGATGCGCCCGGCCGAGGTGTGCGGCGCGGCGATCAGGCCCAGCCGCTCCAGGTCGGCCATGACGTTGCGCAGCGTGGCGGGGCTCAGACCCATACCCAGATCGCGTGCCAGGGTCTTGGAGCCAACCGGCCGGCCGTCGGCGACGTAATGCTCCACCAGCCCCTTGAGCAGGCTCAGGGCACGGTCGTTCAGCTCGTCGGAGGTAGTGCTTCTGGGCGCGGGCACGGCGAACTCGGGTTTGCCGACTGGATACGCGGTCTGGCCATACTATAAACAAATGACCGAACGCTCCGGCCGCCCGCCCCCGAAACTAGTGCCCGACCCGGCCGCTGGCGCGCCGGTGGTGCGTGCTAGAGTCGCGCGCGCCCCGCCTGTCGCCTGTGCCGCCATGCCGCTCGCTTTTCGCCAGCCCGCCCTGCTGTGGCACCGCGACGATGCCGTCGTGAGCGGTCTGGCCGATCGCCTGCGCGCCGTGCTGCCGGAACTCGGCTGCCAGGTCGGCGGGGCGCAGGTACGGCCCGACTCGGACGCCGCCGCGGATGCGGCGGTGCGCGAGCGTCTGGCGGCCGAAGGCACGGATCTGGGCATCGTGCTGGGCGGCGACGGCACCCTGCTGGCCGCGGCGCGCATCCTGGCGGCACTCGACATTCCGCTGCTGTGCGTGAACCTGGGCCGTCTGGGCTTTCTGGCGGACATCTCGCCGGCCGAAACCTTCGACGTGCTGCCGAGCATCCTGCGCGGCGAATTCTTTGCCGAGGAGCGCCTGCTGCTGGAGGTTCAAATCCACCGCAGCGGGCAGGTGCTGGGCAACGGCATTGCCCTGAACGAGGTCGCCCTGCACAAGTGGGACAGCCTCAAGATGATCGAATTCGAAACCCGCGCCGGCGGCCGGCTGCTGAACCGCCAGCGCGCCGACGGCCTGATCGTGGCCACGCCGACCGGTTCGACCGCGTACGCGCTGTCGGCCGGCGGGCCGATCCTGTATCCGGACCTGCTGGCGCTGGTGGTGGTGCCAATCTGCCAGCACACGATGGCCATCCGGCCGATGGTGCTGGGTGCCCAGCAGGCAATCGAAATCGAGTTGACCAACGACAGCTGGTCCCGGGCGCGGGTGGTCTGCGACGGCCAGCAAAGCCTGCCCCTGGAAATCGGCGACCGGGTGCTGATCCGCGCCCGCGAGCGCCCGCTGCGCCTGATCCATCCGGCCGGCTACGACTATTTCGAGCTGCTGCGCACCAAAATGCACTGGGGAGGCTGAGGGTGCTGGTCGGACTGCGCATCGAAAACTTCGCCATCGTCGAGGCGGCCGAGCTCGAGTTCGAGACCGGCCTCACCGCGCTGACCGGCGAGACCGGCGCCGGTAAATCACTGGTGGTGGATGCGCTGCTGCTGGCCCTGGGCGAGCGCGCGGGCGCCGAATCGATCCGGGTCGGCGCCGAGCAGGCCGAGGTGACGGCCGTGTTCGACGTCGCAGGGGTACCCGCCGCGCTGGCCTGGCTGGATGAGAACGACCTGGCCGACGGCAGCGACTGCATCCTGCGCCGCACCGTACGCGCCGACGGTCGCTCGCGCTCCTACGTCAATGGGCGCCCGGTGGCGGCCGGTCTGCTGCGTGAACTCGGCCAGCTGCTGGTGGACATCCACGGCCAGCACGCCTATCAGGCCCTGCTGCGGCCGGCCGCGCAGCGGGCGCTGCTCGATCGCTTTGCCGGTGCCGGAACCCTGCTGGACGCCGTCGCCGTCGCCCACGCCCGATGGCAAGCGGCCGGTCGCGCACTGGACGAGGCGGAAGCGAGCGCTGCCGGACGCGCGCAGCGTCTGGAACAGCTCGGATACCAGTTGGACGAACTGGACACCCTGGCGCTGGGCGCCGGCGAGTGGCCGCAGATCGATGCCGAGCTGCGCCGGGCCGGGCACGCGCAGACGCTGGTCGAAGGCGCAGCCGCCGCGCTGCAGGCGCTGGACGAGGACGGCAGCGGTGCCTACGGGCAGCTGGCCCATGCCACCGGCCAGTTGCAGCGCCTGACCGGCTTTGACGAGCGCCTGACCGAAACCGTGACGCTGCTCGACGGCGCGCTGGCGCAGCTCACCGAGGCGGTCTCTGCACTGCGGCATTACCTGGACGGGCTGGAGGTGGACCCGGCCCGTCTGCGCTGGCTGGAGGAACGGGTGGCCGCCGTGATGGCGCTGGCGCGCAAGCACCAGGTGGCCCCGGCCGAGCTGGCCGAGCTGCACGGCGCCCTGCGCGATGAACGGGCGGCGCTGGAAGATGTCGGCCTGCCCCGCGCGGCGCTGGAACAGGCGCAGCGCGCCGCGTTGGCGGACTATGAGGCCGCCGCCGCGGCCTTGACCGCTGCCCGCGGCGCGGCGGCCGTTCGCCTGGCCGACGAGGTGAGCGAGTGCATCGGTGGCCTTGGCATGCCCGGCGCGCGTTTCGAGGTTGCGCTGCTGCCGCTGGACGATGGCACCGCCAGTGCGGCCGGCGCCGAGCGGGTGGAATTTCGCATCCTGGCCAACGCCGGCGACACCTGGCGGCCACTGGTGCGGGTCGCCTCCGGCGGCGAGCTGTCGCGTATCAGCTTGGGCATTCAGGCCGCCACCCTGGCGCAGGGCGAAATCCCGACCCTGATTTTCGACGAGGTCGATGTTGGCATCGGCGGCGCGGTCGCGGAAACCGTTGGACGATTGCTGCGCGGCCTCGGTGCCGATCGGCAGGTCCTGTGCATCACCCACCTGCCGCAGGTGGCCGCGCAGGCGCACCACCACCTGCGCGTGAGCAAACAGGCGGGCGAAGCGCACACGGCCACGGCGGTCGAGCGCCTGCCGGCCGGCGCGCGGGTGGACGAGATCGCGCGCATGCTGGGCGGCCTGAACATCACCGAGCGCACGCGCGCCCACGCGGCCGAAATGCTGAACGCCGCGCAGCAGTCCTGAACCATGTCCGATCGCGAATTTTCCGTGCGCCCGGCCCGGCTGGCCGATGTGCCGGCCATTCACGCCCTGCTGCGCGCGCAGGCCGCGGCCGGCAACCTGCTGCCGCGCACGCAGGAAAACCTGGTGCGACACGTGCGTGATTTCATCGTCGCCGAACGGGATGGCACCCTGGCCGGCGTTGGGGCACTGGAAATCATGGGCCCGGACCTGGGCGAGGTGCGCAGCCTGGCGGTGGCCCCGGCCTTTCACCGCCAGGGTATCGGCGAGCAGCTGACGCGAGCCCTGATCGCGCAGGCCGGCGTGGTGGGCCTCAAGCGCCTGATGGCGCTGACCTACGTGCCGGAATTCTTCGCCCGCCTGGGCTTCGAGGTGGTCAGCAAGGACGACCTGCCGGAGAAGGTCTGGCAGGTGTGCGTTAAATGCTACAAGTTCAACCGCTGCGACGAGATCGCGGTGATGCTGCGCCTGGATGCGCCAGCCGGTGCCAAGGCTTCGGCCGGCGGGTGACGAAGCCGGTCAGCGCCCGCGCTCGGCCGCCTCGCGCTGGCAGGTGTCGCACACGCCGTGGATGTACAGGCTGTGGTCGGTGACCTTGAAGCCGCGTTCGGCGGCGATGCGCTGCTGGGCGGCCTCGATGGCGTCGTCACGAAACTCCAGCACCGCGCCGCAGCGCTCGCACACCAGATGATCGTGGTGGCAGGGACCGACGCCGGTGCCCAGTTCGAACACCGACCGCTCGCTCTCGAAGTGGTGGCGCTGCACCATGCCGGCCTGCTCGAACTGGGTCAGGACGCGGTAGATCGTTGCCAGGCCGACTTCCTCGTCGGTGCCCAGCAGGGCGCGGTATACGTCCTCGGCGGTGACATGACGCTGGTCGCTGGTCTCCAGAAACTCCAGGATGCGCAGGCGCGGCGTGGTGACCTTGAGGCCGGCCTTGCGCAGGGCATTGCTGTTGGCCATGGGCGTTCTCTGGGCTGGCTGCAGGGTGCCGTGGCAGGCAACGCACGCCGGAGCGGTGTGCGAACCGGGCGCAGACACCCTGCCGGGGCGTGGCGGCATTGTAAACTAGCCCTTGCCCTGTCTTCCCGGCCTGTCCGCCGGGTATGCCGCCCCGCCCGGAACTCATCCCGATGCAACGTCTACTGCCGGCTGTGGCCCTTGTGCTCTTGCTGACCGGTTGCGCCGGTCGCCAGCCGGATGCCGCCGATGCGCGGCCGCTGATTCCGGCGCTGGCGCCCTATCGCATGGATATTCGCCAGGGCAACGTCGTCGATGCGACCATGCTGGCGCGCCTGCAGCCGGGCATGGACCGCGAGCGCGTGCGTGCGCTGTTGGGCACGCCGCAGTTGCGCGACCCGTTCCGGCCCGAGCGTTGGGACTACACCTACACGGAACGCAAAGGCTACGAGATGCGCGCGCAGCGCACCGTGACGCTGCTGTTCGAGGGCGATCGTCTGGCGCGTGTGGAGGGCGACGTGCTGCCGGTTGCCGGCTCGCGGGAGAAGAATCTGCTGACCGCCAGCACGCGCACCACGGTTGACGTGCCGGCGCAGCCCGAGCAGTCCGGTAGCCGCCTGGCGCGCCTGATCGGCGGCAGTGGTTCGGATGACAAAAAGAAGCCCGGCCGCCGCGATCTGGCCCGTTTCGTCGAAACCGAGGAAGTCCGTCAGTACGAAACGGTCGAAGGCGGCAAGGCAGACGTGCCGGCAAGCGACAGCAAACCGGGGGCCGATGCCGGGGCGACAGGCGACGAGGACCAGGGCCTGTTCGACGGCCTGTTGGGTCGGGACGGAAGCTGAATCAGTCGGCCGCCGGGGCCTGGTTGAAGTGGTCGCAGTAATCCCATAGCGGGCATTTGGGGCAGCGCGGCGATTCCTGGCAAATGCCTTCGCGCAGGTGAAAACCGCTGGCGAAGCGAAACATCTGCGCGCTGACCGCCCAGCGACTGGCACCGCCCGCCTGATGCACCGCTTCCATCACGGCGTTGAAATCCTCGGGCCGCACCCGAGCCGGCAGCAAGCCCAGCCGCTGCAACAGGCGCTGTGCGTGGTCGGTGCGAAAGTAGTACGCGAAGCCGGCTGTGAGCAGAAACCACTCGCCGGCGCTCGGCCCGACGCTGGCGAAGCGGCGCGCAATCTCCTTGTGCAGCAGATGCAGTTGCCCGGCCGGATAACTGCCAAGCCAGGCCTTGAACGAGCCGTGTTCGGCAGCCAGCGCCTGCACCACGCCGGCGTTGTGCACCACCGACTCGATCTTGCGCCGGTTGCGGATCAGCGCGCGGTCGGTCAGCAGCGGCGTGAGGCGTGCGCCATCCCAGGCGGCCAGCTCGGCGATGTCGAAATCGGCAAAGGCGCTGCGCGTCGCCGGCCATTTCTGGCGCACCACGTCCCGCGAGAAACCGGCCGCGAACATGTGGAAGCACAGTTCCTCGAACAGCGCGCGGTCGTCGTCGTGACGCGGCAGGATGGCCCATTCGGCCGGATCGGGCAGGCCCTGGGCGCCGTTGATCTCCAGGCGCTGGCAGGCGGCGTCGATGCGGGCGTGCAGGTCGGCGAGCTGTGCGGTATCGGTCAGTTTCACGGTGCGGGCGGGGCAGATTCAGGGGCTGGCGGATGGTAACAAACCGCCCGTGGCGTGCCCGGACGATCGGGGGCGGCCTGATAAACTAGCCCGCCCCCGCTGTCGAGCCGGCGCGTGACGCCGCGTTCCTGCCGACGCCCCTTCGGAGTGAAACCCGTGTTCAGCCGCGCCCAGACCATTGCCGATTTCGACCCCCAGCTGTGGCAGTCCATGCAGGACGAGGTGCGCCGCCAGGAAGAGCACATCGAGCTGATCGCGTCCGAGAACTACGCCAGCCCGCGCGTGCTGGCGGCGCAGGGCTCGCAGCTGACCAACAAGTACGCCGAGGGCTATCCGGGGCGCCGCTACTACGGCGGCTGCGAGTACGTGGACGTGGCCGAGCGGCTGGCCATCGAGCGGGCGCGTGAGCTGTTCGGCGCCGATTACGCCAACGTGCAGCCGCACTCCGGCTCGCAGGCCAACGCCGCGGTGTTCATGGCGCTGATGGAGCCGGGCGACACGCTGCTGGGCATGAGTCTGGCCCACGGCGGGCACCTGACGCACGGCGCCTCGGTCAGCTTCTCGGGCAAGATCTATCGGGGCGTGCAGTACGGCATCGACATCGCCACCGGCCTGGTCGATTACGATCAGGTCGAGCACCTGGCGCGCGAATGCCGGCCCAAGGTCATCGTCGCCGGCTTCAGTGCCTACTCGCGGGCCATGGACTGGCACCGCTTCCGGGCCATCGCCGATGCGGTCGGCGCGTACCTGGTGGTCGACATGGCGCACGTGGCGGGCCTGGTGGCGGCCGGGCTGTATCCGAACCCGGTGCCGATCGCCGACGTCACCACCTCCACCACCCACAAGACCCTGCGCGGTCCGCGCGGCGGGCTGATCCTGGCCCGCGCCAACCCGGACATCGAGAAAAAGCTCAATTCCGCCGTGTTTCCGGGCGGCCAGGGCGGACCACTGATGCACGTCATCGCCGCCAAGGCGGTGTCGTTCCTGGAAGCGCTGCAGCCTGACTTCAAGGACTATCAGCGCGCGGTGGTGGACAACGCCCGGGCGATGGCCGATGTGATCGTCAATCGCGGCTACAAGGTGGTCTCCGGCGGCACCGACAATCACCTGTTCCTGGTCGACCTGATCGACAAGGGCCTGACCGGCAAGGCGGCCGAGGCGGCGCTGGGCGCGGCCAACATCACGGTCAACAAGAACGCCGTGCCGGGCGATCCGCAAAGCCCGTTCGTGACCAGCGGCATCCGCATCGGCACGCCGGCATCCACCACCCGCGGCTTTGGCGTGACGCAAACGCGCGAGCTGGCCGGCTGGATCTGCGACCTGCTCGATGATCTCGAAAACACGGCCGTGCAGCAGCGCGTCAAGGCGCAGGTGCTGGCGCTGTGCCAGCGTTTTCCGGTCTACGGCGACTAGGCCTGCTGTCGTGCGCTGCCCGTTCTGCGCCGCGCCCGACACCCGCGTGGTGGACTCGCGTCTGGCCGAAGAAGGCGATCGGGTGCGCCGTCGGCGCGAGTGCCAGACCTGCGGCGCGCGCTTCACCACCTTCGAGCAGGCCGAGCTGTCCTGGCCGCGCATCGTCAAGCGCGACGGCGGCCGGGTGCCCTTCGACGAGGCCAAGCTGCGCGCCGGCATGGAGCGGGCGCTCGAAAAACGCCCGGTGCGCAGCGACCAGGTCGACGCGGTGCTGGTGCGCATCAAGCGCAAGCTGCTCAGTCTGGGTGAGCGCGAGTGCCCGTCGCTGCAGCTTGGCGAATGGCTGATGGACGAGCTGCGGGTGCTGGACCCGGTCGCTTACGTGCGCTTTGCGTCCGTGTACCGCAGCTTCGAGGACCTGCGCGCGTTTCGTGACGAAGTGGAGCGCCTGGAGCGCGCCGCCCTGCCGCCCGAAGCGCCACCGCATTCCTGATGAACGATGTCGCCTGGATGGGCCGGGCGCTCGCCCTGGCCGAGGGCGGGCGTTACACCGCGGCGCCCAATCCGCTGGTCGGCTGCGTGCTGGTGCACGACGGCGCGGTGGTTGGCGAGGGCTATCACCGCCGCGCCGGCGAGGGGCATGCCGAGGTCAATGCGCTGCTGGAAGCCGGCCCGCGGGCCGGCGGCGTCACGGCCTATGTGACGCTCGAGCCGTGCGCCCACCACGGCCGCACGCCGCCCTGCGCCGAGGCGCTGATCGGCGCCGGCGTCGCCCGCGTGGTGGCGGCCATGCCGGATCCGAACCCGCTGGTGGCCGGCAAGGGACTGGCCCTTCTGCGCGCGGCCGGCATCGACGTCGAATGCGGCCTGCTCGCCGATGAGGCCGCGGCACTGAACCCCGGCTTCATCAAGCGCATGGCGACCGGGCGGCCGTATGTGCGGGTGAAGATGGCGCAGAGCCTGGACGGACGCAGCGCGCTGGCCGATGGCGAATCGCGCTGGATTACCGGTCCTGCGGCGCGTGCCGACGTGCAGTTGTGGCGGGCGCGCTCGCAGGCCATCGTCACCGGCATCGGCACCGTGCTGGCGGACGATCCGCAGCTGACCGTGCGCCTGCCGCAGGTTGACTGCCAGCCGCTGCGGGTCGTGCTCGACAGCGGGCTCAGCCTGCCGCCGACGGCGCGCCTGCTTCGCGAACCGGGCGGCACGCTGGTGGTTACAAACAGCGCGGACACGCCGCAAGCCGTCGCGCTGACCGCGGCCGGGGCGCAGATCGTGACCCTGCCCGCGGGAGCCGACAGCCGCATCGACCTTGGCGCGCTGCTCGATGAGCTTGCCCGGCGCCAGTGCAACGAGGTGCTGGTCGAAGCCGGACCGCGCCTGGCCGGCGCATTCCTGGCGGCGGGTCTGGTCGACGAACTGATCGTCTACATCGCCCCGCACCTGCTCGGGCACGACGCCCGGCCGGCCTTCGAGCTGCCGCCGGTGACCCGCATGGACGCGCGGCTCGACCTGGAACCGCTGGACGTTCTATCGTTCGGCCCCGATCTTCGGCTGCGCCTGCGCCCGCCCGCCCGCGCCTGACCCCCGGAAGCACACCACGCCATGTTCACCGGCATCATCCAGACCGTCGGCCAGGTCGCCGCCATCGACCGGCGCGGCGCAGACGCGCGTCTGCGCATTGCCGGCCTGCCGCTGCCCGACGGGGTGCTTGGTGAGAGCATCGCCGTCAGCGGTGTGTGCCTGACGGCGGTCGAGTTCAGCGGCGACGGCTTCGTGGCCGATGTGTCGGGCGAGACGCTGGCCTGCACCACGCTGGGTGCCTGGTCGGTCGGCCAGCGCGTGAATCTGGAACGGGCCCTGGCGGTGGGCGAGCGCCTCGGCGGGCATATCGTCAGTGGCCACGTGGATGGCGTCGGCGAGCTCGTGTCGCGCCAAACCGACGGCCGCTCGCAGCGCTTCACCCTGCGCGCCCCGGCGGCGTTGGCCCGCTACATTGCCGCCAAGGGCTCGATCACCGTGGACGGTGTCAGCCTGACCGTCAACACCGTCAGCGGCGCCGAGTTTGGTGTCAACATCGTGCCGCACACGCTGACCCACACCAGCCTCGACGCCCTGCGTGCCGGCAGCCGCGTCAACCTCGAAGTCGACCTGTTGGCCCGCTACCTGGAGCGCCTGCTGGGGCGCGATGCGGGCGGCGATGTCGACATGGCCCTGCTGGCCGAACATGGATTCCTGAACCGATGAACGCCATCGATCCGAAGATGCACCTGAACAGCACCGAAGAAATCATCGCCGACATCAAGGCCGGCAAGATGGTCATCCTGATGGATGACGCCGACCGCGAGAACGAGGGCGACCTGATCCTGGCCGGCGAGTGCGTGACACCGGAGGCCATCAACTTCATGGCCCGCTACGGCCGCGGCCTGATCTGCCTGACCCTGACCGAGGCACGCTGCCGGCAGCTGAACCTGCCGCTGATGGTGGCCGACAACAACGACAAGAACACCACCAATTTCACGGTGTCGATCGAGGCCGCCAGCGGCGTCACCACCGGCATTTCGGCCGCCGACCGGGCGGTGACCGTGCAGGCGGCCGTCAAGCCCGACGCGCGGCCGGGCGACATCGTCATGCCGGGCCACATCTTTCCGCTGCGCGCGCAGCCGGGCGGCGTGCTGACGCGCGCCGGCCACACCGAGGCCGGCTGCGACCTGGCGCGCCTGGCCGGCCTGGAGCCCTCGGCCGTGATCGTCGAGATCCTGAACGAAGACGGCAGCATGGCCCGCTACCCGCAGCTGGTCGAATTCGCCCAAACGCACAACCTCAAGATCGGCACCATCGCCGACCTGATCCGCTACCGGGTGGAGCAGGAAGGCTCGGTCGAGTGGGTGGCCGAGAGCAGCTTCGAGAGCGAATTCGGCAGCTTCCGGCTGGTGGCCTTCCACGAAAACGACCACGGCGAGGTGCACCTGGCGCTGGTGATGGGCGACATCCGCCGCGACGAGCCGACCCTGGCGCGGGTGCAGCAGGCCAGCGTGCTGCGCGACATCCTGGGCGCCCAGTCGCCGAACCGCTGGTCCGTACGCCGGGCACTCTCGACCATTGCCGACGCGGGTCGCGGGGTTCTGGTGCTGCTCAGTCCGACCGACCTGCCGCAGACCCTGCTGGGCGAGGTGCAGGCCTACAAGATGCGTCACCTGGGCGTGCCGCTGCCGGGCCTGGACCCGAACCCGGAGCTGCGCATGTACGGCGTTGGTGCGCAGATCCTGGCGCAGCTGGGAGTCGGGCGCATGCGCATCATGGGCAAGCCGCGTAAACTGCACGGTCTTGCCGGTTTTGGCCTGGAACTGGTCGATTTCGTGCCGCCCGAGGCGGCCCGCGAGGAATGATTCCGCTCATGAGCGCGTCCCACACCCTGCTTTCCGGCGGCCTCACGGCGCCTGCCGGCAGCCGCTTCGGCATCGTCGTCGGGCGTTTCAACGACTTCATCAGCGAGCGCCTGCTGGCCGCCGCCATCGACACGCTGCGCCGTCACGGCGTGGCGGAATCGGACCTCACCGTTGCCTGGGCGCCGGGCGCCTTCGAACTGCCGCTGGCCGCCAAGCGCCTGGCCGCGTCCGGCCGTGTCGACGCGCTGATCGCGCTCGGCTGCGTCATCCGCGGCGCCACGCCGCACTTCGATTTCGTGGCCGGCGAGTGCGCCAAGGGCCTGTCGTCGGTGGCGCTGGGCAGCGGCCTGCCGGTGGCATTTGGCGTGCTGACGGTGGACAGCATCGAGCAGGCCATCGAGCGGGCCGGCACCAAGGCCGGCAACAAGGGCGCCGACGCCGCCCTGTCGGCGCTCGAGATGGTCAACCTGCTGGCCGCCATCGGCTGACGGAGCGCATGACCCGATGTCCCGAGCCCGTTCCAAGGCGCGCCGCGGCGCGCTGCAGGCCCTGTATCAATGGCAGTTGGCAGGCGGCGATGACAGCCTGGCCAGCATCGAGAGCCAGTTCCTGGCCGAGCGCGAGCTGGGCGATATCGACGCCGAGTATTTCCACGAGTTGCTGACCGAGGTCGGCCGCCGCCGCGCGGACTACGACCAACGCATCGCGCCGCTGCTGGATCGCCCGCTGGAGCAGCTGGATCCGGTCGAGCACGCCATCCTGTGGCTGGGCAGCTATGAGCTGGAAGCCCGTTGGGACATTCCGTTCCGGGTCGTCATCGCCGAGGCAATGGAACTGACCAAGCAGTTCGGCGGCGACAATGCCCACCGCTACGTGAACGCCATCCTCGATCGCCTGGCACGCGAGCTGCGCGCCGCCGAGCGCGCACTGCCGACCTGACGCCCGACCTTCCCGCTCGGATCGCCGCCGCGATGCCCGGTGAATTCGAACTGATCGCCCGCCATTTCGCCGCCTTGACGGGTCGGCGCGCCGATGTCGTGCTGGGTGTCGGCGACGACGCCGCGCTGCTCGACCTGCCGCCGGGGCAGGAACTGGTCGCCACGGTCGATACGCTGGCCCTTGGCGTGCATTTTTTTGCCGACTGCCCACCGGCGGCGCTCGGCCACAAGGCGCTGGCGGTCAATCTGTCCGACCTGGCGGCCATGGGCGCCGGGCCGGCCTGGGCCTTGCTCGCGCTCACCCTGCCGGCGGCCGACGACGCCTGGCTGGCACGGTTTGCAGCCGGTTTTGCGGCGCTCGCGCGCAGCTTCGACGTGTCCCTGGTCGGCGGCGATACCTGCCGGGGGCCGCTGGCCGTCACGATCACCGCCCTTGGCCACGTGCCACGTGGGCAGGCGCTGCGCCGCAGCGGCGCCCGGGCTGGCGATGGCGTGTACGTGAGCGGTGAGATTGGCGCGGCGGGTCTGGCGGTGCGGGCACGACGGGGCGAAATCACGCTGCCGGCGGCGCTCGCCACCCATGCCGCGCGGCGGCTCGACTATCCGCAGCCGCGAGTGGCGCTCGGCCTGGCCCTGCGTGGCCTGGCCAGCGCGGCCATCGACGTTTCGGACGGCCTGCTGGCGGATCTGGGCCACATCTGCGCCAGCAGCGGTGTCGGCGCCCGGCTCGAACTGGCCCGTTTGCCGCTGCCGGACGGCGCACTCGCCGTGGCCACCCGCGAAAGCCTTGTCGGTTCCGGCGACGATTACGAGCTTTGCTTCACCGTGCCACCGCGCCACGAGCCGGCCCTGGGCGCGTTGGCGGCGAGCGTCGGTTGTGCGCTCACCTGCATCGGCCGGATCGAGGCTGCGCCCGGACTGTGGCTGGTCGATGAAGCCGGCCAAACCCGGCCGGCGGCGCAGGGTGGGCATGACCACTTCCGCTGAGCGACCGCGTCGCCCGCCTGCGGCGCTGCTGCGTCAGCCGGCCTGCGCGCTGGCACTGGGCTTCGGCGCCGGTCTGGCACCGCGGGCGCCGGGAACTTTCGGCGCCTTGCTCGGCCTGCCCCTGGCCGCCGCACTGACGCAGGTTTCGCTGCCGGTGGCCGCGCTTGTGCTGATGCTGCTCAGTCTGGTCGGTGTGTGGTGCTGCGACATTGCCGGGCGGCGCCTGGGGATATCCGATCACCCGGCCATCGTCTGGGACGAGGTGGTCGGCATGGCCCTGACGCTGCTGGCGGTGCCACTGGCCTGGCCCCATTACCTTGCGGGATTCGCGCTGTTTCGCGCCTTCGACATCCTGAAGCCCTGGCCGGTCGGGGCGCTGGACCGCCAGGTCGGCGGTGGCCTTGGCGTGATGCTGGATGACCTGGCGGCCGCGCTGCTGGCCGGGGCCACGCTGCAACTGGCCATGCAGGCGGGCGTGCTCGCCGTCTGATGTCCGCCGCCGGGCGCCTGTTCTTTGCCCTGCTGCCGCCGCCCGACCTTCAGGCCGAGCTTGGCCGGCTGGCGGTCTGGTGCCAGCGCCGCTGCGGCGGCTTTGCGGTGGCACCGGAAAACATCCACCTGACGCTGCTGTTTCTGGGCGAGCTCGTACCGGGCCAGGTTGATGTGGTGCGGCGGGCGGCGGCCGGGCTGCGCCGCGAGTCGTTCGGCATGAACCTGGACCGGATCGAATTCT
The DNA here is from genome assembly GCF_001697225.1 of Immundisolibacter cernigliae. GTDB lineage: Bacteria > Pseudomonadota > Gammaproteobacteria > Immundisolibacterales > Immundisolibacteraceae > Immundisolibacter > Immundisolibacter cernigliae. The sequence goes on from NZ_CP014671.1 coordinate 2,096,519, forward strand.
GGCCCGGTCCGCGCTTGTTGTGCGCGGTACCCGATCAGCCGCTGCCAGCGGCCACGGCCCTGTCAGCTGCGCTTCGCGACGCAGTACGGGGCGTCGTGACGCTCCCACCGCGACCGTTTGCAGCGCACATCACCCTGCTGCGCCGGCTGCGGCGCCTGGGCGAGGTGTCGATGCTGCCGCTGGCCTGGTCGGCGACCGAGTTCTGCCTGCTGCGTTCGCAGCCGGTCGGCCGGGATGTGCGCTATTCGTCGATCGACGCCTGGCCCTGCGCCTGACCGGCGCTGCGTTTCTCCAGGCGGTACGCAAGCTGGCGGCGGCTGATGCCCAGTTGCCGGGCGGCCTGGGCAAGGTTGCCGTCCGCCTGTTCGATTGCCAGGTCGATCAGGGTCTGTTCGGCGGCGTCCAGCGGGCCACTGTGCGTGTCCAGCAGCGGCGCCAGCCGCTCGCGCAGGTTCTCGCTGTCGTCGCGCGCCTGCGCGGCCCTGGATCGCCCGGCCAACCGGCCGCCGGCGTCGATGCCAAAGGTGGCCGGCAGCGCTCCCTGCTGCGCGGTAAACAGGTGTGAGATGCCGATCGGTTCGCCGTCGTCCGCCAGCAGCACGCCGCGCTCGATCATGTTCTCGAGCTCCCGGATGTTGCCGGGAAAGGCGTAGCTCAGGAGCGCTTCCACGGCTTCCGGCGCAAAGCTGCCCGCGGTCTTGCCGTGACGCTGGCTGAACCGATCCAGGAAGTGGCGCATCAGGAGCGGAATGTCGTCGCGCCGCTCGCGCAGCGGCGGGATGCGGACCGGAAACGTGGTCAGGCGAAAGTACAGGTCTTCCCGGAAGGTGCCCCGCGCGACGGCGTCCTTGAGGTCGACATTGGTGGCGGCCAGCAGGCGCACGTCGACCTTGCGCGTCTGACTGTCGCCGACGCGCTCGATCTCGCCCTCCTGCAGCGCGCGCAGCAACTTGGCCTGCGCGCTCAGGGTCAGGGTGCCGATCTCGTCCAGAAACAGCGTGCCACCGTGGGCGCGCTCGAAGCGCCCGGGGCGTGAATCCGTGGCGCCGGTGTAGGCGCCCTTGACCACGCCGAACAGTTCGGCCTCGATCAGGTTCTCCGGCAGGGCCGCGCAGTTGACCGCCACGAACGGGTGCTCGCTGCGACGGCCCATGCGGTGCAACATGCGCGCGAAGATTTCCTTGCCGACGCCGGTTTCGCCCAGGAACAGGACGGTGACGTCGGTCGGCGCGGCCTTGCCCAGCAGATGCATCGCGGCGCCGAAACCTGCGGAAATGCCCACGACATCCACGGCCGGTCCAGTCGCGGCGGGCTCCTGCCGTGCGCCGTCGGCCGGCTTGCCAAAGCGGTTGACGAACTCCTGCGGGCGAAAGTACGGCGCCTTGCGGCGCTGGCGGTCCCATTCCTCGACGGTGCGACCGATCAGGCGGCAGTGGTCGTGGCCCATGGCGCGACATTCCACTTCGTCCACGATGATCGGCCGGCCGGCGAAGGCGCTGCTGTAACCGCTGCCATAACCGACGGCGGTCCAGCACACCGCCTCGGCGCTGACGCCAAGCGTGTTCACGTGGGTGTCGGCCTCGATCGAATCGCGCAGCAGAAACGCGCCGTAGAACGCATTGGTGACCGGATCGACCCGCAGTTCCTGCACCTCCAGCCAACCGAAGCCGCTGAGCGCGTGTACCTGCGGGCCAACCGCGAAAGCGTCGAACAGGTCGCCTTCGGGCCGCACCCGGCGCGCCAGGGCGGCGTCTCGCGTGCCCTCGGCATAACCGACGCGCTTGAGCACGGTTCGCGCGCGCGTGAAGCCGATCGACTCGATCAGCTCCCGCCGCAGGGTGCCAAAGGCGCTGTCGCGCATCAGGATCGAGCGCTGGTCGTCAAGCCAGATCCGGCCCTCCGCGGGCGCGAAGCGCAAGCGCCGGGCCAGATCCTCGATGTCCGGGAAATGTTTGGTATCGCCCTCCCATTGGTAAACGAGGCTGGCGGAACCGGGCGGGAGATCCGACGCGGGCTTGCTCATGGATGCCGACAAAATTGTTAGAAGATGGGTTGAAGTCTAGGCCGGAGTGACAATTTCGTCCATGAAAAGCGACCGATTCCTTGCGGAAGAGCCTGCCCCGACCAGGCCAGGAGATCAGCAAAACGGCTTGAACATTAACTTTGGCGGCATACGGCACGTTCTCTGCTTAGACCGTACTGCCTAAGCGGTCGTCAGGCCGTCGCCACGAAGGCGGCAGCGCGCCGATCGTCAGGACACGCCTCGGCGGGCGTGTCTTGGTGGGTCTACGCAGTCAGCCACGGATGGCATGGCTGCTGACACCGCTCATCGGCGAATCGACGGTCGGCCAGGCACCCTGGCTTCCCCCTTGCACAGGGGGTCGGCCGACAATCGGTTTGCCTCATCGGCGTTACCGGGCCGCGGGGTCACCCCGGCCCGGTTTTTTCCACCGCCGCCTGTCGATTTTCCGGTTCCTGCCCGTGCTACGGAGGGCAAAGTCGCCATGGACGGCGACGCGGTGGGATCCCGTTCCAAATCACTGTCCAGGGCAGTCGCCATAGGCCTTGTGTTAGGCCACCTACTGCGCCGTGTGGAATAATGCCAGCCGGTTTTTTGCATCCGCCAGCAAGGCACGGGGACGGCATGGACGACAACAAGCAGAAGGCACTGACGGCTGCACTCGGGCAGATCGAGAAGCAGTTCGGCAAGGGTGCCGTCATGCGTCTGGGCGATCCTGGATCCGTCCGTGATGTTGAAGCAATCTCCACCGGCTCGCTGTATCTGGATATCGCGCTGGGCGTCGGCGGCCTGCCGCGCGGCCGCGTGATCGAAATCTTTGGACCCGAATCGTCCGGCAAGACCACCATCGCCCTGCAGACCGTGGCCCAGATGCAGCGCATCGGCGGCACGGCGGCCTTCGTGGATGCCGAGCACGCACTCGACCCGTCCTACGCCGAGAAGCTGGGTATCAATATCGCCGACCTGCTGATATCGCAGCCGGATACCGGCGAGCAGGCGCTCGAAATCGTCGACATGCTGGTGCGCTCCGGCGCGGTCGACATTGTGGTGGTCGACTCGGTGGCAGCGCTGACGCCGCGAGCTGAAATCGAAGGCGAGATGGGCGACTCGCACGTCGGCCTGCACGCGCGCCTGATGTCGCAGGCCCTGCGCAAGCTGACTGCCAGCATCAGCCGCTCGAACACCACGGTCATCTTCATCAATCAGATCCGCATGAAGATCGGCGTCATGTTCGGCAGCCCCGAAACCACCACCGGTGGCAATGCGCTCAAGTTCTATGCCTCGGTGCGTCTGGACATCCGCCGTATCGGCTCGATCAAGAAAGGCGAAGAGGTGATCGGCAACGAAACCCGCGTCAAGGTGGTCAAGAACAAGGTCTCGCCGCCGTTCAAGACCGCCGAGTTCGACATCCTGTACGGCGCCGGGGTTTCCCGCGAGGGCGAGATTCTGGACCTGGGCGTGAACCTGGGCCTGATCGAGAAATCGGGCGCCTGGTATTCCTACAATGGCGAGCGCATAGGCCAGGGCCGCGACAACGTGCGCGATTTCCTGCGTGCCAACCCCGAAACGGCCGAGGCCATCGAGGCGCTGATTCGCAGCCGCATGCTGCCGGCGCGCAAGGTGGCGGCCGAGGCGGCAAGTCCGGTCTGAAGCTTCGTGACGGGGCGTGGAAGATCCGGCTGAAGCGGCCCGCGCGCAGGCGCTGAAATTGCTCGCCCGGCGCGAGCACACCCGCAGTGAACTGGCTCGCAAGCTCGCCCAGCGGGGCATCGACCGGCAGCACGCCGACACTGCCCTGCAAGGCCTAATGGATGCGGGTTATCTGTCCGATACACGGTATGCGCAAGCGCGGGTGACCGAACTGCTGCGGCGCCGCTACGGGCCGCTACGGGCACAAGCCGACTTGCGCAGCCACGGCGTGGACAGTGAGGTGATCGACCGCGTGGTCGACGTCGAGCACCCCGACTGGTATGCGGCTTGCCGCGCGGCGCATGCGCAGAAAACCGGCCGCCAAACCACGGCAACCCTGGCGGAACGCGCCCGCCAGCAACGCCAGCTGCAGGCCCGAGGTTTCACCAGTTCGCAGATTCGCGCAGCCCTGACAAACGTCACCGACGACGACGCATGAAAAGCACCGACATCCGCCGCAGTTTTCTGAACTTCTTCGCCAGCCATGGGCACCAGGAGGTGGCTTCCAGCTCCCTGGTGCCGCACGGGGACGCGACGCTGCTGTTCACCAACGCTGGCATGGTGCAGTTCAAGGACGTGTTCCTGGGTCTCGAACAGCGCCCGTACCGGCGCGCGGCGTCGGCGCAGCGCTGCGTGCGCGCCGGCGGAAAGCACAACGATCTGGACAACGTGGGCTATACGGCGCGCCACCACACGTTCTTCGAGATGCTGGGCAACTTCAGCTTCGGCGATTACTTCAAGCGCGATGCCATCCGCTTTGCCTGGAGCTTTCTGACCGAGGTGCTGCGCCTGCCGGCCGAGCGGCTGTGGGTCACCATCCACCCCGAGGACGACGAAGCTGCCGACATCTGGCTGGGCGAGATTGGTGTTCCGGAAGCCCGCTTCCGGCGCATTCCAGGCGACGACAATTTCTGGTCCATGGGCGACATCGGCCCGTGCGGGCCGTGCACCGAGATTTTCTACGATCACGGCCCGGGCATCGCCGGCGGCCCGCCCGGCTCGCCGGACGCCGACGGCGATCGCTACATCGAGATCTGGAACCTGGTCTTCATGCAGTACGAGCGCCTGACCGACGGCAGCCTCAAGCCTCTGCCCAAGCCCTCGGTCGATACCGGCATGGGCCTGGAGCGCCTGGCGGCGGTGCTGCAGGGCGTGCACGACAACTACGACACGGACATTTTTCGCGGCCTGATCGACGCGGCGGCGCAGGTGATCGGCACCGACGACCTGGCCTCCCGCTCGCTGCGGGTGATTGCGGACCACATCCGCTCGTGCGCGTTCCTGATCGCCGACGGCGTGTTGCCCAGCAACGAAGGCCGCGGCTACGTGCTGCGGCGCATCATCCGCCGCGCCGTGCGCCACGGTGCGCGCCTGGGCGCCAGCGGGCCGTTCTTCCACCGCCTGGTGGCACCCCTGGTGCGCGAGATGGGCGGTGCCTATCCGGAGCTGACGCAGGCGCAGCCGGCCGTTGAAGCGGCCCTGCTGGAAGAGGAGGAGCGCTTTGCCCAGACCCTGTCGCACGGCCTGGCCATCCTGGAGCGGGACATGCAGGGCCTGGAGGGCCGGTGCATTCCGGGCGAGACCGTGTTTCGCCTGTACGACACCTACGGTTTTCCGGTCGACCTGACCGCTGACATTGCCCGTGAGCGAGGCCTGGAAATCGACCTGGACGGCTTCGAGCAGGCCATGGCGCAGCAGCGCGAACGGGCCCGGGCTGCCAGTACCTTTAATCTCGCCAGTGTCGCTGAGCTCCACTCCTTCATGGAGATGGAAGTGGTTTGGACGCAGGACTTCTGCGGCTACAAAAACGACGAAGTCCTTGCTCGCGTGAGGGATTTGTTCGTGGATGGACAGCGTGTGTCGAGCATTACGGCCGGCCAGCAGGCCACCGTAACCCTGAACCCGACGCCGTTTTATGCGGAATCGGGTGGGCAAGTGGGCGACCAGGGACAGCTTGAAGGTCCGGCCGGCGTGTTCAATGTCGCCGACACGCGAAAGGCTGGCGACAAGCACCTTCACATTGGAGTCCTCCGGACGGGCACGCTTGCTGAGGGTGACGAAGTCACGGCCCGCGTAGACGTCGCCCGACGCACGCGCATCCGTGCCAACCATTCCGCGACGCACCTGCTGCACGCCGCGCTGCGCCAGGTGCTCGGGCCACACGTGACGCAGAAAGGCTCGCTGGTCGATGCCGAACGCCTGCGCTTTGACTTCTCTCACGGCAAGCCGCTGACCGCTGGTGAGCTGCGTGCCATCGAGGATCTGGTCAACGCCCAGGTGCGCGCCAACAGTGAAGCGCAGGTTCAGGAAATGGCGCTGGCCGAGGCCCAGCAGGCCGGTGCGATGGCGCTGTTCGGTGAGAAATACGGCGAGCGGGTGCGCGTGCTGCGCCTCGGGGATTTCTCGGTCGAGCTGTGCGGCGGCACCCACGTGAGGCGCGCCGGCGACATTGGTCTGGTCAAGATCATCGCCGAATCGGCGGTGGCCGCTGGCGTGCGGCGCATCGAGGCGGTGGCCGGCGAAGGCGCCATGGCCTGGCTGGCCCAGGCGCAGGAGCGCCTGCGCAGTGTGGCCGCGGCCCTGCAGACCGGCGAAGCCGAGCTGCTCGACAAGCTTGACCAGGTTTTGCAGCGCCAGCGTGAGCTGGACAAGGAGCTCGAACGCCTGCGCGGCAAGCTTGCCAATCAGGCCGGCGACAGTCTGACCGGGCAGGCGGTGGAAGTGGCCGGCGTGCAGGTGCTGGCGGCGCAGGTGGAGGCCATGGACGCCAAGGCCCTGCGCGATCTGGCCGACCAGTTGCGTCAGAAGCTCGGCAGCGCGGTGCTGCTGCTGGCGAGTGTCGACAGCGGCAAGGTCAGCTTGGTGGCTGCCGTAACGGCCGATCTGACCGCCCGCCTCAAGGCCGGCGAACTGGTCAATGCGGTCGCCAGTCAGGTCGGCGGCAAGGGTGGCGGCCGACCTGACATGGCGATGGCCGGTGGCGATCGACCGGACGCCCTGCCGCAAGCGCTGGCCGGCGTGGTGGACTGGGTCCGCCAGCGCCTTGCCTGACGCGGCATATTTTTCAACCCATTCCGAGGAGCAAGACAGGCAATGGCCCTGATCGTGCAAAAGTACGGCGGGACGTCCATGGGCAGCCCCGAGCGCATCGGCGCCGTGGCGGACCGCGTCGGGCGGGCGCGCGCCGAAGGCCACCAGGTGGTGGTGGTGGTGTCCGCCATGTCGGGCGAAACCGACCGCCTGATCAAACTCGCCAAATCCATCAGCGCCCGGCCGCCGGCCCGTGAAATGGACGTGCTGCTGGCCACCGGCGAGCAGGCGTCGATCGCGCTGCTGGCCATGGCGCTGGCCGAGCGCGGCGTGCCGGCGCGCTCGTTCACCGGCGCGCAGGTGCACATCCTGACCGACAGCGCGCACAGCAAGGCGCGCATCCTGGACATCGACGACCGCCGCCTGCGCGCCAGCCTCGACGCCGGAGAAGTGGCGGTGGTGGCCGGCTTTCAGGGCGTGGATCAGGACGGCAGCATCACCACCCTGGGCCGCGGCGGTTCCGACACCACAGCCGTCGCGCTGGCGGCGGCGCTCAAGGCCGACGAGTGCCAGATCTACACCGACGTCGACGGCGTCTACACCACCGACCCGCGCGTCGAGCCGCGCGCCCGGCGCCTGGATCGCATCACCTTCGAGGAAATGCTCGAAATGGCTAGTCTGGGCGCCAAGGTGCTGCAGATTCGTTCGGTGGAATTCGCCGGCAAATACAAGGTCCCGCTGCGCGTGCTGTCGAGCTTCGCGGATGGCCCCGGCACACTGATCACCCTGGAGGAACGCGGCGTGGAAGACCCCCTCATTTCCGGTATTGCCTTCAACCGCGACGAGGCGCAGATCACCGTCGCCGGCATTCCGGACCGGCCGGGCGTGGCCTCGGCCATCTTTGGTCCGATCGCCAGGGCCAACATCGAGGTGGACGTCATCGTGCAGAGCATCGGCCAGGACGGCCTGACCACGATGAGCTTCACCGTGCATCGCAACGAGTACCCGGCGGCCATGTCCCTGCTGGGCGGGATCGCCGCCGAGCTGGGCGCGCGCAGCGTCGGCGGCGATGACCAGATCGCCAAGATCTCGCTGGTCGGCGTCGGCATGCGTTCGCACGCCGGGGTGGCGGCGACCATGTTCGACGCGCTGGCCGCCGAGGGCATCAATATCCGCATGATCTCGACCTCGGAGATCAAGATTTCGGTCATCGTGGACGAGAAATACGTCGAGCTGGCCGTGCGCACCCTGCATGAGGCCTTTGGCCTGGCAAGTCCTGCGGTTTAAAAAACTAAACGTTTGTGTTGCAATGCCCCGCGACGGGGCTGCCTGCGCCGAACACAGGCCGTAGGGTCGATGGGATGACCCGTGACCGTCGGGAACCGATAGGGGGTGATCATGCTGATTCTTACGCGCCGGGCCGGCGAAACACTGATGATCGGCGACGGCATCGAAATCACGGTACTGGGCACCAAGGGCAACCAGGTGCGCCTGGGGGTCAAGGCGCCGCGCGACGTGCCGGTGCACCGGGCTGAAATCTACGAGCGCATCCAGCAGGAACGCGTCGAGTCGACGACCGAGCTGGCCGAACAGGGCTGAACGCTTTGCGCCGGCCCGGGGAAGCGGGTATTCTGCGCGCCCTCCCGGAGAGATGGCCGAGTCGGCTGAAGGCGCTCCCCTGCTAAGGGAGTATGGGGTCAAAAGCCCCATCGAGGGTTCGAATCCCTCTCTCTCCGCCATCGTTTCTGGTTGACAGCGCAGGCTGCAAATCGCGATAATTGCTCGCTTCGCGCGCCCGTAGCTCAGTTGGATAGAGTACCTGGCTACGAACCAGGCGGTCGGGAGTTCGAATCTCTCCGGGCGCGCCATTCAGAAGACACGAAAAGCCCGGACGGCGCGCCGCCCGGGCTTTTTTGTGCGCCCCACCACGCAGACCCGCAGTCTCGATGGGTATCGGCCCAACAAGAATATTCGCTGAAAACTGCTGGTCCACCGATGAAGGCGCGAGCGCCTCACCAGAACCATGCCCGGTGACCGATAAACCGATGTGAGCAAGGCATCCCGATTCGAAAGCTTGCCGGCCTGGGCGGCCATGCTCGCCGCCGCGGGACTGGACCGGTTTCAGGCCTGGTGGACACTGCGCCTGGACGAGGTGGAAGCCGGCAACCGGCAACGCGGGGGTTGGAGTTCGGTGTGTCGCCACCATCTGGCGCCGGACATCGGGGTATTCGTCAAGCGCCAGCAGGACCATGTATTTCGCAGCGCACGGCATCCGCTGCGCGGTCGACTCACCGCCGAGCGCGAGTTTCGCATTCTGCTGCGCTGTCGGGCCGCTGGTATCCCGGTGGCGGAACCGGTGCTTTTCGCGACGCAGCCGGTCGATGGCCACCAACGCGGCGTTCTGGTGACGCGCGAGCTGGCCGGTTATCGGCCGCTCGACGAGCTGACCGCGCAGTGGCAAGAAACCGGCTGGCCGCAGCGGCGGCAGCGTCAGCGCGTACTGCAGGCGGTGGCCGCCGTGGTCCGGCGCCTGCACGCCATGCATCTTGAGCACAACTGCCTCTACCCGAAGCACATCATGATCAACATGGACTGGCTCGCGCAGCAGGACGCCACGCCCGCCGCGCCGGTGGCCTTGATCGACCTGGAAAAATGCAAATGGCGCCTGCGCCGTGTCGACTGCGCGAGGCGGGATCTGGACAGCCTGAATCGCCGCAGCCCGGGCTGGTCGCGGGTCGACCGGCGACGGTTCATCGGCTATTACCTGGCCGCGGGACGGCATCTGCAAGGACCGGACGCGCGCTTGTGGCACTGGCTCGCCCGGCGCGGCTGAACGCGCCGCTCGGGCCGCGCCCGCCGGCTTACGGCTCCAGCGCGTACGGCAGCGGCAAACGATGCAGCGCCTCGCCGCTGGCCAGGCGCAGCGCGCCGTCGGCCGCCGTCACCTGTACCACGGCCAGCAGCCGGCAGCCGGAGCGGTCGGCCGCCTGCGCATCGACCACGTTGCCGACCTCCCGACCGTCCGCGTCCTGCAACGGCGTACCCGGCGCCGGCGGGCTGCCGGCGGCGCCCAGGCGATACATGCGCCGCGAGGCTTTGCCCAGGTAGTGCATCCGGGCCACGATTTCCTGCCCCGGGTAGCAGCCCTTGCGAAAACTGACGCCGTCCACCAACTCGAGGTTCACCATTTGCGGCACGAAGGCTTCCAGCGTCGGCGCGTAGATGCTCGGTAGGCCAGCGTCGATATCCAGCAAACGCCAGACCGATGCCGGCGCCGGGCGAGCGCTGGCCGACAAGGCCGCCCACAGCGCCGGTGCCGCCTCATCACCGACGCACACCAGAAACCGCTCTGGCGATCCGGGCCAGCGCAGCGCGGTCACCGTTTGCTGCTGCGCGACGGCGTTGAGCGCGCCCGGCACGGCCAGCCCGGCCTGGGCCAGGCAAGCGGCCGCGCCCTCGCCCGCCACGCCGAGCAAGGTGAGGTCTGCGCGCAGGGCCAGCGTCGCCCGGCTGCGCAGCACGAACATGCGCAGGCGCTTGAGCACCGCTTCGGCCGTGTCGGCCGGCAGGCACAGCTGCCAGTCCTCGCCGGCTTGCCACAGCCGCGGCAGTGCATACAAACGCCCCTTGGCGTTGCAGTACCCGGCCAGCAGGCTCGCGCCGGGCGCCAGGCCCTGCACGTCGTTGCTGAGCTGGCCGTGCAAAAAGGCGGTGGCGTCGGTACCGCTGGCTTCGATCACGGCCAGATGCGTCAGGGGCATCAGCACGCATTCGCCAGGCGCTGGCGCGCACGGGTCGGCTTCCGGTAGAACGGGCATCCAGACCACGACTAGACCTCCACGGGCAAACGCCCTGCGAGCGATTGTTCAGACAGAAAACGGAACCTGAAACATGCTCAGCGATTCTACGTTGCGCTGGCGCTGCCGCCGCGGCAAGAAGGAACTCGACCTCCTGCTGGCGCGCTTTCTGGACCGCCACCTGGCCGGCCTGGAGCCGGCCCAGCGGGCGGCCCTGGAGCGCCTGCTGGCACTCGAGGACGACGACCTGCTCGACCTGGTGCTCGGTCGCACGCCGGCGGCGGACGCCGACACCGCCGCCGTGCTGGTCAGGCTCGGCGGCCATGCATGATCTATGCCCGGGCCGCTCGGCCCGGCTGACCGCGCTGGCCTGGCTGCTGCATCTGGGTGGCCTTATCGGGCTGCTTTACGTCACGCCGCCGCTGGCCTGGCCGCTCGCCACGGCGCTGATCGGCCTCGCGCTGTGGCGGGCCTTGTCCGACAGACCCGGCGATGTGCTGCGCGCCCAGGGCCAGATGGACGGTGAATGGACGCTGACCCGCCGCGATGGACGGCGTCAGACCGGCTGGCAGGTTGAGCCCCAGCGGTCGTTCTGTCACCCGTGGCTGGTGATTCTGGCGCTGCGAAACGAGCGGCAAAGGCTTTATCTGCCGCTGGCGGCCGACGCCGTCGGCGCCGATGCGCTGCGGCGGCTGCGCGTCAGCCTGCGCGGGGCGGGCTGAGCAGGGTCGGTCGCGGCGGCCGGGCATCGCTCAGCTGTGGGCAATCCAGGCTGTAATGCAGGCCGCGGCTCTCGCGCCGCTGCTGCGCCGAGCGCACGATCAACTCGGCCACCAGCACCAGGTTGCGCAGCTCGATCAGGTCGTTGCTGACGCGGAAATTGGCGTAGTACTCGTGAATCTCGCGCGCCAGCAGCTGCACCCGGCTCAAGGCCCGCGCCAGGCGCTTGTCGGTGCGCACGATGCCGACGTAATCCCACATGGCGCGCCGCAGCTCCTGCCAGTTGTGGGCGACCACCACTTCCTCATCGGAGTCGGTCACCTGGCTCTCGTCCCAGGGCGGGATGGCGATGTCGCCGCCGGTGGCGGGCGGACCGGCCAGAATGTCGGCGGCGGCGGCCTGCGCAAACACCAGGCACTCCAGCAGCGAGTTGCTGGCCAGGCGATTGGCACCGTGCAGGCCGGTGTAGGCCGCCTCGCCGACCGTATACAGGCCGGCCACGTCGGTGCGGCCGGCCAAGTCGGTCACCACGCCACCGCACAGGTAGTGCGCGGCGGGCACCACCGGAATCGGCTCGCGCGTGATGTCGATGCCCAGCTCCAGGCAGCGCGCGGCGATGGTCGGAAAATGCTCGTGAATGAAGGCCGCCGGCTGGTGGCTGATGTCCAGGTACACGCAGTCCAGGCCCAGGCGCTTCATCTCGCTGTCGATGGCGCGCGCCACCACGTCGCGCGGGGCCAGCTCCAGTCGGTCGTCGTAGCGCTGCATGAAGCGCTCGCCGCCGGGCAGGCACAGGCGGCCGCCCTCGCCGCGCAGGGCCTCCGAAATCAGAAAATTCTTGGCCTTGGGGTGATACAGGCAGGTCGGATGGAACTGGATGAATTCCATGTTGCCGACCCGGCAACCGGCCCGCCAGGCCATGGCGATACCATCACCGGTGGCTACGTCCGGGTTGCTGGTGTACAGGTACACCTTGCCGGTGCCGCCGGTGGCCAGCACCACCGCGCGGCCGCGAAACACCTTGACCTTGCCGCTGCGCCGGTCGAGCACATAAGCGCCCAGGCAGCGATTCGGCTCCTTGCCCAGACGAGCGGTGGTAATCAGGTCGATCGCGATGTGGTGGTCGTGCAGGGTGATGTTCGGGTGCGCACGGACCTTGTCCTCCAGCGTAGTGGTGATGGCCCGTCCGGTGGAGTCGGCCGCATGAATGATGCGCCGCTGCCCGTGGCCGCCCTCGCGCGTGAGGTGGTAGTCGTCGAACGGGCCGTTGCCGCCCGGCTCGGTCAGGCGGGTGAAGGCCACGCCCTGGTCGATCAGCCAGGCGATGGCCTCGCGACTGCGCTCGACCGTGAAACGCACCGCCGCTTCGTCGCACAAACCGGCACCGGCCACCAAGGTGTCCGCGACGTGCGATTCCACTGAATCCTGGTCGCCCAGCACGGCCGCCACGCCGCCCTGCGCGTACAGGCTCGAGCCCTCGGTGAGCGGTCCCTTGGCCAGCATGCACACCGGTGCGTGGTCTGCCAGGCGCAGGGCCAGGCTCAGGCCTGCGGCCCCGCCGCCGATGATGAGCACCTGTTCGCTGGTCGACATGTGAACGCGCCGAGGGGTGGGCCTTGAACTGGTAAAATTCCTCGCAATGTAACAAAAGCGCAATCTGCGCTTCACCAATTGCCCAGGGAGACATGCATGGCTCGCCACGGCTGCCGGGCGACGCGTCGCATCCGCCCTGCCCACCCACGCTTGTTTTTGCTGCCGCCGGTTCGGTGCGCGGCAGGATCGACTGCGACATCCCGATGACCACTTTTGGCGAAGCCAAACCAGGTGACGACGACAGCGCCATCGACCTGGAACTGGTACGCCGCGTTCAACGCGGCGAGAAACGCGCCTTTGATCTGCTGGTAAGCAAATATCAGGTGCGTGTGGCCAAACTGGTCGGCCGGCTGGTGTCCGATCGCTCCGAAGCCCAGGATGTCACGCAGGAGGCGTTCATCAAGGCCTACCGGGCGCTGCCCAATTTTCGGGGCGACAGCGCGTTCTACACGTGGCTGTACCGAATTGCGGTCAATTCCGCCAAGAATCATTTGGTGGCAAGATCGCGCCGCCCGCCCACCGACGATGTCGACATCACCGACGGTGACGTCGAGGCTGCCGGTGTGGTGATGGCGGACATGGCAACTCCCGAGTCCTACGCCGTACGTGACCAGCTTCAGTCGGCGCTGGGGCGGGCGCTGGCCGAGTTGCCCGAGGATCTGCGCACGGCGTTAACTTTGTGTGAGATGGAAGGTCTTAGCTACGATGAAATTGCCCGCGTGCTCGATTGCCCGATCGGCACCGTGCGTTCGCGCATCTTTCGTGCACGGCGGGCACTCGATGCGAAACTCAAACCGTTCCTGTAACCCGGTGGAGACCTGAATGACGGAGCCACAACACCAAGCGCTGTCCGACCTGATGGACGGCGAGCTGGATCCCGACCAGGCTGACGCGCTGCTGGATGCGCTGTGTCGCGATGACGCGCTGGCGGCTCAGTGGCGCCGGATGCACCGGATACGTGGCCTTCTGCGCGATGGAGCAGATCCGACCTTCGACGTCAGCGCCGCGGTGCGTGAGGCCATTGCCGGCGAGGCGACCTATCTGTTGCCGGCCATTGCACCGGTTCGCCCGGCAAGGCACTGGCCCCGCTATGCCGTCGGCGGCGCCTTGGCTGCCTCGGTCGCACTGGCCACCGTGATCGGGCTTCGGCAGTGGCAAGCGCCCGGCGCGACCGATCAACTGGCGACACAAACCAGCGAGGCGATCACCGGACCCATCCTGGCAAGCGGCGACGTGCGCGCGCCTGCTGCTGCGCAGCAACCCAGCCGGCTGGAGGGCTACTGGGCCGCGCACGCCGACAACGCCCTGCTCGCCGGACAGGACTCGCTGACCCCGCTGCTGCGTGACGTCAGCACAGACAGCCGGCAATGAAACCGGCGCCGGTGCTGCTGGCGCTTGCGCTGGCGTGTGGCAAGGCGCTCGCCGCTGACACCCCGCAGATCATCCAGCGCATGCTGGCGGCAGCCGACGTCCTGTCCTACCGCGGCCACGTCGTGCAGATCGAGGGCGATCAGGCGCAAAGCCTGCACATACTGCACCGCGCCGGGGCCGACGGCGGATTCGACCGCGTACGCAGCCTGCAAGGCACTTATTGGGAACTGCGCCGCCAGGGACAAAACTGCCGTATCGCCCTGTCAACAGTCCGACCGGCACACGATGAGGCATTGGTGGCCGCAGCGTTTGCCAGCCTGCTGCCGCGCCGGCTGCAAAAGCTGGCCGAGTTTTACGAATTTGCCCCGGTCGGCAGCGGTCGACTGGCCGATCATGCTGCCGACTTCACGCTGGCCCGGCCGCGCGATCAGTTCCGGTTTGCGTATCTGCTGGGTACGGACAGCGCAACCGGCCTGCTGCTCAAGGCCAGCCTGATCGACAATCAGGGCAAGGTCCTGCGTCAGGTATTCTTCGTCGATCTTGAACTGGTGCAGACGCTGGACGATGCCGAGTGGCTGCAGGAAGCCGGCTCCAGCCCGGCGAAACTGCAGTGGACGGAACACACCCTTGGGCAACGCCCCTCGGCGGATGCCATCCCCTGGACCATCGGCACGCTGCCGCCCGGTTTCGGTGTCAGCGGTTATATCCGCCGCCAGTCACCCGATAGCGGCCAGGACGTCGAGCAACTGACCATTTCCGATGGTCTGGCAACCGTTTCGGTGTTCATCGACTCCCCGGCGCCCGGCGAACAGTCACTGCTGGGCGCCGGACGCGTACAGGCCATGCCCGCCTTCGGCGCGCGGCTTGACGGACGTCAGGTCACCGCGCTGGGAGCGGCACCGATGGCCACCCTGCAGCAGGTCGTCAAAGCCTTGATGCCAGTCGCACCCGCCTCCCTGGCGACGCCGGCCGCGTCGCCCGCAATCTCCGGCGCCCCTCCGTGAATACTGTCACCCGATCCGTCCTTGCCTGGCTGGTGTGTGCTCTCGTGCCCGTGTACGGTCCGGCTCACGCCGCCGACCTGCCGGATTTCAGTTCCCTGGTCACCGCGTACGGACCGGCGGTGGTGAACATCAGCAGTGAGAACAAGCCGGCACCGAGCCAGGCCGCGCGCCCGAAGCTGCCATTCGAACTGCCGGAAGGCCTGGACGATCCGGACAGTGCGCCGCTGAACGAATTCTTCCGGCATTTTTTCGGCGAGCAGGGCGAGCTGCCGTCCCTGCCCACAGAATCGCTGGGCTCTGGCTTCATCATTTCCGCCGACGGCTACGTGCTGACCAACCACCACGTGGTCAAGGGCGCCGATAAGATCATGGTGCGCCTCGGTGATCGCAGCGAACTGCCGGCCAAGCTGATCGGTTCGGACGAGCGCAGCGACATCGCGCTGCTGAAGGTGGCCTCGAAGAACGGCTCGCTGCCGACCGTGAAAATCGGTGATCCGGCGCGTCTTAAGGTCGGCGAATGGGTGCTGGCCATCGGCTCACCGTTCGGCTTCGACCACAGCGTCACCGCCGGCATCGTCAGCGCCAAGGGTCGTGCCTTGCCGCAGGACACCTACGTACCGTTCATCCAGACCGACGTGGCCATCAACCCCGGCAACTCCGGCGGCCCGCTGTTCAACATGGACGGCGAGGTGGTCGGCATCAATTCGCAGATCTACAGCCGCACCGGCGGTTTCATGGGGCTGTCGTTCGCGGTGCCGATCGATGTCGCCATGGACGTCGTCAGCCAGCTCAAGGCCAGTGGCAAGGTCACGCGCGGCTGGCTGGGCGTGCTGATCCAGGACGTGACCCGGGAACTGGCCGAATCCTTCGGCATGGCGCAGCCGCGCGGCGCGCTGGTGGCGCGCGTGATGCCGGACGGGCCGGCCGCCAAGGCGGGCATAGAAGCCGGCGACATCATCCTGCGCTTCAACGGCGAAGACATCGTCTATTCGAGCGACCTGCCGCCGCGGGTCGGCCGCACCGCCGTTGGGCGCAATGTCGCGGTCGATATCCTGCGCGCCGGCAAGCCGCGCACCCTGCAACTGGCGGTCGAGGCGCTGCCGGCCGAGGCGCGGGCGGGCGCCGAAAAACCGGCGCCGGCCAGGGTCAGCGCCGATCGGCTCGGCCTGCTGGTGGCGGACCTCACCGACCAACAGCGCGAGCGCGCCGGCGTCGAGCGCGGTGGCGTGCTGGTACGCCGGGTGGACGCAGGCGCCGCGCAGGAAGCCGGCGTGCAGCGCAGCGACGTCATCCTGTCCGTGAACAGCCAGACGGTGGACGACGCCGCCGGCTTCAAGCGCCTGGTCGATCGCCTGCCGGCCGGCAAGGTGGCGCGCCTGCTGGTGCAGCGCGGCCAGAACCCCCTGTGGCTGGCGCTGCGGGTGCCAAAGTAGGCGGCCTAGGAGCCTTCGGGGCCAGGCGGGGCGCGTGTTATAGTGTGGCGCCTTTGGAAGGGGCGCTGCGGCGCCCCTTCCGTCGTTATGGATCAGGCTCGGCGGGCGTTCGGGCCGGCAGCCGGCGCCGACCCGAACCGCCATGCGCCACTGGAACCGGGCCGCGAGCCACGCCCACCTTCCCCATTCGGTCCGCCCCCGACCTGCCGATGACCCCCCTCGACCGAATTCGCAATTTTTCGATCATCGCCCACATCGACCACGGCAAATCGACCCTGGCCGATCGTTTCATCCAGCGCTGCCAAGGCCTGACGCAGCGTGAAATGTCGGCGCAGGTGCTCGACTCCATGGACCTGGAGCGCGAGCGGGGCATCACCATCAAGGCGCAGAGCGTGTCGCTGCGCTACGTGGCCCGCGACGGCGTGGATTACCTGCTGAACTTCATCGACACCCCCGGCCACGTCGATTTTTCGTACGAGGTGTCGCGCTCGCTGGCTGCCTGCGAGGGCGCGCTGCTGGTGGTGGACGCGGCGCAGGGCGTCGAGGCGCAGACCGTTGCCAACTGCTATACGGCCATCGAGCAGGGCCTCGAAGTGCTGCCGGTGTTGAACAAGATCGACCTGCCGACCGCCGAGCCGGAGCGGGTCAAGCGCGAGATCGAGGAAATCGTCGGCATCGACGCCGAGGACGCCGTGTGCGTGAGCGCCAAGACCGGCCAGGGCGTGGACGACGTGCTGGAGGCGCTGATCGCGCGCATTCCGCCGCCCACGGGCGATGTCGACGCCCCGCTGCAGGCGCTGGTGATCGATTCCTGGTTCGACAACTACCTGGGCGTGGTCGGCCTGGTGCGGGTCATGAACGGCGCCCTGCGGGTCGGCCAGCGCATCCGCGTGATGTCCAACGCACGCGTGTTCACCATCGACCGGCTCGCCATCTACACGCCCAAGCGGCGCGACGTGACCGAGCTGGGTCCGGGCGAGGCCGGCATCGTGATTGCGGCCATCAAGGACATCGACGCCATCCCGGTCGGTGACACCATCACCGAGGAAGCCCGTCCGGCGCCGGCCCAGCTGCCGGGCTTCCAGCGCATCAAGCCGCGCGTGTTCGCCGGCCTGTTCCCGGTCGACTCGTCCAGCTACGAGGCGCTGCGCGAGGCGCTGCGCAAGCTGCGCCTGAACGACGCGTCGCTCAGTTTCGAGCCGGAGACCTCGCAGGCACTCGGCTTCGGCTTTCGCTGCGGGTTCCTGGGCATGCTGCACATGGAGATCGTGCAGGAGCGCCTGGAACGCGAATACGACCTTGAGCTGATCACCACCGCGCCGACCGTGCTCTACGAGGTGCTGGTGCGCTCCGGCGAGGTGCTGCTGGTGGACAACCCGGCCAAGCTGCCGGACCCGTCCCAGCTGCAGGAAATCCGCGAGCCGATCCTGGCCGTGACCATTCTGGTGCCGCCGGCGTATCTGGGCGCCGTGCTCGGCCTGTGCGAAGACAAACGCGGCCGCCAGACGCGCATGAGTCACCTGGGCGGGCAGGTGTCGGTGCAGTACGACATCCCGGCGGCCGAGGTGGTGGCCGATTTCTTCGACCGCCTCAAATCCGTCAGCCGCGGCTTTGCTTCCTTCGACTATGAATTCACGCGCTTCGAGCCGGCCGATCTGGTCAAGCTCGACGTGCTGGTCAATAAGGAAAAGGTCGATTCGCTGTCGGCCATCGTGCACCGCCAGACCGCGGCCCTGCGCGGGCGCGAGCTGGTCGCCAAAATGGTCGAGCTGATCCCGAGGCAAATGTTCGAGGTGCCGATCCAGGCCGCCATCGGCGCCAAGATCGTCGCCCGCGAGTCGGTGCGGGCCCTGCGCAAGAACGTCACCGCCAAGTGCTACGGCGGCGACATCACGCGCAAGCGCAAGCTGCTGGAAAAGCAAAAAGAGGGCAAGAAACGCATGAAGCAGGTCGGCAACGTGCAGATTCCGCAGGAGGCCTTCATGGCTGTGCTGCACACCGGCAAGGAGAAATAGCCGTGGATTTCGCGCTGCTGCTGTTCGTGCTGCTGCTCATCAGCGGCGTGATCTGGGCGATCGACGAAATCTGGCTGGTGCGCCACCGCAACGCGGCCGGCGCGACGCCCCAAAAAATGCCCTGGTGGGTGGAGTACGGGCGCTCGTTCTTCCCGGTGATCCTGGCCGTGTTCCTGCTGCGCTCGTTCCTGGTGGAACCGTTTCGCATTCCGTCCGGGTCCATGCTGCCGACCCTGCACGTGGGCGATTTCATCCTGGTCAACAAGTTCACCTACGGCATCCGCCTGCCGGTCATCGACAGGAAGATCATCGACATCGGCAGCCCGCAGCGGGGCGATGTGGTGGTGTTTCGCTACCCGCCAGAGCCGTCGATCGATTACATCAAGCGCGTGGTCGGCGTGCCCGGCGATCGTATCGGCTATTACGACAAGGTGCTCTACGTGAACGGCGAGCCGGTCACGCTGCGCGACGGCGCGAAGCCGGTGCAGGATGGTGGCGTGGAGTTTCTGCGCCTGCCGGAACAACTCGGATCGCACCATTACGAGGTGCAATGGATGCCGCAGCGGCCGAGTCCGCAGGGCGAGGTGGTGGTGCCGGCCGGGCAGTATTTCGTCATGGGCGACAACCGCGACAACAGCAAGGACAGCCGCTACTGGGGCTTCGTGCCGGACCAGAACCTGGTCGGCAAGGCGTTTTTCATCTGGATGAGCTGGGATGGCGGGCAGTTTGCAGTCAACTGGCGGCGCATCGGCTCCAGTATTCCGTGATACGCGGCTGTTTCATTCAGCGCCGACCGGTTGATAATGCCCCGGGCCGCAAACAAGGCCTGACACCGGGAGAGTCCGACATGCAAAAAAAACTGCCCGCTGGCCGTCAGGGCGGCTGGTCCTTTTTCTCGCTCGCCATCGCTCTTGCCGTGGCGGTGCTTTTTTTCATGGTCGGTCTGGCCATGTATCCGGGGTATTACGAAGCCTTCGCCGTGCGCAAGGCGGTCAACTCGCTGGCCGAGGACAGCACCATCGGCCAGATGGGCAAGCCGGCGATATGGAGCCTGCTCGAAAAGCGCTTCGACATGAGCGGTCTGTATACCCCCACGCCGACCAAGAACGACCTGAAGATCGATTACGACAAAAAGACCAGCAAAAAGCGCATCGTCGTCGAGTACGACTACAAGGCGCCCGTGTTCTACAACATCAGCGTGATGATGCATTTCCGGCATGAGCTGCAGGTCGAAGGCACGGTGAGCGGAAGCGATTGACGGACCCGCTGGACCTGTTGCAGCTGCGCCTGGGCCATCGCTTTGCCGATCCGGGGCTGCTGCGCCGCGCGCTGACCCACCGCAGCGCGCGGCGCCAGCACAACGAGCGCCTGGAGTTCCTGGGTGATGCCCTGCTTGGATTCGTGATCGCCGAAGCGCTGACGCAGCGTTTCCCCCAGGCCACCGAGGGCGAGCTCACGCGCTTGCGCGCGCGCATGGTCAGCGGCGAGGCGCTTGCCGTGGCCGCCAACGAACTGCGCCTGGGAGAATTCCTGGAACTGGGTGCCGGCGAGCGCAAGACCGGCGGCCATCGCCGGGCCTCCATTCTGGCCGACGCCTTCGAGGCGCTGATCTGCGCCATGTACCTGGACGCCGGCATCGAGGTCTGTCGCGAGCGGGTGCTGCACCTGCTGGGCCCGGCGCTGGCGCGGCTGCAACCTGGCGAGACGCTCAAGGATCCGAAAACCCGCCTGCAGGAATGGCTGCAAAGCCGCGCCCTGGAGCGACCGCAGTACCATCTGGTCAGCGAACAGGAACAGGCCGGCGCGTGGCAGTTCGAGGTCGAATGCCGGGCGCCGCCGCTGCCCGATCCCCTGCGCGGCATCGGCGGCACCCGCCGCGCCGCCGAACAGGCCGCCGCCGCCGCCGCGCTGGAACGACTGCAAACTCATGACTGACACCACACCCGTCGAACACTCCGGCTACGTTGCCATCGTCGGGCGCCCCAACGTCGGCAAGTCCACGCTGATCAACCGCCTGGTGGGGCAGAAGCTGGCCATCACCTCGCCCAAGCCGCAGACCACGCGTCACCGCCTGCTGGGCATTCGCACCGAGGGCGGCGTGCAGGCCGTGTTCGTGGACACACCGGGCATCCACCCCGGCCAGGGTCGGGCGCTGAACCGGTACCTGAACCGCACCGCTACCGGCGCCCTCGAAGGCGTGGACCTGGCGCTGATGGTGGTGCAGGGCACGCACTGGACCGCCGACGACCAGCGCGTGCTGGAACTGGTCAAGGCCAGCGGCCGGCCGGCGGTGGCCGTGGTCAACAAGATCGACCTGGTCCCGAACAAGGCGGCACTGTTTCCACAGCTCGAACAGCTCGGCGCGCAGGGCTGCTTTACCGAAATCGTGCCGGTGTCGGCCCGCAAGGGCAGCAACGTCGAGCGGCTGATGCAGGTGGTCGGGCGCCTGCTGCCGGCCGGCGGGGAATTGTTCCCGGAAGACCAGGTCACCGACCGCAGCCTGTCATTCATGGCCGCCGAACTGGTGCGCGAGAAGCTCATGCGCCATCTGCACCAGGAACTGCCCTACGTGTGCACGGTCGGCATCGAAACCTTCGACGAGCAGCCTGGACGCACAGAGATCAGCGCCATCATCTGGGTCGAGCGGCCCAGCCACAAGGGCATCGTCATCGGCAAGGGCGGCGCCATGCTCAAGCAGGTCGGCAGCGAGGCGCGGGCGGACCTGGAAAAACTGCTCGAAACGCACGTCTTCCTGCAGCTGGTGGTGCGCGAGAAAAGCGGCTGGACCGACGACGATGTGGCCCTGCGCACGCTCGGTTACCAGAGCGAGTAGTCAGGCCCGCGCGCATGGTTGCTGAACAAGCGGGCAGCCGCGCGCCGGTGCTGCTGGCGCCGGCTTATGTGCTGCACCGCCGGCCCTACCGTGACAGCAGCCTGCTGCTCGAATGCTTCAGCCGCGAGCATGGCCGCGTCGGCCTGGTGGCGCGCGGCGGACGCGGGCGCCTGGCCGGCGTGCTGCAGCCGTTCGCGCCGCTGCTGCTGTCCTGGACCGGCGGCGGCGACCTCAAGACCCTGACCCAGGCCGAGCCGGATGGTTATGTCGATCCGCTGCAGGGCGCCGCGCTGGCGGCGGCGTTTTACCTGAACGAGCTGCTGCTGCGGGCCTGCGCGCGGCTGGATGCGCACCCGGCCGTGTACGCGGCCTACCGGCGCGCGCTCGAAGCCCTGACCGGCGGGGTGGCTGACGAGCCGGCGCTGCGCCGCTTCGAGCGCGACCTGCTGGCCGAGCTCGGCTACGGGCTGCAGCTGGAGCACGACGTCGACGGCGCCGCCATCGAGCCGGCCGCCCGCTACCACTACCAGGCCGAGCGCGGCGCCAGCCGGGCGCCCGACGGCGACTTGCCCGGCGCCGCGCTGCTTGCCCTGCGTGACGACACCCTGGGCGAGCCGGCACACCTGCCGGCCTGCAAGCGCCTGCTGCGCGCGCAGCTGGCCCGGCATTTCGGCGACAAGCCGCTGAAAAGCCGCGAGCTGTTCCACGCCATCGCCGGCAAAAACCCGCGTCCGGAAACGCCCTGATGAACGAGCAAACCCCGTCCCGCCCGCTGCTGGGCGTCAACATCGATCACGTCGCCACGCTGCGCCAGGCGCGGCGCACCGTGTATCCGGACCCGGTGCTGGCGGCGTTCGAGGCGCTGGCCGGCGGCGCCGACTTCATCACCCTGCACCTGCGCGAGGACCGGCGGCACATCCAGGACGCCGACGTGACCGCGCTTCGCGCGCGCCTGCCGTGCCGGCTGAACCTGGAGATGGCCGTCACCGACGAGATGATCGGCATTGCCAGTCGCCTCAAACCGTCCGACTGCTGCCTGGTGCCGGAGCGGCGTGAGGAGCTGACCACCGAGGGCGGGCTCGAAGTCGCCGGCCAGGAGCCCCGCATCGCCGATGTCGTGGCGCGGCTGTCGGCGGCCGGCGTACAGGTGTCGCTGTTCATCGATCCCGAGCCGCGGCAACTGGCCGCCGCCCGCCGCTGCGGCGCGCCGCTGGTGGAACTGCACACCGGCCGCTATGCGGATGCCGCGTCCGGCGCCGAACGGGCAGCGGAACTCACGCGCATCCGCCAGGCGGTGGACGAGGGGCGGCGCCTGGGCCTCACCGTCAACGCCGGTCATGGCCTGAACCTGGACAACGTCGCCGCCATTGCCGCCCTGCCCGGCATTGCCGAGCTGAACATCGGTCATGCGCTGGTGGCGCGCGCCGTGTTCGTCGGCCTGCGCGCCGCGGTGGCGGAAATGAAGCAGGCCATCGCGCAGGCGTCGCGGTGATCGCCGGCATCGGTGTCGACATCGTCGCGGTGGCGCGCATCGCGCGCATCCTTGAACAGCATGGTGATCATTTCGCCCGGCGCCTGCTGGCCGACAGCGAGTGGCAGGACTACCTCGCCAGCCCCGCCCGCGCGCCGTTCATGGCCAAGCGCTTCGCCGCCAAGGAGGCCTTCGGCAAGGCGCTGGGTACCGGCATCGCCGACGGCGTGACACTGCCCCAGATCGCCGTGACGCACGACCCCGCCGGCCGGCCGCTGCTCGAACTGTCCGGCGCCGCGGCCGCGCACTGCGCCCACCGCGGCATCGTCGCCTGGCACCTGAGCCTGGCCGACGAGCGCGACCACGCAGTAGCGATGGTGGTGCTGGAACGCCCGTGACGCAGCCGGTGCCGGCCACCGCCCACCGCGACCGGCGGTTCCTCAGCTCCACCGCCGGGGCGCCACCAGCGGCGCACCGGTGATCAGGTCGACCGCCTCGGCGGCGGCGTCCGCCATCGGTAGCAGCACCAGGTCGATGTCGCGGCCGCGCAGCGCCGGCAGATCCTCCTGCGCCTGGATGGCAACCGCGATTTGCTGCCGGTAGCCGCTGTTGCGCAGGGCGTCGACCAGCGCCAGTCGGGGATCATCGTGCGTCAGGCTGCCGCCGTGCACCGGGATGGCGCAGACCACCCACTGCGCACCGCCCAGCGGCAGGGATTTTCCAAAATCCGGATCGGCCGCATCGCCGTAATAGGCTGGCAGGCCGCGCGCCCGCCAGCGGGCAACCATTTCCGGATCGAAATCCACACCCAGCACGCTCAGGCCGCGGCTGCGCAGCCCTTCGGCAATGGCGGTGCCATAACGGCCCAGGCCGAACAGGATGACGTCGGCCGGCGGTGGCGCCTCACTGGGCGCGTGACGGCGCGCCTGGTCACCCATGACACGCGCCAGCAGCGGCTCCACGAAGGCATAGATGGCGCCCGAGTAAGTGACCAGGTAGGTGCTGGCGCCGATACTGACCAGCCCCACCAGCGTCACCAGCGCCTGCGTGGCCGGGTCCGCCAGCCCGGCCTGCGTGGCCAGGGCCAGCAGGATCAGCGAGAACTCGCTGATCTGAGCCAGCGTCAGGCTGGCCATGAACGCCGTGCGCCGCCCGTAGCCGGCCAGGCCAAGGATCGGCAGCACGATCAGCGGCTTGCCGATTAGCACGAACGCCGACAGCCCGATCGCCGGCCACAGACTGCCCTGCAGGGCGCCGAAATCGAGGCTGGCGCCCAGGCTGACGAAGAAGAACAGCAGCAGGAAATCGCGCACGCTGGCCAGGCGCGAGGCCAGTGCTTCCCGAAATGGCGTCGAGGCCAGCGACACGCCGGCCAGCAGCCCGCCCAGCTCCTTGCCAAGGCCGAGGGCATCCGCCAGGCCGGCGAGCAGCGCCGCCCAGGCCACGGCGAAGGTCACCAGCAGTTCGGGGGAGCGCGCCATGCGCGCCAGCAGGCCCTGCGCCAGATAACGGGTGAACAGCAGCACCGTCGCCAGCAGCACCAGCCCACCGACCAGGGCCTGCCACAGGCCGCCTTGTGATTCGCCGCGCAGCCCCGCCAGCAGCCCCATCAGCACCACCACCAGCAGATCCTGCGCGATCAGCAGGCCCAGCGCCAGGCGGCCGTGCAGCGAGTCGACCTCGCCCTTGTCCCACAGCAGCTTGATGACGATGATGGTGCTGGAGAAGGTCAGCGCCAGACCGATGATCGCGGCCGTGCGCACCGGCATGCCCAGCGCCAGGGCCACGCCAGCGCCGGCCAGCGCAGTCAGCAGCACCTGCGCGCTGCCGGTGACCAGCGCCACCGGTCCTAGCGTGCGCAGCAGCCCCGGGTCGAGCTTCAGGCCCACCAGGAACAGCAGTACGGCCACACCCAGTTCGCCCAGCACCTGCACGTGCACGGCGCTCGACACCACACCCAGCACGTCCGGTCCCGCCACGATGCCGGCCACGATGAAGGCCACGATCAGCGGCTGGCGCAGCCACTGGCCGACAAAGCCCAGCGCGGCGCCCAGCACCAGCAAGGCAGCGGTCTCGTTGAAAACGGTATGGGCGGTGATCATGGTGAAATTCGCAGGCGGCGAACCCACAGGGCAGCAAGTCCCTTGCCAAAGCGCCTACAGGGGCCGCCCGCCCCGGCCTGGAGCGGCAGCGAACCCGCATTCGATCAGAACGGTTTGACGATCGTCAGACACACCACGGCCACCAGAACCAGCGTCGGCAGCTCGTTGAACACCCGGAAAAAACGGGCGCTGTGCGTGTTGCGCCCATCGCGCAGGGCCGCCAGATAGCGGCCACACAGCCAGTGGTAGACCACCAGCAGCGCCACCAGCGTCAGCTTGGCATGCAGCCAGCCGGCCTTGCTGTAGGCCGCCCAGGCGTAGTCCACCAGGAGTGCCAGCCCGGCCAGCACCGTGACCACCGCAGCCGGCGTCATGATGGCCCGGTACAGGCGCCGTTCCATGATCTCGAAGCGCCGCCGGCCGGCCTCGTCGGCGCAGTCGACGTGGTACACGAACAGCCGCGGCAGGTAGAACAGCCCGGCGAACCAGGCCACCATGGCGATCACGTGCAGCGATTTGATCCAGAGCATGTGCAAACCTCTCAGGTGTCGGCCAGCAGCGGCAACAGCGCCGCCCGCAGTTCGTCGATCGGCCACACGCCGTTGTGCACGGTGACGATTTGTCCGCCGGCGTCCACCAGCAGAAATTGCGGCGTCTGCGGCGGCACGCCAAGCCTGCGCACCACGGTTGCGTTGATGTCGATGGCCACCGGGAACGGCAGCCGCAGCACCTCGCGGGCGGCCATCACGCGGTTGGGTGGGTCGTAGGGCATGGCCAGCGCGATCAGTTCCAGGCCCTTCGGGTGCAGTTCCTTGTACAGGGCGGACAGCTCGGGCATCTCGGCGATGCACGGCGCGCAGGTGCTGGCCCAGAACACGATCAGCAGTGGCTGGCCGCGCAGCGCCGCGCCATCGAGCGGGCGGCCGTCGACCACCGTGAAGCGCAGATCCTCGGGCAGACGGTCGCTGCCGGCGCGGGCCGCCGGCATCATGACCAGGACAAGCAGGCAGGCAATCAGGCAGCGCATGGCGTCGCAGTCCGAAATGTGGGGGCCGCCATTGTGCCAGCGGCGGCCAGACACGGGCATGTCCGTCCGTGGACGGCCGGTCTGGAACCTGCCAAAAACTCGGTGTAGCCCGGCTACGCCGGGCGATCATCCCCCGAAGCGTGGCCGCGGTATCGGCGGTCGCTCCGTGCCACGTTCGGACAGGCCGCGCGCACCGCGCGGCAGGGCCGGGAACTGCCACACGCTGACCCGCCACGCGGCGGTGCCCGCCTGCAGCAGCAGACACGATGGCCCACCGCCGGTGCGAGCACGGCCGGCGGCACCGGGGTTCAGGATCCAGGGCGCGGCGACGACATCCTGCGCCAGGCGGTGGCTGTGTCCGTACAGCACGGCGCGGGCGCCGGGGTAAGCGGCGCGCAGGCGCAGGTGACGGCGGGTGGCGCTGTGCCGGTGCCCGTGTTCCACCACCAGCGTGCCGCCCGGCAGGGGCACATCGATGCGCTCGGGCAGGGCCAGCAGATCCGCTACCGGGCCCAGCCACTTGTCCGGCACGTCGTTGTTGCCACGCACGGCGAGCAGCCGACCGGCCGCCGCAGCAAGCGTCTCCAGCACGGCGCTGGCGCCAACGTCGCCGGCATGGACAGCCAACGCGCAGTCCTGCGCCAGTTCCGCGATGCGCGGATCGAGCACGCCGTGGGTATCGGCCAGCAGCAGCACGCGCACGGCCGGGCTGTTCACGCGGCGTCGGACGGCCAGAACACTGCCAACCACAGGGTGGGCGGATCGGCGCAGGTGGCTTCGACGCGGTGGCGCCTGCGGGCCGGCAATTCCAGACTGTCGCCGGGCCGGAGGCTTACGATCTGCGGGCCATCGGGCAGGTCGACGGTCAGTTCCGCCGCGCCCTGCAGCAAAACCACCCATTCGTGTTCGATCTGGTCATACCAGAAGCCGGACGGGCTGGCCTGACCGGTGGACACGATGCGCTCCACACGCAGCCCGGGCCGGTCCAGCAGGCAGTCGATGCGCTCCCGGGTGTCTGGACTGGTCGGCAGGTCGCGAAACAGGTTGTACATGGCGGTCATGGTGCAAAAGGCGCTTCGAGGTTTATAACTGATAGGCGCCCCCACGCCACGAGGAGAAGAAACGCATGGCCATACCCAGCGGGCGGGCCGATCACCCCCTGTTCGACCCGAAGCAGCGGATCAAGCTTGGCATCTTTGGCAGCAACGTCAGCAACGGCTGCACGATCAGCACCGCCGAGTCGTCGTTCCGGCCGACTTGGCAACAGAACCTCGATCTGGCCTTGCAGGCCGAAGCGCTGGATTTCGACCTGCTGGTGCCGGTCGGGCGCTGGAAGGGATTTGGCGGCGAGACCGACTTCAACGGCGACTGCCTGGAGGTCTATACCTGGGCTGCCGCGCTGGCGGCGCGCACCGAGCGCATCCACATCTTCGCCACCTCGCACGTGCCGACCGTGCACCCGATTTTGGCCGCCAAGCAGGCGGCGACCATCGACCGCATCAGCAACGGTCGCTTCGGCATCAACGTGGTGTGCGGCTGGTACACGCCGGAGATGGAGATGTTCGGCGTGCAGCAACTGCCGCACGATGACCGCTACGCGCGCGCCACCGAGTGGATTCAGGTCTGCAAGCGGCTGTGGCAGGAGCAGGACTTCGACTTCGCGGGCGAGTACTACACGATCAAGGGCGGCTACATGCTGCCAAAACCCGTGCAGCAGCCCTATCCGCTGCTGATCAACGCCGGTGTTTCACCGGCCGGCATCGACTACGCGGCACGCGAGATGGACGTGAATTTCTGCATCGTCTCGACCCTGGACCAGGGCCGGGAGCTGATCGGGCAGATTCGCGGCAAGGCCGCCGGCTACGGGCGGGACATCGGCATCATGAGCTCGGCCGCC
Source organism: Immundisolibacter cernigliae (assembly GCF_001697225.1). Lineage (GTDB taxonomy): Bacteria > Pseudomonadota > Gammaproteobacteria > Immundisolibacterales > Immundisolibacteraceae > Immundisolibacter > Immundisolibacter cernigliae. The sequence goes on from NZ_CP014671.1 coordinate 2,124,521, forward strand.
GTGGTGTGCCGCAGCAGCGAGGCCGAGGCACGGGCGGTGTGGGACCACATCGTCGCCCGCGGCGATTACGCCGCGCTCGACAACCTGCTGACCACCTTTGGCGTGCAGAGCGGCTCCATGACGCCCGAGGCGGCGCGCGAGTTGACCGAGCGCTTCATCGTTGGCTGGGGCGGCTACCCGCTGGTCGGCACGCCGCTGCAGGTGGCGCAGGAAATCGGCCGCCTGGCCGACATCGGCGTCGACATCCTGCTGTTGTCGTGGCTGGATTACGCGCCGGAACTGAACTACTTCGGCGAACAGGTCATGCCGCTGCTAAAGGACATGGGGCTGCGGGTTTGAGCGGGCCTCAGCCCTGGCACAACGGGCACCAGAAGGTCGATCGCTGACCCATGCGCCGCTCCCGGATGGGCGTTGCACAGGCCCGGCACGGCGCGCCGGTGCGACCGTACACGGCCAGCTCCTGGGCGAAATAGCCCGGCAGGCCGTCGCTGTTGGAAAAATCGCGCAGCGTGGTGCCGCCGGCGGCAATGGCCTCGGCCAGCACGGCCTGGATGACCGCCGCCAGACGCACGAAAGCGGGGCGACTGAGACTCGCCGCCGCCTTGGCGGGGCGGATGCCGGCCCGAAACAGCGCCTCGCTGGCGTAGATGTTGCCCACGCCGACCACCACGCTGGCGTCCATGAGGAACAGCTTGACTGCCACGCGACGGCTTCGCGAGGCCGCGTGCAGGTGAGCGCCCAGCGTCTGGCTGTCCGTGTCCAGCGGCTCGGGGCCGAGCTTTCTGAGCAGCGCGTGGCTGGCCGGATCCTCGCCCGCGTAAAGAATGCTGCCGAAGCGGCGTGGATCGCGCAGGCGCAGGCACTGGCCATCGTCCAGCAGGATGTCGACGTGGTCGTGCTTGAGTGGTGGCGTGGCGGCCGGCAGCACGCGCAGGCTGCCCGACATGCCAAGGTGCAGCAGCAGGTGCCCGTGCGCGGTGGTCAGCAGCAGGTATTTGGCGCGCCGGCCGACCGCGGTGATGGCGGCGCCGGGCAGCCGGCTGCTCAATTCCGGCGCCACCGGCCAGCGCAGGGCCGCGTTGCGTACCACCGCACCGGTGATGCGCCGGCCGATCAGCAGCGGTTCCAGGCCGCGCCGGGTGGTCTCGACCTCCGGCAGCTCCGGCATCAGGGCGCGGCGGCGGGCGGGCTGGCCGGCGGGGCTGAGGATTCCGCGGCTTCGCCGTCAGGCTCGTCCGACGCTGCCGGTTCGGTGGCTCCGGTCGGCTGGGCAGCGCCCGGTGCCGTCTGCTCGATTTCCAGCAAGCGCTTGCCCTGATTGGCGCTGAATCGGTAACGCACCGGTGCATCGCGCCGGTACAGCAGCCACTCGTCACCGTCCTGCGCCACCGCCAGCTCCAATGCCCCGCCTTGCCATTCCAGGCGCAGGGCCCGCGCATCGGCTGGAACGGCGGTGCTTTCCTCCACGTCCATGGCGTAGGCGCGCTGCCATTCCTCGATCAGCATGGTGATGGCGTCGGCGCTGGCCTTGGGCTGTTCGGGGCTGATTTTCCAGGCGGTGCCTTCACGGCGCAGCCTCAGGCCCGGCAGGTCCAGCGCGGTCAGCGTCACGCCCTCGGGCAGCACGCGCCGGTCGACCCAGGCCACCCAGGTGGACGCCGCGTGGTGGTAGAAGCGGTCATCGATCAGGTGCACCGCGTCGCCGACGCGCACATAGCGGCGCAGACCAACCGGGTTGGTCAGGCCAAAGGCGATCTCGGTGTCATCGAAACGCAGGCGCGCCTGCGGCGGGTCGACGCCAAAACCGTTGTCCTTGTTGTCGGCCAGCGTGAACTGGGCGGCGCTGGCGGCGCCTGGCAGTTCGAGCAGCGTTTCGACCCGAAACGGCTGCGCCCGCAGGCGCGGACTGTCGATGAACCAGTCCTTGCCGTCCCGCACCAGGGCAAAGGCCGCCCCACGCGGCGGGTGGAAATCGATGCGCTTGACCGTCTGCGGGTCGAGCTTCGTGAGCTTGACCTGGGGTGGCGGCGGCGTCTTGCCGGGCTGGAACCAGGCGACCGCCGCCAGGGCGGCCACCACGAGCGCGAGCGCCAGGTTCAGCCACAGCCGACCGCGCATCAGCGCCCCCGGCGGCGCAGCCAGACACCCAGGCCGGCCGCGGCGAAGGCTGCCGGCAGGCCAAACAGGAAGCCGAAGCCGATCAACAGGCTGTTGTCGCGCGAGAGCGACAGTTCCGTGTCCGGCGCCGTGCGCGGCGGGATGCTGACCAGACCCTCGTCGGCCGCCAGCCAGTTCACCAGGTTCAGGCCCAGATTCAGGTTGCCGCCATTGCCGACGTAGCTGTTGGACAGGAAATCGCCATCGCCGACCACCACCGCGCGCTGTTCACGCTCGCCCTGCATGCGCGTGAAAGCCGCCGCCAGGATGAACGGCCCTTGCCGGTCCTGGCCCTCGTCGAAGTTCACTTTTTCGGCCAGCGGGCCGGTCTCGGCCCAGCCGGAGGCGCCCAGTTCGATCAGGTCGGTGGCTGCCCACGGTTCCTTCGGATCGTGTTCGAGGCCGGCCGCCAGGGGAAACAGGGTCATGAACTCGAAGCCCGCGAGCGCCGCGTGGAAGCGGTAGTTGTCCGCCGTGGCGATGGCGAAGTGGGCGCTGCCGGCGATGGCCTGGCCCACCGGATCGATCAGCGTACCGGGCACGAAACGCAGGCCAAGCTCGGCCGCGATCGGCTCAAGACCGTGCAGTGGCCCCGGATCGGCCAGCCACAGCAGGTTGCCGCCGGCGGTCAGGAAACGCTGGATGGCGCCCACCTCGTCGCCGGTCAGATCGACCGCCGGGGCGGTGACGACCAGCGTCGCATCGGTCGGCAAATCCTTGCCGCTGGCCGGGTCCGGGCGCGTCGCCAGCACGCCCTGCTCGCGCAGCGCTGTGGTGAAGGTGGACAGATCGTGGTTGGCCTGCCCGTCCGGGCTGCGCTCGCCGTGGCCGGCGAGGAAAATCAACCGGCGCTCGCCGCTGCGCGACAGACGCATGAGGGCGCTGGTCAGCGCCTGCTCGTCGAGCTGTTCGAGCTTCTCGCGCCGGCCGGCCAGTTCCAGCAGCACAGTGCCGTCGGCACGGATGCCCAGTTCCTTGACCCGCGCCGGGGCCTGATCGGGATTGACGAAACTGACCGTGAATTTGGGCGAGGCGGCCGCGTAGCGCCGCAGCAGGTCATCGAGGCTGGCGCGCAGTTCAGGGTTGGGACGGGCGAACACGGTGGCGGTCACCGGTTCCGGAAGCTTTTCCAGCACCTGCCGGCTGGCCTGCGACAGCGAGTTGCGGCCGCTTGCGGTCCAGTCGAAGCGGCGGTCGTAGGTGTGCGCCAAGTAACCCAGCAGGCCGATCGCGGCCAGGAACAGCAGCAGCGCGACGGCCCCCTGGAGGCGCAGTGCGAAGCGGCTGGAGTTCGAACCTGTCATGTGCTTAGCCGGCCAGCCGCTCGGCATCCAGCCGGCGGATGCTCAGACCCAGGAACAGCACGATGAACAGGGCGAAGTAGGCCACGTCGGCGATGGCGAACACGCCCTTGAGCAGCGGCTGGTAGTGGTTGAGCATGGACAGCTGGCGCAGCAACTCACCGCTGCCCTCGCCGGCGCTGCCGCTGGCCCAGTCCAGGATCCACAGCAGCAACAGCAGGCCGAAGGTGCTGACCGCCGCCGTCATCGGGTGCGAGGTCAGCGTCGACATGAACAGGCCCAGCGCGGCGAAGCTGCCCAGCAGCAGCCAAAGACCCAGCACGCTGGCCGCCAGCAGGCCAAGGTCGAGCCTGGCGCCCAGCAGCAGGCTGACCGGCATCATGGCCGTAAGCGCCGTCACCAGGGTCAGAAACCCCATCAACGCCAGATACTTGCCCAGCACGATGCCGGACACGGATACCGGCGCCGACAGCAGCAGCGGCAGGGTCTGGTTGCGCCGCTCCTCGGCAAAACTGCGCATGGTGATCAGCGGCACCAGCATCAGCAGGACGATGCCGGCGCTGCCGAACAGCGACGGGGCGACGATCTCGGTCAGACCCGGCGGGTCGGGCATCGCCATCAACTGCGAGCGCAGCTGCAGGAACATGTCGATCTGGGTCAGGAACAGGTAGCCCAGGATGGCCTGCACCACGGCCAGCATGGCCCACGCCGATGGCGAGGCGAACAGCACGCGCAGCTCGCGCCCGGCGATAGCCAGAACCGCCCTCACGCCGCCTGCTCCTGCGCCGGGGCGGACTCGGGCACCTCGTCCCCCGCCAGCTCCAGGAAGACCTCTTCCAGCGACAGGCGCGGGCGGGTCAGCTCGTACAAGCCCCAGTCGCCGATGGCTGCACTGTGCACCAGCGCGTCGGTCGGATCGGCGCCGGCTTGGAAAGTCACCAGCCAGCGGCCCTCGCCTTGCGGGTGCAGCGCGGCGATGCCGGGAATGCCCGACAGCTGGTCCGCCGGGGGTGGCCGGCGCAGGGCGATTTCAAGATGCGCGCCGGTCAGGTGCGTGGCCAGCTCGTCGATGCCGGCCTTGAGCACCAGCTCCCCGTGGCGAATGATCTGCACGTGGCTGCAGATGGCCTGCACCTCAGACAGGATGTGCGTGGACAGGATCACGCTGTGGGCCTGTCCGAGCTCGCGGATCAGGGCGCGGATTTCCTGAATCTGGATCGGGTCCAGGCCCACCGTAGGCTCGTCCAGGATCACTACCGGCGGGTTGTGGATGATGGCCTGGGCGATGCCTACGCGCTGCTGGAAGCCCTTGGATATGTTGCCGATCAGGCGCCGGCCGACTTCCTGCAGGCCACAGCGGGCCTTGGCCTGTTCGCGCGCGGCGCGCACCTGGCGTCCCGGCACGCGGCGCAGGCGGGCGCAGAAATCGAGGTATTCGTCGACCGTCAGGTCGCGGTTCAGGGGCGGGGTTTCGGGCAGGTAGCCCAGCTGCGCCTTGGCGCGCACCGGCTGCTGCAGCATGTCGATGCCACCGACCCGTACGCGCCCGGCACTTGGCGCCAGGGTGCCGGTCAGGATGCGCATGGTGGTGGTCTTGCCGGCGCCGTTGGGGCCCAGAAAGCCCAGCACCTCGCCCTTGACCACGCTGAAGCTGACATCGCGCAGCACCTGGCGATTGCCAAAGCTGCGGCTGACGTTTTCGATCTCGACGAGGACTTCGGCCGTCATGGCTGAACGGTCATCGCGCGGCGCGTCCGGCCGCGCCGGCTCACTTGATCTTGGCTTCCTTGTACGCCACGTAGGCGCGCGCCTTCGGATCGAACTTGCGCAGCTCGATCTTGTCGGGCGTGTTGCGCTTGTTTTTCATGGTCGTATAGAAATGCCCGGTGCCGGCGGTGGACACCAGCTTGATCTTCTCGCGCATGGTTCTGGTCTCGGTTTAGGGTTTCAGGCCGCGGCTGCGCATCTCGGCCAGCACGGCCTCGATGCCTTTCTTGTCGATGGTGCGCATGGCCCGGCAGGACAGCCGCAGCGTGACGTAACGCTTCTCGGCCGCCACCCAGAAGCGGTGGCTCTGCAGGTTGGGCAGAAAGCGCCGACGCGTGCGGTTGTTGGCGTGGGAGACGTTGTTACCGGACATCGGCCCCCGGCCGGTGACCTCGCAAACCCTGGACATGGAACTCTCCAAAAGACCGTTCCGGCAAGACCGCCGGCTGGAAATGGCCGGCTTTTATACCAGAAGCCGCCCGGGCTTGGTAGTTTGGGCGCCCGTCGCCCGGTCCGCCTGGCGTCAGTCGCCGCGCGGTTCCTTGAAACCCGAGGTGATCGGGTAACGGCGATCGCGGCCAAACGCGCGCTGGCTGATGCGCACGCCGGGAGCCGCCTGGCGGCGCTTGTACTCGTTGCGGGTGACCATGCCGATCACCTCGCGGATGGTTTTCAGACTCGCGCCGGTGGCGCGCGCGATGTCCTCGGCCGAACGGTCCTGCTCCACGTACAGCTCAAGAATCGCGTCCAGCACCTCGTACGGCGGCAGGCTGTCCTGATCGGTCTGGTCGGGGCGCAACTCGGCGCTCGGTGCGCGCGTGAGAACCCGTTCTGGGATGACCTGCGACAGGCCGTTGCGGTAGCGGGACAGCGTGTAGACCAGCAGTTTGGGCACGTCCTTGATCACCGCAAAGCCGCCGGCCATGTCTCCGTAAAGCGTGGCGTAACCAACTGCCATTTCGGTCTTGTTGCCGGTGGTCAACACCAGCTTGCCGGACTTGTTCGACAGCGCCATCAACAGCACGCCGCGCACGCGCGCCTGGATGTTTTCTTCCGTCGTGTCGCGAGGTTTGCCGGCGAACTCTTCGGCCAGTGCCTTCTCGACGCTGGCGGCCATGTCCGCAATGGGAATGACGCTGTAGCGCACGCCCAGCGCCTCGGCCTCGGCGCGGGCGTCTTCCAGGCTCATGTCGGCCGTGTAGGGCGATGGCATCATCACGGCGTGGACGCGCTCGGCGCCCAGCGCGTCGGCCGCCACGGCAACGGTAAGCGCCGAATCGACACCGCCGGACAGGCCGACGATGGCGCCCGCGAAGCGATTCTTGCCGATGTAGTCGCGCACGCCAGTGACCAGCGCCTGATACACACTGGCGACAGAATCGATCTGCGCCACCTCGCCCGGCACCGGCTCCAGTCCGTTTCGGCCGTGACGAAAACGCGCCAGGTACAGGCCTTCCTCGAAGGCCGGTGCGCGCTGGCTGATGCGGCCCTGGGCGTCCATGACCAGCGAGCCGCCGTCGAAGACCAGCTCGTCCTGGCCGCCGACCATGTTCACGTACACCACCGGCACCGGACTGGCGGACACCCGCTCGCGGATGACGGCCTCGCGCTCGGCCTGCTTGTCGACGTGAAACGGTGAGGCGTTGATGTTGACGATCAGCTGCGCCCCGGCCCGCACCGACTGCGCCATCGGCGCCGGACCCCAGATGTCCTCGCACACGGTCAGGCCAACCTGCACGCCGGCCAGTTCGAACACCGCCGGCCGGCTGCCGGAGCGGAAATAGCGCTTCTCGTCGAACACGCTGTAGTTGGGCAGCAGATGCTTGTGGTACAGCGCCAGGGTCTCGCCGTCGCGCAGCACGGCCGCGGCGTTGTAAAGCTCGCCCTTGGACAGGTGCGGGAAGCCGACCAGCACGGCGATGCCGCCCACCGCGCGGCGGATGCGTTCGAGGCCCGCCTCGCAGCGCTCGATGAACTCCGGACGCATCAGCAGGTCTTCCGGCGGATAACCGGTGAGCGCCAGTTCCGGGAACACCACCAGATCCGCCCCGTGTTCGCGCCGGGCCGTGGCGGACAGTTCGATGATCTTGTCGACGTTGCCGGTGATGTCCCCGACCAGACAGTTCATCTGGGCGAGGGCGAGGGTCAGTTCGCGGGGCATGGTTCGGAGTCGGTTGCCATGGCGGCTGTGCGCAGGCGGCGAAATGTAACACCGCCGCGCCGCGCAGGCTGGCCAGCGCGACTGGCGACCAGCCTGGCGCCTCCGATCAGGTCAAGCTTCAGATGAAGGTCAGGCCGCCGTCCACCTGCAGGCTCTGGCCGGTGATGAAGCCGGCATCGTCCGAGCACAGGAACATGACGCCATGGGCCAGGTCGTCGGTGCCGGTCAGGCGCTTGATGGACTGCATCTGCGTCATGCGCTCGAACACCTCGTTGGGCACCGAGGGGCGCTCGATCTCGGTCTTGGTAACGCCCGGCCAGAAGGTGTTCACGGTGATGTTCCAGCTGCCCAGCTCGCGCGCCATGGAGCGGGTCATGCCGACCATGGCCGATTTGGAGGTGATGTAGTGCAGGTAGTTCTCGCGGCCCATGATCATGGTTGCCGACGAGATGTTGATGATCCGCCCGAAGCGGCGCTCCTGCATGTTGGGCACCACCGCCCGCGCGCACAGGAACGAGCCGGTGATGTTGACGTCCATGGCGCGTCGCCACTCGTCGACCGGCAGCTCCCAGAACGGCGCCATGGTGATGCGCGAGAACACGGCAGCGTTGTTGATCAGGCAGTCGATGCGGCCGAAGGCACCCAGCGCGGCCCGCGCCATGGCCAGCGTGGATGCCTCGTCGGCGACGTCGGTCTGCACGAACAGTGCCCGACCGCCCTCGGCCTTGACCTCGGCCTCGACCCGGCGGCCCGCCTCGGCATTGAATTCGGCGATCACCGGAATCGCGCCCTGGGCCGCGAAATGGTGCGCATAGGCACGGCCGATGCCCTGGCCGGCGCCGGTGATGATGACCACGCGGTCCTTCAGGCCGGCGTAGGTGTTGCTGGTCATGGTGGCTTCTCCTCGTCGTTGATTTCGTTGTCTGGCGACCGCGCTGCGCGGCAGGCCGATGGTAGTACGCACGAGCGCCGTGAGCACCCCGGAAAGCACAAAACCCGCGGCAAGCCGCGGGTTTTGTGGGAAGAAACGCAGGGCCGGGAGACCACCCGGCCCAAGAGACTCAACGCATCTCGGTGATGCGCAGCTCGACGCGGCGGTTCTCGGCCCGGCCCGCTTCGGTGCTGTTGTCGGCCACCGGCTGGCTTTCGCCGTACCCGACCGCGGTCATGCGGCTGGCGTCCACGCCCTTCTCGACCAGATACGCGCTCACGCTGCCGGCACGGCGCTGGGACAGGCTCTGGTTGTAGGCATCCGAACCCACCGCGTCAGTGTGGCCCGCGACTTCGAAGGTTGCATTCGGGTGATGCTGGACGATGGCCATCGCGTCACCGTCCAGAATCGCCTGAGCCTCGCCCGACAGCGTGTCGCAATCAAAGCAGAAATTGACGCCCTTGAGCACCACGGTCTCGGTAACCGGCGCCGGCGCAGGCGGCGGGGTCGGCTCGGCCATGGTGACCACCGGCCGCGGTTCCGGGGCCGACTGCGGACGCGCCCCGATAGGGATGGTGACGCCGGCCATCAGGATCCAGTCGTTGTAGGTGCTGTTGCCGCCGGGAATGTTGATGTCGGCGAAATCCCAGCGGTGACGCGCCTCGACGCGCAGCTTGGCGCCGTCGTCGTCGACGTCGTGCATGAAGCCCAAACCGGCCTCGGCCACCGGAGCGGTGTCCTTCTTGACACCGCTCAGGTCAGACTGCAGCACACCGGCACTGAGCACCGCGAACGGCGCAAAGGCGGGGGAGCGGTTGAAAAAGAACAGTCCGTCGATGGAGGCTCCATACTGGTTCCAGCTGCCGCCGGCGCCGTCCAGATCCGCATTCTGACCCTTCAGGTTCAGCTCCAGATTCAGCCAGTCGTTGATGGCTTTGCCGACCCCGATAAACCCACCGGGGGCATTTTCCACCTCGACGGGGGAAACGTCGCGATCGCTATCGAGAATCGAGTAGCTCAGGCCCAAATTGAGGTAAACGCGTTCGTCCAAGGTTTCCGCCAGCACGCCGCTGCTGAGCGCCGCAAGGCCGGCCGCGACGAGCAGTTGCTTTTTGTTGGTCATGAGAGTCTCCCGAGGTTACTGAAAAAACCGGATATGGCGCATAGGAGCCACGTATCACCGTTGAGCAAGTCTACCCGACTCTTCCCAAGATAGCTGTGCGGTACAACACATCAGCAGGTCGATTGCGCAAGATCAATCACCGGTCGTTTTGCCGGATCGATATCTGCCGAGCCGAGGACGTCGATCCAACGCCCGGCATCGCCGCCCAGCCGCAGGTTCACGACCCGTCATGGCAGTGGCCACCGACGACTGTCGCAGACCACCACTACACGAACATTGCAGGCGTCCGGGCCCAGGGCTTTGGCATGACCCATCCGCCGCGAAGGGCGCGTTTGGCGCTTGTCGATCGGCGCCCGGACATCAGGGTCACGCTCGCTCGTCGGCTGATCCGGCAAGTGTGCGCCGCTAACCATATTGCCGGTTGTGGCCTGTTCGCGCCGCCTCCATACCGCCGGCGATCGTGCTCTCGATCCAGCTTTCGGCAGCGTTCAGCACCGCGGCAGGATCTGCCCCCGTCGTTGAAATGGCCGGCCCGATCGCCACCGTGATCGTGCCAGGATGCTTCAGGAACTGCCGCTTGCCCCACATGCGTCAGCCAGGCCAATAGACCTTACGCTCTTGCGAATTGCCGTCCGGGGAGCACGCCGCGGTCGCTTCCGGCCAGCGCGGGGTTGACGATAGCCGGTGGCGGGCCAGGCATGGCAACCTGTCACGAGCTTCGCCCGGAAAGCACAAAACCCGCGGTTTGCCGCGGGTTTTGTGGGATCGGACGACCGGGTGGAGCCACCCGGGCTACAGGCCTAGCGCGCCTCGGTGATGCGTAGCTCAACGCGCCGGTTCTCGGCCCGACCCGCGGCGGTGCTGTTGTCGGCCACCGGCTGGCTTTCGCCATAACCGACCGCGGTCACGCGACTGGCGTCCACACCCTTCTGGACCAGATACGCGCTCACGTTACTGGCGCGGCGCTGGGACAGACTCTGGTTGTAGGTGTCGGAACCCACAGCGTCGGTATGGCCGGCAACTTCGAAGGTTGCGTTCGGGTGATGCTGGACGATGGCCATGGCATCGCCATCCAGAATCGCCTGCGCTTCACCGGACAGCGTGTCGCAGTCAAAGCAGAAGTTGACGCCCTTCAGAACCACCGTTTCGGTGACCGGCGGCGGTGCCGGCGGCGGGGTCGGTTCCGGTTCGGCCATTGCCACCGGCGCGGGCGCGGGTGCCTCGGCACGCTTGCCCAGGGGGATGGTCACGCCGACCATCATCACCCAGTCGTTATGGTTCTCTTTGCCACCGGGAGCATTTAGATTAGTGAAATCCCAGCGATGCCGCACTTCGGCACGCAGCGTGTCACCGTCGTCATTGATGGTGCGCATGAAACCCAGACCGGCCTCCGCGATTCCGCCGTCGTGGTTGTCGGCCGGCGTATCCGACTGCATCCAGCCGCCACCGACGACCGCGTACGGGCTGAACTTGGGATTGCGATTGAAGAAAACCAAGCCGTCCAGGGTAGCGCCCCACTGGTCCCAGTCGCCATTCCCGCTTCCCAGATCCAGGCGGTTGCCTTTGGCGTTGAGCTCCACGTTGAGCCACTCGTTGATCGTTTTCCCGACGCCCAGAAACGCGGCCGGGCCACCGTCAACGTCCCAACCGGTGCCGGGCAGCTCCCGATCATTGCCGGGAGCCACGTAGCCGATGCCCGCGGACAGGTACCAGCGGTCGTCAAGTTCGCTGGCCGACGCGCCGGCGCTGCAGGCAGCCAGACCGGCGGCAAACAGGAGTGATTTTTTTGAGTTCATCGAAGATACCTTTTGGGTTGAAGGTGCCGCGAACACGGGTCAGCCGTGTCGAAGGCAGAGTTTTTAAGGGCGTTCTCAGTCAGCGTGTCCACCCCGTGCGGCCGGCAGTATGCGGGTTTGCGCGTTTTCGATCCACTCCTGGGCTTTGTTTAGCACCTCGGCTGGGTCTTGTCCGGCCGTGGCAATCGGCGTTCCCACGGCGACCGTGATGGTGCCCGGATGCTTCAAAAAACGCCGTTTGCCCCACAACTCACCCGCGTTGTGCGCCACCGGCAGCACCGGCACGCCGGCCTGAACCGCCAGCAGCGCGCCGCCCGGCCGATAGCGCCCGCGCTGGCCCGGATTCATGCGCGTGCCCTCCGGAAAGATCACTACCCACAGGCCGTCATCCAGTCGTTGTTTCCCCTGTTTGAGCATCTGCTCCATGGCGCGCCGCCCGGCGCCGCGGTCGATGGCAATCGGCCGCCCCATGGCCAGGCCCCAGCCGAAAAACGGCACCCACAGCAGCTCGCGCTTCATCACCCACACCAGCGGCGGGAACAGTTCTTGGAACACCAGCGTCTCCCAGGTCGACTGGTGCTTGGACAGCACCACGACCGGGCCGCTGGGCAGGTTCTCGCGCCCGATGACCCGGTAGCGCACACCGCAGGTCAGCTCCAGCCAGCGCAGATTGACGATGGCCCAGCTGCGGGTGAATGCGTAGCGGCGGGCAAACGGCAACGCCGCCACCAGCGGCACCAGCGCGCCCCAGGCGATGACCGTGACCAGCATGCCGGCCGAGAACAGCAGCGAACGCAGGAAGGTCAGCATGGCCAGTGCCCATCCAGCAGCCAGTCAGTGGCGGCCGCCAAGTCCGCAAAACCCGGCACGCCAACGCTTCGCGCAAGTTCGGTCGCCCGCTCGCCGACCACCAACGCGGCGACGCCCGCGGCGCGGGCCGCCTCCAGATCGCGCGCGGCGTCGCCGATCATGAGCGCGTCGCCGGGCGCAAAGCCGTATTCGGCCATCAGCCGCAGTAACAGGCCCGCTGCCGGTTTGCGGCAGGCGCAGCCCTCCTCGGGCCGGTGCGGGCAGTAGGCAATGGCGGCCAGTTGTCCGCCGGCGGCTTCGATTGCGGCGCGCATCCTGGCGTGGATGGCGTCCAGCGTCGCGACATCGAAATAACCGCGGCCGATGCCCGACTGGTTGGTGGCGACCGTCAGCCCGAAGCCGGCGCGATGCAGGCGCGCCAGGGCCGCGAGCGCGCCATCGATGGGCCGCCAGTCATCCGGGCTGCGGATATAGTCGGCGCTGTCGTGATTGATCACGCCGTCGCGGTCCAGGATCAGCCAGCGCCGCGCGCCGCCGGGCGCGGAGGCAACGCCACCGCTCACCCCTGCAGGCGCGACAGGTCGGCCACGGCCAGGAACAGCCGGTGCAGCCGCGCCAGCAGCGCCAGGCGGCTGCGCCGCACGGCGGCATCGTCGGCCATCACCATGACGGCATCGAAAAATGCATCCACCGGTCCGCGCAGCGTGGCCAGCTGCCGGCACAGCGCGACGTAATCGCCCTGTTCCACCAGCGCCGTGGCGCTTTGCTCGGCGGCGGTGAGGGCGTCCAGCAGCGCCGTTTCGGCGGGCTGCTCGAACAGCGCCGGATCGACACTGGCGCCCGAAGCCTCATCGCCGGCCTTGGCCAGGATGTTGGCGATGCGCTTGTTGGCGGCGATCAGGCTGCTGGCCTCCGGCAGGCTTCGAAAGCCCGCCACCGCCCGCAGGCGCCGGTCCAGATCCAGCAGCCGGCCCGGCCGCAGGCTCAGCACGGCCTCCAGTTCGTCTGCCCTGAAGCCCTGCGCCTCGTAGTAAGCCGGCAGGCGATCGAGGATGAACCCGAACACCTGCGCCGGCAGGTCCGGTTTGCCGAACGGCTCGGCGGCGGCATCCAGCAGCGCCGGCAGGTCCAGCGGCAGTTGCGCCTCGATCAGCATGCGCGCCACCGCCAGCGCCGCCCGGCGCAGGCCGAAGGGGTCGCGGTCGCCGCCCGGCGTGCCGGCCACCCCGACGATGCCGGCCAGCGTGTCCAGGCGATCGGCCAGCGCCAGCGCCAGACCTTCGGGCGAGGCGGGCAGATCGTCGCCCGCATGGCGCGGCAGGTAGTGCTCGCGAATCGCCGTGCACACGGCGGCCGGTTCGTCGTCGTGGCCCGCGTAGTAGGCGCCCATGTCGCCCTGCAACTCCGGGAACTCGCCGACCATCAGCGTCAGCAGATCCGCCTTGGCCAGGCGCGCGGCGCGCACCGTGTGCCCGGCATCGGCGCCGATTTCGCCGGCGAGCAGCCCCGCCAGGCGCTCCACGCGCAGGGTCTTGTCGGCCAGCGTGCCCAGGCGCTGCTCGTAGACCACGCCGGCCAGACCCGGGCTGCGCTCGATCAGTGGCTGGCGGCGGTCGGAGTCCCAGAAATAGCGCGCATCGGCCAGGCGCGCGCGCAGCACCCGCTCGTTGCCGGCACGTACTCGCTGCGGCTCGGGGCTGTCGATGTTGGCAACGGTGATGAAATGCGCCAGCAGGCAGCCGTTTGCATCCAGCACGTGAAAGTACTTCTGGTGATCGCGCATGGCGGCGATCAGCACCGGTGCCGGCACCTGCAGAAAGTCCGGGTCGAAGCCGCCGGCCACCGCCACCGGCCATTCCACCAGCGCGGTGACTTCATCGAGCAGCGCCTCGTCGAGCACCGCCCGGCCGCCGAGCGCGGCGGCGGCCGCGCCGACACAATGCGCCACCTGCTCGCGGCGGGCGGCGAAGTCGGCGATCACGCGCGCCGCTTCGAGCCGCGCTTCGTAATGGTCGGCATGATCGACGACCAGCGGCTGCGGATGATGAAAACGGTGGCCGTGGCTGAGGTTGCCGGCCGCAAGACCAAAACGTTCGAAGCCGATCACCTGCGCGCCGTGCAGCGCCAGCAGCCAGTGCACCGGGCGCACGAACTCGCCGTGCTCGCCGCTGCCCCAGCGCATGCGCCGGTCGATCGGCAGTGCTTTCAACGCCGCGTCGAACACGCGCGGCAGGGCCGTGGCCAGCGCCTCGCCGGGCTGGGTGTGACGATGCACCAGCCAGGCGCCCTTGTCGGTTTCCAGCGTCGTCAGCGCGCCCACCTCGACGCCGCAGGACTGCGCGAAGCCGAGCAGGGCGCGCGTCGGCTGGCCGGCGGCGTCGAAGGCCGCCTTCAGCGCCGGCCCGCGGCGCTCCACCTCGCGCGCCAGCGCCTGATCGCGCACGCCGGCCACGCGCACGGCGAGGCGCCGCGGACTGGCGAACACCTGGTACTGCGCGCCAAGGTCGGCGAGCCCGGCCTCAGCCAGGCCGCCGAGCAGGTGCTCGCCAAACGCCAGCGACAGCGCCTGCAGGGACCGTGGGGGCAGCTCCTCGGTGCCGATTTCGATCAGCAGAGCGGCCATCAGGCGGCCTCCCCGGCGGGCGCGGCGTAGGCCTCGGCCACCGCCCGAGCCAGCGTGCGCACGCGCAGGATGTAGCGGGCGCGCTCGGTGACGCCGATGGCGCGGCGCGCGTCCAGCAGATTGAAACTGTGCGAGGCCTTGAGCACCTGTTCATAGGCCGGCAGCGGCAGGCCGGCCTCGACCAGCGCCAGGCAGGTGCGCTCGGCGGCGTCAAAGCCGGCCAGCAGCGCGTCCACCGGCGCGTGCTCGAAGTTGTAGTGCGACTGCTCGACCTCGTTTCGGTGGTACACATCGCGGTAGGTGATGCGCCCCTGCGGGCCGTCGACCCAGATCAGGTCATACACGCTGTCCACGCCCTGCAGGTACATGGCAATGCGTTCCAGGCCATAGGTGATCTCGGCCGTCACCGGCCGGCACTCGATGCCGCCCACCTGCTGGAAATAGGTGAACTGCGTCACCTCCATGCCGTTGAGCCACACTTCCCAGCCCAGGCCCCAGGCGCCCAGCGTGGGTGATTCCCAGTTGTCCTCGACGAAGCGGATGTCGTTCACCAGCGGGTCAACGCCCAGCTCCCGCAGCGAGTCCAGATAAAGCTCCTGGATGTCCGGCGGCGAGGGCTTGATGACCACCTGGAACTGAAAGTAGTGCTGCAGGCGGTTGGGGTTGTCGCCATAGCGGCCGTCGGTCGGCCGGCGCGACGGCTGCACATAGGCGGCCGCCCACGGCTGCGGGCCGAGTGCGCGCAGGAACGTGGCCGGGTGAAAGGTGCCGGCACCGACTTCCATGTCGAGCGGCTGCATCAGCGCGCAGCCCTGGCGTGCCCAGTAGCTCTGCAGGCGAAGGATCAGATCCTGGAAGGTCACCGGCGGTCTCGGGTGGCGGAATCGCGCGAACCGCTTATGGGCGGCCCTCAAAAGGGCGCGATTATAGCCGTCGGTGTTGGCGCCGCTGCGAGGGCGGCAAGGTGCTGCGGGCCTCGCGGGCCCGGCGCAGTCAGCGCACCAGCAGCACCGGCCAGCCGCCATCGGCGACCAGGCGTTCGACCTGAGCCGGGTCTGCGAAGCGGCTGTCGGCGGCCAGGATCAGGCCCTGCGCGCGCTGAGCACGCAGGATGGCGACCAGCGCCGGCAGTTCGGCAAGCTCCGGCAAGGCCATGCGGTGCAGCTGCGCTGCGCCGGGCGTGCCGGCCAGCGCGGCCCGGCCGAAGGCTTCCAGCGACGGCGCCACCAGCAGCAGCGGCGCCGCCGGCGTCGTTGCCAATGCGCTTGCCAGCGCCAATACGGCCGATGCACCGCCGGGCGTATCGACCAGGGCCACCCAGCGCTCGCCGGGGCGCCGCTGCGGCGGCACCAGCAGCAGGGAGGAATCGGTCGCGACCAGCGCCGCCCGCGCCACGGACCCGAGCCGGCCCGCCGCACGGGCGCCGCTGCCAAGCCCTGTCAGGCGCGCGTTGCGGGCTGCCTCGGACATCACCTGCGCTGCCCGGCCGCGCACCACGTCGAAGCTCCAGGCGATCCGGCGGGCCTGGGCGGCGCGCGTCAGGGCATTGCGGGCATCGCTCGCCAGGGCGCGCCAGTGGCGCTGCAGATCGTCGGTGGTGAACGGCGACGCCTGCCCGGATCCGGCGCGCACTTCGCGCACGAACGGCAGGCCGGCGGCGTGCAACAGGTCTTCTTCTTCCACGTACAGCCCGGCCAGGCGGGTGCGCAGCGCTGCCGCCAGGTCGGCCGCCAGCTCCAGCGCCAGCAGGCTGGCGGCCGAGGCATCGACCGCCACCACGATGCGTTCCTGCGCGGCTTGGTCAGATGTCGCCATTGCCGTTGCCCTCGCCGCCGTGCGCCAGCGCGGCGCGGATGCGCGCGTACTCGGCCAGGCGGTCGGACACCAGGCCGTTGATGCTGCCTTCCGGATAAACGCCTTCGGCGTCGGCGACGCCGGCCGGCAGGCCGGTCAGCAGCTCGATGCCCTCGTCCACCGTGCGCACGGCGTAGACGTTGAACTGGCCGGCGGCCACGGCGTCGCGCACGTCGGCGCGCAGCATCAGGTGCTGCACGTTGGAGGCCGGGATCAGCACGCCCTGGTTGCCGGTCAGGCCGCGCGCCCGGCAGATGTCGAAAAAGCCCTCGATCTTCTCGTTGACGCCGCCGATGGCCTGCACCTGGCCGAACTGGTTCACGGAACCGGTCACCGCCAGGGATTGGCGGATCGGCGCCTCGGCCAGCGCCGACAGCAGCGTGTACAGCTCGGCGCAGGAGGCGCTGTCGCCGTCCACGCCGCTGTAGGACTGCTCGAACACCAGGCTGGCCGACAGGGACAGCGCCTCGCCGGTGGCGTAACGGGCGGCCAGGAAGCTCGACAGGATCAGCACGCCCTTGGAGTGCAGCGGGCCGCCCAGTTCCACCTCGCGCTCGATGTCCAGCACGCGTCCCTGGCCGGGCCGCACGCGGGCAGTGATGCGGCTTGGCCGGCCGAACATGACCCCGCCCAGGCCCAGCACCGCCAGGCCGTTGATCTGCCCGACCCGCTCGCCGGATGTGTCGATCAGCAGCGTGTCGCGCAGGATGGCCTCCTGCACCCGCTCGCGCACGCGCCCGCTGCGTTGCTCCGCCGCGTCGATGGCCTGCTGCACGTGGCTTGGCAGCACCAGCGCCGCGCCGGCCTGGCGGGCGAAATAGTCGGCTTGCGTCAGCAGGTCGCCCAGGTAGTTCAGGCGCACATCGACCCGCTGCGCGTCACCGATGCTGCGCGAGGCATGCTCGATGACCCGTGCCACCGCGGAACTGGCAAACGGCAGCAGACCCTGCCGGTTCGCCAGCGTGGCCAGCAGGCGCGCCAGATCGGCGACGGTGTCCGGACTGCGGCGCAGGTCGTCCTCGAAATCCGCCGCCACCTTGAACAGCTCGGCGAACTCGGGGTCGTATTCGGCCAGCAGGTAGTACAGCCGGCGATCGCCGATCAGCAGCACGGTCACGTCCAGCGGAATCGGCTCCGGGTCCAGCGATACCGTGGTCAGGAGGCCGATCGCCCGCTCCAGCGGCTCGATGCGCAGCTCCTTGGCGCGCAGCGCACGCTTCATGGCATCCCAGGCATAGGGCTGGCTCAGCAGGCGCAGGGCGTCGAGCAGCAGGTAGCCGCCGTTCGCCTCGTGCAGCGCGCCCGGCTTGATCAGCGTGAAGTCCGTGGACAGCGTGCCAAAGCGGGCCTGGTGATCCAGCCGCCCGACCAGGTTCGGGTAGTTCGGCAGGTCGGCATACACCACCGGCGCGCCGCGCCCGGCCGGGTGCTGAATGAGGAGGTTCACCTCGTAGCGGGTGAAGCTCGGCTCGGGCGCGAACGGCAACCGCGGCGCGGCGTCTTCGCGCGCGGCGGTGAAATCGCCGACGTTGTCGACCACGTCGCGGCAGGCGGCGTCGAGGTATTCGGCCACGCCCGGTGTGCCCTCGAAGGCGGTCTTCAGTTCCGCGAAGGCCGGCTGCACCACGCTCAGTGCCACGTCGTGGTCGAGCTCGCGGATGCGTCGGCGGGCTTCCTTCTGCCACTGCGGCAGGCGCCGCAGCCGCTCGCCCAGTTCCTGTTCGAGCTGCTCGATGTCGGCCTCGATGCGCTTGCGGGTTTCTTCCGGCAGTTTGTGGAAGGCGGCCGGCGACATGACCTCGCCGTTCACCAAGGGCGCGAAAGCGAAGCCGCCGGGCGTCGTGATCAGCGCGATCTCCCGGGTGCGGGCACGCTCGCGGATCTCGTCGATGGCCTGCTCGTGGCGGTCCTTGAATTCCTGCTCGACCACCCGCCGCCGGGCCTGGTATTCGTCACTCTCGAAGGCGCTGGGCAGCGTGCTGTGCAGCTCCTGGACCAGTTGCGCCATGGTCTCGCAAAAGCCCTTGCCCTGGCCGGGTGCGAAGCGCAGCGCGCGCGGCCGGTGCGGCTGCTCGAAGTTGTGCACGTAGCACCAGTCGGCCGGGGTGGCCTGGCTGGCCGCGCGCTGCTCGAGGAAACGGCGCACCACGCCGTGCCGGCCGGCGCCGGGCGTGCCCAGGATGAACAGGTTGTATCCGTCGCGGCGGATGCCGGTACCGAAGGCCAGCGCCGCCAGCGCCCGTTCCTGGCCGACCACGTCGACCGGCTCCACCACTTCGGAGGTGCTCTGGTAGGGAATCAGCTCCGGCGCGCAGGGCGCATAAAGCTGTGCGGCTTTCAGTGGCTCGATCGCCATTGATGGCTCCCCCTGCTCATGGTTCACCCGACCCGGGCTGGCCGGGAGGCGATGGTAACCAGCGCGCCGCGGATCGGCGCGCGATCAAGGCCAAGCCGCTTTCGATCGGGGAGGCTACGTCAGCGGTGAGTGTCGACACGCGCACACCACCGACGCGGCGCCGGTCGACTCAGCCGGCCGGTTGCTCCAGCACGCGTTTGAGTTCGTCCGGCGGCACGTAGCCGGGCAGCAGGCGGCCGTCGTCGAGCAGGATCGCCGGCGTGCCGGACACGCCGATCTTCTCGCCGGCGTGGAACTGCTCGGCGACCGGGTTTTCGCATACCTTGTCGGGGACCGTCTTGCCGGCCTTGGCATCGGTGAGCGCGGCCTTGCGGTCGGCGGCGCACCAGACGTTCTCGGCCTTCTTGAACGACTCCGAGCCCTCGCCGGCGCGCGGGAAGGCCACGTAACGCACGCTGATCCCGGCCGCGTTGTATTGACCCACATGGCGGTGCAGCTCGCGGCAATAGCCGCAGTCGATGTCGGTGAACACGGTAATGCGGTGCTGCGGCTTGGCGGCGGCGAACACGATGGCGTCGGCGTCTCGCAGCTCCTTGAGAAAGGCGACCCGCTGCGGCATCAGTTGCTCGCGCTCGACTTTCTGCAGCGCTGCGGCGGACAGGTTGCGCCGGCTGGCCAGCTCCACCAGCGGCCCGCCCAGCATGTGCTTGCCGTCGGCGCTGAAGTAATAGACGGTGCTGCCGAAGATCACCTCGTACAGGCCGGGGATGGCGGAGGGCTGCACGGAGGTCGGCGGCGCATCGGGCGATACCTTGGCCAGCACGGCGGCGAGTGCCGGCGGAGTGTCGGCGCGGGCGTCAGTGACGGTCAGCAGCGTCAATCCGGCGAGCGCGCAAGCGAGAAGGCGTTTCATGGGTGGGTCCGATCGGGCGGGAGTGGGGCGGATTGTATGGGCTCAGCCGCGCGGGTGATGCTGGGCGTGCAGGGCCTTCAGGCGCTCGCGCGCCACGTGGGTGTAGATCTGAGTGGTTGAAAGATCGGCGTGGCCGAGCAGCATCTGCACCGCGCGCAGGTCGGCGCCATGATTGAGCAAGTGGGTTGCAAAGGCGTGACGCAGCGTGTGTGGCGAGGGCAGACGCTCGAAGCCGGCCAGGCGCGCGTAGTGGCGCAGCCGGTGCCAGAAGCCCTGGCGGGTCATGCCGCCACCGCGGCGGGTGACGAACAGGGCATCGCTGACCTGCCCGCCCAGCAGCGCACCGCGCGCCTTCGACAGATAAGTCTCGATGCGCTCCAGGGCGGTCTCGCCGACCGGCACCAGCCGCTCGCGAGCGCCCTTGCCCAGCACCACCAGCACGCCGCGGTTCAGGTCCACCTGCGCGATGCGCAGACCGACCAGTTCGCTCACGCGCAGGCCGCTGGCGTAGAGCAGCTCCAGCATGGCGGCGTCGCGCAGCGCCTCGGGCGTGTCGCCCGCCGGCGCGCTCAGCAGGCGCTCGACATCCGCTTCGGTGAGCGTTTTGGGCAGCGGCCGGCCCAGGCGCGGGGATTCGATGCGCGCGGTGGGGTCTTCCTGCGTCAGGCCCTCGCGGACCAGATAGCGGAAAAAGCCGCGCAGCGCCGACAGGCGGCGGCCGAGCGAGCGCGGCGCGAGTCCGGCCTGTGCGGGCGCGGCGAGATAAGTCAGCAGGTCGGCGCGGCTGGCGCTGGCCAGCGGCGCGCCGCGCAAGAACATGTGCGCCGCAAAGCTGAGCAGGTCGGTGCGGTAGGCGGCGAGCGTCAGGCGGCTGGCACCGCGCTCCAGCCATAGGCTGTCGAGGAACTGTTCAAGCAGGGGTTCGACCGGCGGTTTGGCCGGGGCGGCGGCCGGCGCGCCGGCCCTGGACAAGGGCGCCGCGGCGCGCTGATCCTCAGGCGCGAAAGTGGCTGCGTTCATGCGCCAGCAGCTGCTGCTTGCGACGCGGCCAGTCGCCATCGGATGCGCCCATGAAGCCGCCGTCGCCGGTGCTCGCCACCACCCGGTGGCAGGGCACTACCAGCAACAGCGGATTGGCACGGCAGGCGCCACCGATGGCGCGGGCGGCGGTATCGAGGTCAGCCGCGAGCTCGCCGTAGCGGCGGGTGCGGCCGGCCGGGATGGCCCGCAGCGCCGCCCAGACGCGGTGCTGAAAGGGCGTGCCTTCGGGTGCCAGGGGCAGATCGGAGAAATCCGCCGTGGCGCCGGCGAAGTAGGCTTCCAGCCGCAGCATGGTTTCCAGCAGCAGCGGATCGGCAGGCTTGAGCGCCGGCGAGCCATCGGCCAGCACGGCCACCTCGCACAGGCCGTTCAGATTGCAGCGCAGGCTGAGCATGCCAAGCGGGCTTGGCATGCTGGCGCGGGACTCGGCAGGCTGGGCGGCCGGCCGCATCGGGATGCTGCGGGTCAGCCGGCCTGGGTGCGCGTGGCGAGCTTCTCGCGAATGCGCGCCGCCTTGCCCTGCAGGCCGCGCAGGTAGTACAGCTTGGCGCTGCGCACCAGACCACGGCGCTTGACCTCGATGCTCTGAATCTGCGGGCTGTGAATCTGGAACACGCGCTCCACGCCCTCGCCGTGCGACATCTTGCGCACCGTGAAGGACGAGTGCAGGCCGCGGTTGCGACGGGCGATGACCACGCCCTCGTAGGCCTGCAGGCGCTCGCGGGTGCCTTCAACCACCTTCACCTGCACCAGCACGGTGTCGCCGGCACGAAAATCCGGCACGGTGCGCGTCATCTGCTCGGCGTTCAGCTGGTCGATGATGTTCATGGGTCTTACTCCTGATTGTCCAAGGCCGGGCAGTGGCCGTCAGCGTCGGCCATTGTCCGGTATTCATCCAGCAGCCGCTGCTGCTCGTGCGTCAACTTCAATTCGGCCAGCAAATCCGGCCGCCGTCGCCAGGTGCGCGCCAGTGCTTGCTGCAAACGCCAGCGCGCTACCCGGGCGTGATCACCGCCCAGCAGCACTGGCGGCACCGCGCGCCCTTCCAGCACCTGCGGGCGCGTGTAGTGCGGATGGTCCAGCAGGCCGTGCATGAACGAGTCCTGCTGCGCCGATTCCGCATCGCCCAGCGCGCCCGGCAGCAGCCGCACCACGGCATCGATCATCATCATGGCCGGCAGCTCGCCGCCGCTCAGGACATAGTCGCCGCACGACCATTCCTCATCCACCGCCAGCTCTAGAGCCCGCTCGTCGACGCCCTCGTAGCGCCCGCACAGCAGCAGCAAGCGCTGCCGGCCGGCCAGCTCGCAGGCCGCCGCCTGATCGAAGCGCCGGCCCTGCGGGCTCAGGTACGCCACGCGCACCGGCTCCGCAGCCGCTGCGCGGGCGGCGGCAATCGCCGCCAGCACCGGTTCGGCCTTGAGCACCATGCCGGGACCGCCGCCAAACGGCGCATCGTCGACCGTGCGGTGGCGGTCGGCCGCAAAATCGCGCAGCTGCCAGCTGTGCAGGCTGGCGATACCGCTGCCGATGGCGCGCCCGACCACGCCGTGCTGCGCCACCGCGTCGACCAGCTCCGGAAACAGGGTCACGACGTCGATGCGCACCGGCGCTCAGTACTCCGCGTCCCAGTCCACCTCGATGCGGCCGGCTTCGAGATCGACCTTCTTCACTATCTGCGGCTGCGCGAACGGGATCAGCCGCTCGCGTTCGCCGCGCACCACCAGCACGTCATCGACGCCGGTTTCGATCAGGTGATCGACCCGCCCCAGCGGCGTGCCGTCCACCGTGACCACCGCCAGGCCGATCAGGTCGTGCCAGTACCAGCTGCCCGGCGGCGGCGGTTCGAGCTCGGCCCGCAGCACGCTCAGTTCAAGGCCGGTCAATCTGGCGGCCGCGTCGCGATCCTCCGCGCCCGCGAAGCGCACCAGCACGCGCTCGCCCTGCAGCCGGCTGTCGGCGATCTCGAGCATCAGCCGTTGCCCGCGACGCTGCGCCTCAAGCCGGGGATGGCGCAGCAGGCCCTCGGGCGGATCGGTAAAGGACCACAGCTGCGACCAGCCGCGCACGCCGTGCGGGGCGCCCACACGCCCCACCACGACCGAACGCGCGGCGTCGGTCGCGGGGTCGTTGTCAGGCGGCAGCGTCGGCCTTACGGCACTGCTTGACCAGCGCCGCGACCCGGTCGCTGGTCTTGGCGCCAACGCCCAGCCAGTAGTCAACGCGCGCCAGATCGAGCTTGCTCGGCTGCTCGCCGCTCTTGGCGATGGGGTTGAAAAAGCCGATCTGCTCGATGAAGCGACCGTCGCGCGGGTTGCGGCTGTCGGTCACGACCACGCGGTAGAACGGCCGTTTCTTGGCCCCACCACGGGCAAGGCGAATGGTCACCATGGAAACTTTCCTTGAAGGCTGTGGAGCGCCGGACCCTGATCGGCCGGCTGCGGCGGACCGCGAATTCTATTGACGCGCGGCCATAAACTCAACCGCGGCCGGGAAAGCCGCCGCGGTTGGCGCCCATGCCGCGCATCATTTTCTTCATGCCGCCGGGCCGGCCGAGCTTTTTCATCATCTTCTGGCTCTGCTCGAACTGCTTCAGCAGCCGGTTCACGTCCTGGATCTGCACGCCGGAACCCGCGGCGATGCGCCGCTTGCGCGAGCCGTTGATCAGGTCCGGGAAGCGCCGTTCCTTGGCGGTCATGGAGTTGATGATGGCCTCGACGCGCCCGAGCTGCCTGCCGTCGGCCAGTTGCTCGCGGGCCTGGGCATTGATGCCGCTCATGCCGGGCAGCTTGTCGAGCAGGCTGCCCAGACCGCCCATGCCCTGCACCATCTTGAGCTGATCGCGAAAGTCGTTGAAGTCGAAGCCCTTGCCGCGACGCAGCTTGTCTTCCAGGCGCGCCGCCTGCGCCTGGTCGACGTTGCGCTGCACGTCCTCGACCAGGCTGAGCACGTCGCCCATCCCCAAGATGCGCGAGGCGACGCGCTCGGGGTGGAAGGCTTCCAAGGCGCCGGTTTTCTCGCCCACGCCCAAGAACTTGATCGGTGCGCCGGTGACTTCGCGGATCGACAGCGCGGCGCCGCCGCGCGCATCGCCGTCGGTCTTGGTCAGGATGACGCCGGTCAGCGGCAGCGCCTCATGGAAGGCCTTGGCCGTGTTGACCGCGTCCTGGCCGGTCATGGAATCGACCACGAACAGCGTCTCGAGCGGCTTGACGGCGGCATGGATGGCGCGGATCTCGGCCATCATGTCGGCGTCGATATGCAGCCGGCCGGCGGTGTCGACGATCACCACGTCGAGAGCCCGGCGGCGCGCCTCGGCGACCGCCTCGGCGGCGATGTCGACCGGCTTCTGGCTGATGTCGCTGGGCTGGAACTGCGCGCCGACCTGCCCGGCCAGCACGCGCAGCTGTTCGATGGCCGCCGGGCGGTAGACGTCGGCGCTGACCAGCAGCACGGATTTTTTGGTCTGCTCGCGGATCAGTCGCGCCAGCTTGGCGCTGGTGGTGGTCTTGCCCGAGCCCTGCAGGCCGGCCAGCAGGATCACCACCGGCGGCGCGCCGGCCAGGTTCAGGGCCGCATTCTCGCTGCCCATCAGGCTGATCAGGCGGTCGTGAACCAGCTTGACCAGCAACTGGCCGGGGTTGAGGCTCTTGCCGATTTCGCGCCCGATGGCGTCCTGGCGCACTTGCTCGATGAAACCGCGCACCACCGGCAGCGCCACGTCGGCTTCCAGCAGCGCCATGCGCACCTCGCGCAGCGCGTCGGCGATGTTCTCGTCGTTCAGGAAGGCCTGGCCGCGCAGGCGGCGCACGGTGGCTTCGAGGCGTTCGGTGAGGCTGTTGAACATGGGGCTTGCCGGGTCCGCATCGGGCGTCGCCGGGCGCGGCGTTTACCATGCGCGCCGCCGTACGACAGATGCCCGCATTCTAATGCAGCCGCCCGAAGCATCCCCGGCGCCGCCAAGCGGCCCGGGCAAACACAGCAGTCACGAATTCGTCGACCGCGTACCGGTGCTGGCCGCCCTGGCTGACGCCCGCTGTGTGCTGGACCTGGGCTGCGGTCGCGGCGACTGGAGCCTGGCGCTGGCGCGCGCCGGCACGCCGGTGCTGGCCGTGGACCGCTGGCGCGCGGGCTTGAATTGGCTGCAGCAGCAGGCGCAGGGGTTGCCATTGCAGGCGCTGGAAGCCGACCTTGGCGCGCCCTTGCCGCTGGCCGATGGCGCCGCGGGCGGCGCGCTGCTGTCACTGGTGCTGCACCACCTGGCCGCGATCGGCAAGGCAGCGGATTTGCTCGCGCAGATCACCCGCGTGCTGGCGCCCGGCGGCGTGCTGGCGATCATCGAATTCCTGCCGGTGCCGCCGCCGCCCGGCCCGGCGCTGGCGGTACGGCTGAGCCCGGCGCAGGTGCTCGAGCTGGCGACCGGGGCCGGCCTGCGGGGCGTGCCGCCGCAACCGATCGCCGCCCACGTCGCCCTTTACCTGCTGAGCAAGCCGGCATGAGCACGGACGTACTGCGCCTGGTGGACATCGACCCGGCAGCCCTGCGCGAGCTGCTCGGGGCCCACGGCCTGGCGATCGAATGGCGGGCGCCGCAGGCCGACATCCCCGGCAGCTACTGGGGCGAAAGCGAGGCCGGCCTGGTCGGCGACACGCTATACGTGCGGCCGGACACGCCGCTGCATTCGGCCCTGCACGAGGCCTGCCACTGGCTGTGCATGGACGCCGGCCGGCGCCGCGGCCTGCACACCAACGCCGGTGGCGACGACATCGAGGAATGCGCGGTGTGCTATCTGCAGATCCTGCTCGCCGATCACCTGCCGGGCGTCGACCGCGCCCGCCTGATGCAGGACATGGACGCCTGGGGCTACAGCTTTCGGCTGGGTTCGGCCGCGGCATGGTTCGAGACCGATGCCGAGGATGCCCGGGCGTGGCTGCAGGACAGAGGGTTGCTACGCCAGTGAGCAGCGCCACTTGTAAGGACAATCTCACGCCCGCACGATCGGCCATACCATCCCGGCCATGACCGGAAACCGACCGACTGCTGCCAAGGCCCGCCCCGCGTGAGCAGCGCCACCGCCCCGGCGCCGGGCCTGACGGTTTCGGTCCGCCAGCTGGGCAGCTATTTCCGCCGCGCCTTCCGGCTTGCCATCACCACCAATCCCCGCCTGGCGCTGCTGCTGGCCGGCTGCACGCTGGCGGCGGGCGTGCTGCCGGCCGGCATGGCCTGGGTGGGCAAGCTGATCGTCGACGCGGTGGTGGCGGCCGCGGCCGGCAACGCCAATGCGCGGGCGGTGCTGCTGCTGATCGGCGTGGAAGCAGCCCTGGTGGCGTTGATCGCCGCCGCCCAGCGCGGCATCGCGCTGTGCGAGTCGCTGCTGCGGGCGCAGCTGGGCTACCGCGTGAACGACATGATCCTGGCCAAGGCGCTGACGCTGGAGCTGGCGCAGTTCGAGGATTCCGAGTTCTACGACAAGCTCACCCGGGCGCGGCGCGACGCCTCCACCCGGCCGCTGAACCTGGTGCGCCAGAGCTTCGGCCTGCTGCAGAACCTGATCTCGCTGCTCAGCTACGCGGCGCTGCTGTCGCAGCTGTCGGTGCTGGCGGTGGGCGTGTTCCTGCTGGCCGGGCTGCCGGCCTTCCTGGCCGAGGCCAGGTTCTCCGGCGAGGCGTTTGCGCTGTTTCGCTGGCGCTCGCCGGACACGCGCATGCAGATTTACCTGGAAACCGTGCTGGCGCGCGAGGACCACGCCAAGGAGGTCAAGGTCTATGGCCTCGGGCGGCCGATCCTGGGCCGCTACGGCGACATCTTTCGAAAGCTCTACCGGCGCGACCGCAGCCTGGCCCTGCGGCGCGAGGGCTGGGGCTTCGCGCTCGGCCTGCTGGGCACGGCAGCTCTTTATGGCGGTTACGGCTGGGTGGCGCTGCAGGCGGTGGCCCAGCGCATCAGCCTGGGCGAGATGACCATGTATCTGCTGCTGCTGCGCCAGGGGCAGGCGGCGGTGACGGCCAGTCTGTCGGCGCTCGGCGGCCTGTACGAGGACAACCTGTACCTGACCAATCTGTACGAGTTTCTGGAACAACCGGTGCCGGACCGCGTCGGCCACGTCACGGCCGGCGCGGCGCCGGGCGACGGCATCCGCTTCGAGCGCGTGTCCTTCCGTTACCCCGGCGCCACCGGCGACGCCGTCAGCGGCATCGATCTGCATCTGGCGCCCGGCCGCAGTCTGGCGCTGGTGGGCGACAACGGCGCCGGCAAGACCACGCTGATCAAGCTGCTGACGCGCCTGTACCGGCCGACCGGCGGTCGCATCCTGCTGGACGGCACGCCGCTGGACGCCTGGGACGAGTCGGCCCTGCGCCAGCGCATCGCGGTGGTGTTCCAGGACTTCAACCGCTACCAGTTCACGGTCGGCGAGAACATCGGCGCCGGCGACGTGGCGCACCTGCACGACCAGGCCCGCTGGCGGCAGGCGGCCACCGACGGCCTGGCGGCGCCGTTCGTGGAAACCCTGCCCGGCCGCTACGGCGCGCAGCTTGGCAGCTGGTTCAAGGGCGGCCGCGAACTGTCCGGCGGGCAGTGGCAAAAGCTCGCCCTGTCGCGGGCCTTCATGCGTCGCGAGGCGGACATCCTGGTGCTGGACGAGCCGACGGCGGCGATGGACGCCCAGGCCGAGGCGGACGTGTTCGAGCATTTCCGGCGCCTGGCGGCCCGGCGCATGGCGATCCTGATCTCGCACCGCTTCTCCACCGTGCGCATGGCGGACGAGATCCTGGTGATGCGCGATGGGGTGATCACCGAGCGCGGCAGCCACGCCGAGTTGCTGCACGCGGGCGGCCACTACGCCCGGCTGTTCACGCTGCAGGCGGCCGGCTATCGGTGACCGGCGCGGCCGGTGGGCGGCGCGGGCTTTTGCCATAATGCCGCGCGCCGGCCTGAACGGTCGTTCGAAACGGATTTCGGAGGGGAAACAGATGGGTTTCAGAAGCTCACGTTGGCTGGCGGCAATTGCCGCCGCATTCCTGTGCAGCGGCGTCGCGCAGGCCGCCCCCGGCGCCATCGACGGCGCGCGCATCATCGGCGCGGACAGCGAGCCCGGTAACTGGCTGGCACACGGCCGCACCTACGGCGAGCAGCGTTTCAGCCCGCTGGATGCCATCAATGCCGACAACGTGGGCCAGCTCGGCCTGGCCTGGTTTGCGGATCTGGGCACGCGGCGCGGGCTCGAGGCGACGCCCATCGTGGTCGACGGCGTCATCTACACCACCGGCGACTGGAGCCGCGTGTACGCCATCGACGCCGCCACCGGCAAGCAGATCTGGTCCTACGACCCCAAGGTGCCGCGCGAATGGGGCGTGAACGCCTGCTGCGATGTGGTGAACCGCGGCGTGGCGGTGTGGAAGGGCCGCGTCTACGTGGGCACCCTCGACGGCCGGCTGATTGCGCTGGACGCCGCCAGCGGCGCGCTGGTGTGGGAGACGCTCACCATCGACCCCGGCAAGCCGTACTCGATCACCGGCGCGCCGCGCATCGTCAAGGACAAGGTCGTCATCGGCAACGGCGGCGCCGAGTACGGCGTGCGCGGCTACGTGTCCGCCTACGACGCGGCCACCGGCAAGATGGTGTGGCGCTTCTGGACCGTGCCGGGCGACCCGGCCAGGGGCTTCGAGACGCCCGACGTCGAGATGGCCGCCAAAACCTGGAATCCGGCCGGCGAGTGGTGGAACAAGGGCGGCGGCGGCGGCACCGTGTGGGATTCGATGGCCTACGACCCGCAGCTCAACCTGCTCTACGTGGGTGTCGGCAACGGCGCGCCGTGGAACCGTTGGGAGCGCAGCAAGGGCGAGGGCGACAACCTGTTCCTGTCGTCCATCGTGGCGCTCGATCCGGACACCGGCCGGCATGTGTGGCACTACCAGACCACGCCCAGCGAAACCTGGGACTACACCGCCACGCAGCACATGATCCTGGCCGACATCGAAATCGGCGGGCAGCCGCGCAAGGTCATCATGCAGGCGCCCAAGAACGGCTTTTTCTACGTGCTGGACCGGGCCACCGGGCAGTTCATCTCGGCCGAAAACTACGTCCAGGTGACCTGGGCGACGCACATCGACCCCACCACCGGCCGGCCGGTGGAAACCGACCCGGTGCAATACCGGGACGAGAAGAAACTCACCTTCCCAGCGCCCTTCGGCGGCCACAACTGGCAGCCGATGTCCTACAGCCCACGCACCGGGCTGGTGTACATCCCGGCCATGGATCTGCCGTTCACGTTTGCCCAGGAAAAGGACTTCAAATACGGCCGCCATCCCTGGAACATGGCGGTCGACATGGCCGCCGCCATGCCGTCCGCCGACCAGGACCCGGCGCTGACGCGCAAGGTGCTGCGCGCCATCGCCAAGGGCCACATCGCCGCCTGGGATCCGGTGGCGCAGAAGGAAGTCTGGCGCGTGCAGCACGACGGCCCGTGGAACGGCGGCATGCTCAGCACCGCCGGCAACCTGCTGCTGCAGGGCAACGCCAGGGGCGAGCTGGTGGCCTACCGCGCCGATACCGGTGAGCGCCTGTGGAGCGCCCCGACGCAGTCCGGCATCGTGGCGCCGCCGGTCAGCTATGCCGTGAATGGCGAGCAGTACATCGCCGTCATGGTCGGCTGGGGCGGGGCGCTCGGCCTGGCCGGCGGCATTGCGCCACGGGAAGGCGACAAGGTCGGCGGGCGCCTGCTCGCTTTCAAGCTAGGCGGCCAGGCCAGCCTGCCACCGGCCCCACTGCCGCCGGCCCTGCCGCAACCACCGCCGCAGACGGCATCCGCCGACACCGTCGCCAAGGGCCACGCGCTCTATCACGCCTACTGTTCGGTGTGTCATGGCCTGAACGCCGAATCGCCGACGCTGGCCGACCTGCGCTATATGCAGCCGGCCACGCACGAGCTGTTCGACAAGATCGTGCTCGATGGCCTGTACCAGGGCCTGGGCATGGTCGGCTGGTCGAAGTACCTGAGCGCCGACGACGCGCACGCCATCCACGCCTACGTGGTCGAGCGTGCGCACCAGACGCAACGCGAGCAGGCCGGCGGCTGGTGGCTGTCCGTCAAGGACTGGGCCTACGGCGTGCTGGCCAAGCTGGTGGCCTGGTTCATTCAGCTGACCGCCTGAGAGCTTGTGACATTCAAGCTCGCGGGAACTCGCAGCGGCGTGCGTTTTCGCCCCGGCGGCGCGTCTGTCGCCGCGCTGCTGCTGGCGGGTATGGCCGTCGTTCCCGGTGCCAGCCGGGCGGACGATGGGGCTGCCCCACCGCTGGTGGTGACCATCGAGGCGCCGCGCGACATCGCCGCCTGGACCGCCGCCGGCAGCGGCAGCCGCATCGACGCCGCCGACATCGCCCGCACGCGCCCGGCGCACGCCAGCGAGCTGTTCGCCCGCGTGCCGGGCGTGTGGATCAGCCGCGGCGACGGCCAGGAGAGCCTGATCGCCATCCGCTCGCCGGTGCTCACCGGCCCCGGCGCCTGCGGCGCGTTCCAGATTCTGGAAGACGGCATCCCCATCCGCCCGGCCGGCTTCTGCAACGTCAACGAACTGTTCGAGGTCGATTTCGCCCAGGCCGCCGCCGTCGAGGTGGCGCGCGGTCCGGCCAGCAGCCAGTACGGCGCCAACGCGCTGCATGGCGCCATCAACGTGGTCTCGCACCGGCCCGGGCCGCAGCCGTGGACGCTCGGCCTGGAAGCCGGGCCGGACGACAGCTTCACCGGCCGCCTGTCGAGCGGATCGGCGCGCTGGCGGCTCGACGTCCAGGGCGCCGACACCAACGGCTTTCGCGACGCCACGCCGACCGGCGAGCAGAAGCTCGGCCTCGGCCACGCGACCACGCTTGGGCGCTGGCAGGTGAGCAGCCGCCTTGCCGCCAGCAACCTCAACCAGGAGACGGCCGGCTTCATTTTTGGCAAGGACGCCTATCGCAAGGCCGGTCTGCGGCGCGACAACCTGAATCCGGAGGCCTACCGCGACGCCTCATCGGCGCGCCTGCACAGCGCCTGGCGCACCGTGCTCGGCGAAAACACCGCGCTGTCGATCACGCCCTACGCGCGCTGGTCGCAGATGGATTTTCTGCAGCACTTCCTGCCCGGCCAGCCCACCGAGACCAACGGCCAACGCAGCGCCGGTGTGCTGGTGGACCTGCGAAAGCCGCTGCCGGGCGGTATCGACTGGCAGGCCGGACTGGCCGGCGAGTACGCGCGCGGGTTTCTGAGCGAGGTCCAGGCCCGGCCGCTTAGCACCGGTTCGGCCTTCCAGCAGGCCACCCGACCGGCCGGCCTGCATTACGACTTTGAGGTCGCCTCGCGCATGGCCGCGCTGTGGCAGTCGCTGGACCTGCCGCTGGACGCCGCCGGCGACTGGCATCTGCTGGCGAGCCTGCGCGGCGAGTACCTGAGCTATGACTACGACAACCGGGCACTGGACGGCAACACGCGCGACGACGGCACGCCCTGCGGCTTTGGCGGCTGCCTGTACAACCGGCCGGCGGACCGCAGCGACCACTTCGCCAATCTGGCCGGTCGACTCGGCCTGCGCTACGGCGACCCCTACAGCGGCCAGTGGCATGGCGCCTGGTCGAACGGCTTTCGCCCGCCGCAGGTCACCGAGCTGTACCGCCTGCAGCGTGGCCAGACCACGGCGGACCTGGACTCCGAGCGCCTGCAGGGCGTCGAACTCGGCTACCAGCGCGCCTGGGCCGATGTCCGCATCAGCCTGACCGCATTTGGCATGCGCAAGACGCATTTCATCTTCACCGACGCCGATGGCTTGAACGTCAGCGATGGCCGCACCAAGCACTTTGGCCTGGAAACCGAGGCCACCTGGCGGCCCGCGCCGCGCCACGAGCTGCATCTTTCAGCCAGCCTGGCGCGCCATCGTTATGCCTTCGACCGCGCCGCCAGCGGCGGTGAGATCATCAAAAGCGGCAACGAGATCGATACCGCCCCGCCGTTCATGGGCAGTCTGCGCTGGCTCTATCAGCCGCGCCGGGACTTCAGCCTGGAACTGGAAGGCGTCCGCATGGGGCCGTATTACCTGGATGCGGCCAACACCGCCCGCTATGCCGGTCACACGCTGGCGAACCTGCGCGCCGACTGGGTCACGAGCGCCAAGACAACCCTGTTCGCCCGCATCACCAACCTGACCGACAGCGACTACGCCGAGCGCGCCGATCTGGCCTTCGGCAGTTATCGCTATTTCCCGGGCCTGCCGCGGCGATTGTTCGTGGGCATCGAGTGGCGGCCATAGTCGCGCAACGCAATGCCGAGCGCGCGCCGTTCAGCCGCCCCGCGGCAGGGTGGCGAAGCGGTTCATCTTGGCGGCCACGGCCTCGGCCAGCGCCGGATCGGGCTGACCCACGCCGCCGCCGGCCGTCCAGCCGCCGTCCACCGGCAGGTTGATGCCGGTCACGAAGCTGGCCTCGTCCGAGCACAGGTACAGCGCCGCCAGGGCGATATCCATCGGCTGGCCGACCCGGCGGATGAGTGCACTTTTCTCGACCGCTTCGACGAAACCGTCGCCCAGCAGCGGCCGCGTGGCCGGCGTGTCGATCAGCCCCGGCGACACGGTGTTGACACGAATGTTCAGCGGCGACAGCTCCACCGCCAGGTGCTCGGTCATGCGGATCACCGCGGCCTTGGACACGTTATGCACGAAATTGCCCGGCGCGTTGCCCGGCATGGCCGTCGACAGCATGCCGGCGACCGAGCCGGTGTTCAGGATCACCCCGCCGCCGCGGCGCTTGAACACCGGCAGCGCGTGCTTGACGGCCAGAAAGATCAGCGTCACCTCGTTGGCCAGGTTCCAGTCCCAGTCCTCGCGGCTGAGCGATTCCACCGTGCCGCCGCGCACGCCGGACGCATTGTTGTAGAGGATGTCGAAGTCGCCGAATTCGGCCACGGCAAACTCCATCCACGCCTTGACCTGCCCTCGTCGGACAGGTTCAGCGGCTGCATGGACACCATCTGTCCGCCGGCACGACGCACCCTTTCCACGGTTTCCTGCGCCAGCTCGGCTTTCAGGTCGCAGCCGACCACCCGTGCTCCCTCGGCCGCAAACAGTTGTGCTGCGGCGCGGCCCTGGCCGTCCGCGGTACCGGTGATCAGGGCCACCTTGCCCGCCAGTCTGCCCGTCATGGCACCCCCTCCGTTGCTGGTTCTCACCACAAAAAAAGGCCCCGCCGGAACGCCCGACGGGGCCTTGCAATCAAACCATCACGCAGCGCGCGGGGCGCGTGATTACGCCGCCTGCGAGTAGACGCGAATCGGCTCGATGGCGTCGTTCATCAGTTCCTGACGGATGGCTTCGATCTCGTCGTCGCTCATCGGGTACAGGAACTGCTCGTTGCGCTGCAGCACTTCCAGATAGCGCATGTGCCGCAGCTCGCGGAACATGTCCTTCAGGTCCACCCCGAAGTCCGGTGAGTATTCCGCACAGATTTCCGTCAGCTCCTGCGGGCCGTGGCGCAGCTCGTCGATGGCGATGCCCTTTTGCACCTTGGCCGCCTCGCGGAAGAAATCGTCCACCGGCGGCAGCTGGCTCATCGCCCAGTGCCAGCCGCCCGCGGCGCCCTCGCCGGTGGCGCTGAACACGCGCGCCACCCACGGGTGCTTGCCCTTGGCGTAGGCGCCCATGTTGGCGATGTAGTTGAAGTTGGCCGGCCAGCGGTCCCGTTGCGCCAGCATCGGGCCGTCGGCCTCGATGCCGTTGGGGCCCAGATTGGCCAGCACGTAGCTGTAGATATGGTCGACCGGGATCGGCGCGTCCTTGCCGATGGTGCGGTTCAGCAGGTTGTAGTAGCCCTGGTAGTGGGCGACCTCTTCCTTGATGGTCTGGAATTTCTCGTCCATGTCGCGACCGTCCAGGCCGGCGCGGATGGCGGCCTTGCCAAGGTCGGCATGCAGCAGGATGGCGCCAAATTCCTTGCCCATCTGGATGCACAGCCAGTTCATGTCGCGCTCGGGCGTTCGGCGGGCGGCATAGGCGTCGACCACTTTCTTCACGGCGGCGGTGCCCTGCTCCAGGATGCGGATGATTTCCTGCTCGATCTGCTGTTTGGTGTAGCTCATGGTCGTTTCCCCTTGACTCGTGGACGAGGTTGCCGGCCGCCCGGCGCGTTGAGTGGGCCATGCTGCCCTTGGCCGGGCACCACGTCAACGGGCGTTCGGTTGGAGCCGGCGCCTTGCATGTTGACGGCCGTCAAGGCGCGCCGGTCCCCGCTGTCCAGAATGCCGGTCAACGAGCCTGCAAGGCTCCGGGCAAACAGCTTTCGCACGCGAGGAGATCGCCAATGGACGCACGCAGCAGCGCCGGCACCGTGAATCTGGCTGGGTATCTGGACGACCGGGTCGAGGCCGGCGTGGTGCGGGTGGACCGCTCCATCTTCACCGACCCGGAAATCTTCGAGCTCGAAATGGAGCGCATCTGGGAAGGCAACTGGATTTATCTGGCCCACGAGAGCCAGATCCCGAACCCGAACGACTTCATGACCCTGTTCATGGGTCGCCAGCCGGTGATCCTGGTGCGCAGCCCGGAAGGCGAGGTCAACGCCTTCATCAATGCCTGCGGACACCGCGGCACCACGCTGGTGCGCGAAGTGCGCGGCAACCGGGCCGACTACAGCTGCCCCTTCCACGGCTGGGTGTTCGACACCCGCGGCGATGCCAAGGTGGTGTTCAAGGAAGACGGCGCCGGCTACCCGGACTGTTTCGACAAGAAGAACTACGGCCTGACGAAAGTGCCGCAGGTCAAGAGCTACCGCGGCTTCATCTTCGGCAGCCTGAACGCCGACGTGCTGCCACTGGAACAGCACCTGGGACCGGCCACGGCCTGCATCGACCTGCTGGCCGACCAGAGCCCGCAAGGCCTCGAGATCCTGAAGGGCTCGTCCACCTACACCTTCAGGGGCAACTGGAAGATCCAGGCCGAGAACGGCGTCGACGGCTACCACCTGTACGCCACGCACGGCAATTACGTGATGACCACCGAGCACCGGCGCAAGCTGCGTGGCGACGCCGACCCGGTCAAGGCCATGCAGGTCGGCGGCATCGACAAGAAAAAGGGCGGCTTCTTCGACCTGGGCCACGGCCACGTCATGCTGTGGGGCGATTTCCCGAACCCCACCGACCGGCCCAACTTCAGCCAGCTGGCAGCGTACACCGAAAAATTCGGCGCCCAGAAGGCGCACTGGATGGTGGCGCGCCTGCGCAACCTGCTGCTGTATCCGAACGTGTTCGTGATGGATCAGACCTCGACGCAGATTCGCGTGTTCCGGCCCATTTCGGTCGACGAGACCGAGGTCACCATCTACGGCATCGCGCCGCGGGGCGAGTCGGCCAAGGACCGCAGCCACCGCATCCGCCAGTGGGAGGACTTCTTCAACGCCTCGGGCATGGCCACGCCGGACGACATCATGGAATTCACGCAAAGCCAGATCGCCTACAAGGCCAAGGCGGCGCGTTGGAACGACGTCTCGCGCGGCCTCAAGCACGTGCACTTCAACGAACCGAACGAGGAAGCCGCCTCGCTGGGCATCCAGGTGCAGTCCTTCGGCACCAGGCTGGAGGACGAGGGAATCATGGCCGCCCAGCACCGCTGGTGGCTGGAAACCCTGACCCACGGCCCGCAAGGCTGACCGCCGCCACACGCCAGGACACGATCATGAAGCAAGACATCACGCAGGCCTGCGCCGACCTGCTCTACACCGAGGCGCGGCGCCTCGACCAGCGCGACTGGGACGGCTGGCTGGACCTGTACCTGCCCGAAGCGAGCTTCTGGATCCCGATGTGGGACACCGAATACGAGTTGACCACCGACCCGCAAAGCCAGCTGTCGCTGATGTGGTACGGCGACCGCACGGGGCTGGAAGACCGCGTGTTTCGCATCCGCACCGGCATGTCATCGGCCTCGGTGCCGCTGCCGCGCACGGTGCACCAGATCAGCAACATCCTGACCGAGCCGCAAGGCGACGGCGACATCATGGTCTATTCCAACTGCCAGACCATGAGCTACCGGCACAAGACCATCGACAACTTCTACTGCCACTACGAGCACCGGCTGCGGCCGGTGGCCGGCACGCTCAAGATCATCGCCAAGAAGATCATCGTCGCCAACGACCTGATCCGCGACGTGATGGATTTCTACCGGGTCTGATCGCGCAGGGACGCGCTGCCAAAGTCGGGCTGCAAGCTGCTGCTTTTGTGAGCCCTTGGAACACCGTGGGAGCCCGGCTATGCCGGGCGATCATCGCGCAGCGAAGCTGCGCTCCCACAAGGTTTTCGGTGGCGGGCGCCCGCAAATCCAGGATGGATTTATTCGGCGCTTCCCTGGCGGCCGGCGCGGCGACGCCAACCCCGCCACAGGCCAACTGCGCTGATGGCGAGCCAGAAAATCTCGATGATGACCGACGACAGGTTGAAGTTGACCGTCAGCGACACCAGCAGCAGCACGGCGCCGACGGCGTTGCAGGCCGAATACGCCACGCCCTGGCTGTCGATGCGGCCAAGCTGCAGGCCAAGGTAGCTGGCGAGCACCAGCAGCACGCCAAGATTGCCGACCGCGTCGGCCCAGCCGTAAGTCATGTCGTTCCCTTCGGAAGTGCTGAAAAATGCCATCCCTGGCATTTTCCGCTCGCCTCGGCGCGGTACACGCCCGCGCCGGGCTCCATGAAGCAAGCACTTCGTGCTTGCTTCATGTCGGGGCATCCTGCCCCGGACGGAAAGCGCTGAATAAATCAGCGCTTTCCTTGGGATCAAGCCGTCGGCGCAGGTTCTCGCCCAGCACGCTGATGGCGTAGATGACCGCCACCAGGGCGGCGCCCGGCAGCAGCAGGTAATGCGGCGCCACCAGCAGGTAGCGGGCGCCCTCGCGGATGAGGCCGCCCCAGGACGCCTGCGGCGGCTGCACGCCGAGTCCCAGAAACGACAGCCCGGCCTCGGCGGTGATGGCCCCCGCGCTGGCCAGCACCGCCTCGACCAGCAGCGGCGCCGCCAGCAGCGGCAGCAGGTGCCGGCCAAGGATGCGCATGTGCCCGCAGCCGAGCGCCACCGCCGCCGCCACGTGATCGGCGCGCCGCAGCGCCAGCACCTGGGCGCGGGTCAGGCGCGCAAAGCCAACCCAGCCGACGCTGACCAGTGCGATCACCACGTTGTCGATGCCCGGCCCCAGCAATCCGGCCAGCAGCAGGGCCAGCAGCAGCCCCGGAAAGGCCAGCACCAGATCCGTCACCCAGCGCAGGCAGCGGTCCGGCCAGCCGCCGAGATACCCGCCGGCCAGCCCGGCCGCGATGCCCAGCAGCGCCTGGCCTGCCACCACCTGCACCATCACCGCCAGCGACACCTGCGATCCGGCCAGCAGGCGATCGAGCAGCGGCCGGCCGAGCTCGTCGCAGCCCAGCCAGGCACCCGGCAGCAGCGTCGGGGCCTGCAGCACCCGGTCCAGCCGCGGCGTGTCCGGATCCAGACCCAGCCATGGCGCCAGCAGCGACAGCGCCAGCCAGGCGCCCAGCACTGCAACGGCCCCTCTCACGGCCGGCGCACGCGCGGGTCGATCCAGCCGTAGGCCAGCTCCGTCAGGCCGTTGACCAGCACGTACACGCCGGCGATCAGCAGCACGCAGCCCTGCACCAGCGGGTAGTCACGGGCGCCGATCGCCTCCACCGTCAGCGCACCCAGGCCCGGCCAGGCGAACACCGTCTCGGTGATCACCGCCCCGCCCAGCAGTGCCCCGACCTGCAAACCGAACACCGTGGCCACCGGCAGCAGCGCATTGCGCACGCCGTGCCGCCACAGTACCTGGCCCGGCGGCAGGCCCTTGGCGCGAGCGGTGCGCACGTGCTCGGCGGCCAGCGTCTCGGTCAGATTGGCCGCCAGCTGGCGCGCCAGCGTGGCCGCCAGGCCGAGCGCCAGCGTCAGTGCCGGCAACGCGAGCGATGCCAGGCCCTCCCGCCCGGCCACCGGCAGCCAGCCCAGCCGCACCGCAAACAGCAGGATCAGCAGCGGCCCGAACCAGAAGCCCGGCAGCGCCAGGCCCAGCAGCGTCAGCGTGCCGGCCAGGCGCCCCGCCAGCCGGCCGGCGCGCAGCGCCATGACGATCCCCAGCGGCAGCGCCAGCACCACGGCCAGCGCCAGCGCGGCACCGGCCAGCTCCAGCGTGGCCGGCAGACGGCCGCCGATCAGGGTCGTCACCGGCTCGTGATAGCGCAGCGACTGCCCAAGATCCAGCCGCGCCAGCCCGCGCAGGTAATCGCCAAGCTGCACCGGCAGCGGCCGGTCGAGTCCGAGCTGGGCCACCAGCGCCGCGCGGTCGGCGCCGCTGGCGCGCTCGCCGAGCATCACTTCCACCGGATCGCCCGGCAGCACGCGCACCAGCAGAAACACCGTCACCAGCACCGCCAGCACCGTGCCGGCGGTGGCGGCCAGCTGGCGCAGCAGGCGGCTCACTCCACCAGGTCCACCGGCGTGCCGGCCGGCGTCAGCTCGAACAACCGCAACAGGTCGGCGTTGCCCATGCGCACGCAGCCCTTGGAGCCAGGCACGCCCAGCGGCGTGGTGTCCGGCGTGCCGTGGATGTAGATGTAGCGCCGCAGGGTGTCGACCTCGCCCAGCCGGTTGCGACCGACTTCGCAGCCGGACAACCACAGGATGCGCGTCAGGATCCAGTCCCGGCCCGGGTGCTGCGCCGCCAGCTGCGGGCTGTAGACCTCGCCGGTCCAGCGCCGGCCGACGAACACCGCCCCCAGCGGCGCGCCGGCGCCGATTCTGGCGCGCACCACATGGCGTCCGCGCGGCGTCTGGAAGCTGCCGAAGCGCTCGCCCAGGCCGGCGGCGGCGGTCGACACCGGCGCCGCCAGCAGCAGCTCGCCGTCCTGGCGCAGCTCCAGCCACTGGCGGGCAAGGTCAATGCGGATGTCGGGCATTTGTGCCTACAGGGGGCCTACAGGGGGCGGGTCGGTGAATTCGAGGGCATCCCAGGCGCCGTCCGGGCGCAGCGCGTAGCCGCGCAGGCCGGCGCGGGCGACCGCGACATTATCCTCGTACCACAGCGGCACGTAGGGCAGCTGGGCGTGGATGGCCAGCTGCGCCTGCCGGTACAGATCGACCTGCGCGGCGCCCTGTGCCTGCGCCGCCGCATCCAGCAGCGCGTCCACCGGCGGACTCATGAAGCGGCCGCGATTGGCGCCGGCCGGCGGCAGCGAGGCGCTGTGAAAAAGCTGGCGCAGCACCTCCGGCTGGGTGATGCCGACCCAGGCCAGCGAGTAGAGCTGAAAGCGCCCGGCCCGGATGTCGCCGAAAAAACTGCCCCACTCGTTGCTTTGCACGCGCACGCGGATGCCGACCGCGGCCAGTTGCGCCTGGATGGCGGTAGCGATGCGCAGGCGCAGCGGATCGGTCGAGGTCTTGTACACGAGGCGCGGCTGCGTGTGTCCGGCCTGCGCCAGCAGCCGGCGCGCCAGGGCCGGATCGTGTGCGTACTGCGGCAGCACGGCGGCGGCGTAGTGCCCCGGCGGCAGCACGCTGCCGGCCAGCCGCGCCGCGCCGCCCAGCAGATGGCGGACGATCGCCTCGCGGTCGATGGCATGCGCCACCGCCTGGCGCACGCGCAGGTCGCCGGTCACCGGATCGGCCAGGTTGAAACCCAGATAGTGGTAACTGCTGCCCGGCGCGCGGCTGAGCTGCATGCCCGGCCGCCCGGCCAGATACGTCAGCAGCTCCGGCGGCAGGTCGTTCTGCAGCAGGTCCAGTTCGCCACGCAGGAGCTTGAGAACCCGCACGGTCGGGTCCGGCACCACCCGGAATTCCACTGCCAGGCCATCGCGCCGGCGCTGCAGCCGTATCCGGTCCGCACTGAGCTCCCGCAGCGCGAACGGCCCGCTGCCGTCGTAGTGACAGGGCGGCACGGTCCGCACGCCAGGCGCGGCGCATCGAGCCGGCGCAATGCCCAGCGTCAGGCGCGCCGGGAACAGCGGATCGGGCCGGCTCAGGGTGAAATCGATTTGGCCGGGCGCGACTTCATCCACCGCCTCCAGCGCGCCCAGCTCCGATCGTAGCGGCGAGGCGCCACCCGCATTCGACCCCACCCCGAGCACCGCCCGGTAGGTCGCCACCACATCCGCGGCCGTCAAGGGCGCGCCGTCCGTGAAGTCCGGGCGCGGCTCGCGCAGCGTGAAGCGCCAGCGCAGGGCGTCCAGTTGCTGCCAGTCGGCCGCCGCCGGCCGCGGTCGGTAGTCGGCATCCAGCTCGACCAGGCGCGAGTAGACCAGCCGCGCCAGGCGCGCAGAGGCCGCATCCGCCGCGCGCCGCGGGTCGATGTCCAGCACCGGCTGAGCCAGACCGACGCGCAGGGGTGGCTGCTCGGGCGCCACCCGCGGCCCGCAGCCGGCCAGCAACAGGCACAGCAGCGCTATCGGCCCGCGTTGACGCACGCGCCGGCCGGCCGCCATCATGCCGAACGGCCCGCGTCCGGCCACGCCCGGCGTCCCGCACCAACTCCGTCGAGGAATTCCATGAGCACCATCCGCGAGACCGCGCAATCCCTGGGCGTGGACCGAATCCGCCGCCACATCTTCCTGTGCGCCGACGCCAGCGAGCCGAAGTGCTGCCCGCGCGAGGTCGGCATCGAGTCCTGGAATTTCCTCAAAAAACGCCTGAACGAGCTCAAGCTCACCGGTGACGGCGGCGTCTACCGCACCAAGGCCGGTTGTCTGCGCATCTGCGAGCAGGGGCCGGTGGCCGTGGTCTACCCGGATGGCACCTGGTACCACTCCTGCACCCCGCCGGTGCTGGAGCGGATTATCCAGGAGCACCTGATCGGCGGCCGCGTGGTGCAGGACAACCTCATCATCGAACACAAGCTGGACGACTGACCCCGCCGATGCCCGACACGCTCCGGTTCGAGATCATCCCGGTCACGCCGCTGCAGCAGAACTGCACGCTGCTGATATGCCCGGCGAGCAACACCGCCGCGCTGGTCGATCCGGGCGGCGACGTGGAGGACATCGTCGCGGCGATCGAACGCCACGGCGCGCGGCTGGAAAAAATCTTCCTTACCCACGGCCACCTGGACCACGTCGGCGGCACCGTGGCGCTGCGTGACCGCTACGGCGTGCCGGTCGAGGGCCCGCACCCGGACGATGCGTTCTGGATCGACGGCCTGCCCATGCAGGCGCAGATGTTCGGCTTTCCGCCGTTGCCGGCCTTCACGCCCGACCGCTGGCTCGAGGGCGGCGACACGGTGTGCTTCGGGCAGGTCGAACTGGCCGTACGCCACTGCCCGGGCCACACGCCGGGGCACGTGGTGTTCTTCGATGCACAGGCGCGCCTGGCGCTTGTGGGCGACGTGCTGTTCGCCGGCTCCATCGGCCGCACCGACCTTCCCCGCGGCAACCACGCCGACCTGCTGCGCACCATCCGCGAGCAGCTGTGGCCGCTGGGCAACGACGTGCGCTTCATCCCCGGCCACGGCCCCATGTCCACCTTCGGCGCCGAGCGGCGCAGCAACCCGTTCGTGGCCGATTCGGTGCTGGCGCGCGGCTGACGGCGCTACCAGAAAGCCCGCCCCGCGCCCGTGACGCGGGGCGGGCTGTAAGCTCAAACGTCCACCAGCACCGCGTCGCCTTCCACCTTGGTGGCGTAGGTCTTGATCGGCTTCTTGGGCCGGAAGATGTTCATCAGCTGCACGCCGGGCGGGAAGCAGGCCCACTTCACGGCCTCGCCGGTCTTGATGTCGAACTCGGCCCGGTGCAGTGGGCACTGCACGCGCTGGCCGTCGAGAATCTTGCCGCGGGCCAGCGGCCCGAACACATGCGAACAGCTCGCCGCGGTGGCCCGAAAGCCGTCGGCGAGGTTATAGACGACGACCGCTTCGCCGTTGACCTTGAAACGGGCCATGCCGCCGGCCGGCACGTCGTTCACTGAACAGGCGCGTGTGTAAGCCATTGCAGTCTCCCTGGCTGAAGGCGGACAGCGCCGCCGCTGTGGTGAAAACGGTCAGCCCGCAAGCAGGCCGCCGTCCACACTGTAAACCGAGCCGGTCACGTAGCGCGCGCTGTCGGAGGCCAGGAACAGCGCCACGTCGGCGATTTCGTCCGGCTGGGCGAAGCGGCCCATCGGCACGCGCGCGGTCAGGCTGTCGTGCAGATGCCGGTTGTCCTGCAGGCCCTGCGTCATGTCGGTGGCCACCCAGCCGGGGGCCACGGCGTTGATGCGGATGCCATCGGTCGCCCAGTCGACCGCCAGGCTGCGCGTCAGGCCCAGCACGCCGGCCTTGCTGGCGCTGTAGGCAGCCACGCGCGGCGTGCCGATCAGGGACGCGACCGAGGCGATGAACACGATCGCCCCCGGCCGGCCCTGC
The DNA here is from genome assembly GCF_001697225.1 of Immundisolibacter cernigliae. Taxonomy (GTDB): domain Bacteria; phylum Pseudomonadota; class Gammaproteobacteria; order Immundisolibacterales; family Immundisolibacteraceae; genus Immundisolibacter; species Immundisolibacter cernigliae. The sequence continues at coordinate 2,166,731 of NZ_CP014671.1, forward strand.
GTGAGGCACCGGGCACCGAAGGCGCGCGCCGCCAGGAACGGCCCACGCAGGTTCACCGTCATGATCTGATCGAAGGCCGCGTCGGTGATGTGCTCCGGCCGCGCGTAGACGGGGCTCACGCCAGCGTTGTAGATCAGCGCGTCCAGGTCGCCCGTGGCCTGCAGCACGGCATCCAGGCGCGCTGTGGCATCGGCGGCAGCGATGTCCAGGCCATGGCCTGTCACCTGCGCGCCGGCTGTGGCCGCCAGTGCCGCCGCGGTCCCGGCGGCGGCCTGGGCGCTGCGCGCGGTCAGATGCACCATAGCGCCCAGCTGCGCCGCCCGCGTGGCGATGGCAAGGCCAATGCCGCGACTGGCGCCGACGATCAGCAGCCGCTTGCCGGTGATGTCGCCGATGCCCGGCGCGGTGCCGCTCATGTGTTGTGCCTCAGGCCGTGTGCCGATCAACGCGCGGCTTGGGTTTCGGTGACCAGAAACAGCCGCGGATCGACGCGCGCGTCGTTCAGGCTCAGCGCCCAGTGCAGATGCGGCCCGGTGGCCCGGCCGGTGCTGCCGACCTTGCCGATGGCGTCGCCAGTCACCAGCTGCTGTCCCTCGCGCACCGCCACCGAACTCAAGTGGCAGTACAGCGTGACCAGGCCCTGGCCGTGGTCCACGAACACCGTGTTGCCGGTAAAGAAATAATCGCCCACGCGCAGCACCCGCCCGGGCGCCGGGGCGGTGACGGGCGCGCCGGCCGGGGCGGCGATGTCGATGCCCGAATGCGGACTGCGCGGCTGGCCATTGATGACCCGGCGCAGGCCGAAATTGCTGCTCAGCGGCCCCTGCGCCGGCATGGCAAAGCGCAGCTGCGGGGCTGGCGTGGAGCGATGGCGAAACGCTGCCAGGATTTCCACCTGCTCGCGCTCGATGCGCTTGAGGCTGGCGGCCGACGGGGTGACTTTGTCCTGGTCGGTGATGGTCAGGCGCTGCACGGGGTACTCGCGCGCAGCCACGGTAAAGCCGATGTTGCGCGTGCGCCCGTCCGCGAACCGCAGGCGCAGTGCCGCCGGCCCCGGCGTCTGCCCGAGCGGGATGCCGACCAGCGCCCGCCAGCCATCATCGACCGGCACGGTCAGCACCGGCTTGCCGGCGAAGCTCGCCTGGGCGGCGGCATCGAAACCCGCCGGCAGCGTCAGCACGGCCACGCCGCCGGGCACCGGGTCCGGTCGCGGCAGGGCCGTGGCCAGCCACGGCGTCGCCAGCAGCACCAGCGCGACCAGCAGCTTGCTGCCGGGCAGGCGTCTGCCCGCGCGCTGCCCCCGCCCGACCTCGATCTGTGCCGTGTGCATCAGTCCCCGTCCGTGTTTGCATCGATGGCTTCGACGCGCGCATCCGCCGCGCCGCTTCCCAGCCGCAAGCGTACCCGCTCGCCCACCGCAAGCTGCGCCGCCGACCGCACCACGGGCAGGTCCGGCGGGCGCGAGACGATGGCGTAGCCGCGCGCCAGCGTGGCGAGCGGGCTTAGCGCATGCAGGCGGGCGGCGGCGCCGGCCAACGCCTCGCCGCGGGCGCGCAGCAGCTGCGCTTGCGCCCGCGTGAGCCGGCCGGCTGCGGCATCCAGTCGACCGGCACCGGCCAAGATTCGGCCTGCGGGTGAGGCGCCACGCAGGCGCAGCAGTGCGCGCTCCTGGCGTTCGCGTCGCCGCGTCAGGCAGGCGAGGGTCGCCAGGCCCAGGCGCCGCTGCAAGCGGGCCAGATCGTCCCCCAGCCGGCGCAGGCGCTCGCCCGGATGCACCAGCCGCCGCGTCAGGTAATCCACGCGCTGCTGCTGGCGTTCCAGTTGGTGTTGCAGCGCGCGCAGCAGCCGCCGCTGGCGCTGGGCGAGCGCGGCCAGCCACTCGCCGCGTTCCGGCACCACCAGCTCGGCGGCCGCGGTCGGCGTCGGCGCGCGCTGGTCGGCCACCAGATCGGCCAGGCTGAAGTCCACCTCGTGGCCGACACCAACCACCGTCGGCAGCGTGCAGCGCGCCAGCGCCCGCACCACCGCCTCGTCGTTGAAGGCGGCCAGATCCTCCAGCGAGCCGCCGCCGCGCACCAGCAGCAGCACATCGCCGAGCGCATTTTCGGATGCCGTGTCGATGGCCTTGACGATGGCCGCCGCGGCGCCGTCGCCCTGCACCGGCACCGGCAGCACCAGCACCTCGATGGTCGGCCAGCGCCGGGCGAGCGTGGTCAGCACGTCGTGCACCGCCGCGCCGCGCGGCGAGGTGACCAGCGCCAGCCGCTGCGGCAGGGTCGGCAGCGGGCGCTTGCGGTCCAGGTCGAACAGCCCCTCGGCGGCCAGGCGCGCCTTGCGTTCCTCGAGCGCCCGGCGCAGCGCGCCGTCGCCGGCCGGCTCCAGGTGCTCCACCAGCAGCTGGAACTCGCCGCGATCCTCGTAGAACGACACCCGCGCCCGCAGCAGCACCTGATCGCCGGTGCGCGGCCGGTCACGCAGCAGGCTGGCGCGCGAGCGAAACATCACGCAGCGCACCTGAGCGCGGCTGTCCTTGAGGGTGAAGTACAGATGCCCGGACGCGGCGGCGGTGAAATTGCCGATTTCCCCCTCCAGCCACAGCAGCGGGAAACCGGCCTCCAGCAGCGCGCGCACCTCCAGCGTGAGGCGGGACGGCGTGTAGACGTCCCGCTCGGGTGGGCCGGCGCGACTGACGGCGGGTTCGATGGCGGGCATGAGCGGCAGACCGGAACAGGGCCGGCGATTATAGGGTTCCGGTCGCAGGCTGCCGGCAGGCGCATTGGCCGGCCTGCGGCGCCGGCCTATAATGGGCCGACCCTCAAGCTGCTGCCGCGGGTCGCCCCCTATGCGCATCGCCTACGAAGCCCTGACCTTCGACGACGTCCTGCTGATCCCGGCCTACTCGGACGTACTGCCGCGCGAGGTGGACCTCAGCTCCCGCGTCACGCGGGAGATTTCCCTGCGCATCCCGCTGCTGTCGGCAGCCATGGACACCGTTACCGAGTCCGGCCTGGGCATCTGCCTGGCCCTGCAGGGCGGCATGGGCATCATCCACAAGAACATGCCCCTCGAACGCCAGGCGGCCGAGGTGCTGCGGGTCAAGAAGTTCGAAAGCGGCGTCATCAAGAACCCCATCACCGCCCGGCCGGACATGAGCATCGGCGAGGTGATGGCGCTCACCCGGGCGCACCGCATCTCCGGCGTGCCGGTGGTGGACGGCGAGGATCTGGTGGGCATCGTCACCGCCCGCGACCTGCGCTTCGAGACCAATTACAGCGCGCCGGTGTCCAGCATCATGACCCCGCGCGCGCGCCTGCAGACGGTCCGCGAGGGCGCGCCGCGCGAGGACGTGATCGCCCTGCTGCACGCCCACCGCATCGAGAAAGTGCTGGTGGTGGACGACGACTTTCACCTGCGCGGCCTCATTACGGTCAAGGACATCGAAAAACAGACCCAGCACCCCAACGCCGCCCGCGACGACCAGGGCCACCTGCTGGTCGGCGCCGCGGTCGGTGTCGGCGAGAACGGCCGCGAGCGCGCGCTGGCGCTGATCGAGGCCGGCGTCGACGTGCTGGTGGTGGACACCGCCCACGGCCACACGCGCGGCGTGCTGGACATGGTGCGCTGGCTCAAGGCAGAGCAGCCGCAGGTGCAAGTGGTGGGCGGCAACGTGGCCACCGGCGAGGGCGCCCGCGCGCTGGTCGAGGCCGGCGCCGACGGCGTCAAGGTCGGCATCGGGCCGGGCTCGATCTGCACCACGCGCATGGTGGCCGGCGTCGGCGTGCCGCAGATCAGCGCCATCCACAACGCCGCCCAGGGCCTGGAAGGCACCGACGTGCCGCTGATCGCCGATGGCGGCGTGCGCTACTCGGGCGACCTGGCCAAGGCATTGGCCGCCGGGGCGCACACGGTGATGCTGGGCAACATCTTTGCCGGCACCGAGGAAGCGCCCGGCGAGGTCGAACTGTTCCAGGGCCGCTCCTACAAGTCCTACCGCGGCATGGGCTCGCTGGGCGCCATGGGTGGTCAGTACGGGTCCAGTGACCGCTACTTTCAGGACGGCAGCGAGGCCGAAAAGCTGGTGCCCGAGGGCATCGAAGGCCGCGTGCCGTACAAGGGCTCGGCGGTGCCGATCGTGCACCAGCTGTGCGGCGGCGTGCGCGCCAGCATGGGCTACACCGGCTGCCGCACGCTCGAGCAGTTCCGGCACAACACGCGCTTCGCCCGCATCACCGGCTCGGGCGTGGCCGAAAGCCACGTGCACGACGTGACGGTGACCAAGGAAGCGCCCAACTACCCGTCGTACTGAGCCGGCCGCCGGCAGCAAGTTTCCTTGTGGGAGGCCCGCCCCCGGGCCGAAAGCTTGATCGGAAGATTCGCGGCGGGGCGCCGCTCCCACAACGGCGCCGCTCCCACAACCTCGCCCCTGGCCCGCCCATGACCGACCTGCACGCCGACCGCATCCTGATCCTGGACTTCGGCTCCCAGTACACCCAGCTCATCGCCCGGCGCGTGCGCGAGCTTGGCGTCTACAGCGAAATCCACCCCTGGGACATGGACGCCGCCGCGCTGCGGGCGTTTGCGCCCAAGGGCATCATCCTCTCCGGCGGGCCGGAGTCGGTCACCGAGGCCGGCTCGCCGCGCGCGCCCGAGGTGGTCTGGTCGCTCGGCGTGCCGGTGCTGGGCATCTGCTACGGCATGCAGACCATGGCGGTGCAGCTCGGCGGCGCCGTTGAGCCCGGCGCGGTCAAGGAGTTCGGCTACGCCGAGATCCGCGCCCACGGGCATTCCAGGTTGCTCGACGGCATCGAGGACCGCGTCAATGCCGAGGGCCACGGCCTGCTCGACGTCTGGATGAGCCACGGCGATCGCGTGAGCGCGCTGCCGGAAGGCTTCAAGCGCATCGCCTCCACCGCCGACGTGCCGCTCGCCGGCATGGCCGACGAGGCGCGCGGCTATTACGCCTTCCAGTTCCACCCCGAGGTCACCCACACCACCCAGGGCACCCGCATCTACGCGCGCTTCGTGCACGAGATCTGCGGCTGCGGCAACGCCTGGACGCCCGGCAACATCATCGAGGACGCCATCGCCGCCGTGCGTCGGCAGGTCGGCGACGGCAAGGTACTGCTGGGCCTGTCGGGCGGGGTCGATTCGTCCGTGGTCGCCGCGCTGCTGCACAAGGCCATCGGCGACCAGCTCACCTGCGTGTTCGTCGATAACGGCCTGCTGCGCCATCAGGAGGGCGACCAGGTCATGCAGGTGTTCGCGCGCAACCTCGGCGTCAAGGTGATTCGGGTCGATGCCGAGGCGCGCTTTCTGGATGCGCTGCGTGGCGTGGCCGACCCCGAGGCCAAACGCAAGATCATCGGCGGGCTGTTCATCGACGTATTCGACGAGCAGGCCGCCCGGATCGAGGGCGTCGACTTCCTGGCCCAGGGCACCATCTACCCGGACGTGATCGAATCGGCCGGCAGCAAGACCGGCAAGGCACACGTCATCAAGAGCCACCACAACGTCGGCGGCCTGCCCGAGCACATGAAGCTGAAACTGGTCGAGCCGCTGCGCGAGCTGTTCAAGGACGAGGTGCGCGCCATCGGCCTGGAACTGGGCCTGCCGGCCGAGATGGTGCAGCGCCACCCCTTCCCCGGGCCGGGCCTTGGCGTGCGCATCCTCGGCGAAGTCACCAAGGCCGCCGCCGACACCCTGCGCCTGGCCGACCACATCTTCATCGAAGAACTGCGCCGCGCCGGCTGGTACGAGCGGACCAGCCAGGCCTTTGCCGTGTATCTGCCGGTCAAAAGCGTCGGCGTCACCGGCGACGGCCGCCGCTACGAGCCGGTGGTGGCCCTGCGCGCGGTCGAGACCGTGGACTTCATGACCGCCCGCTGGGCACACCTGCCCTACGAACTGCTGGACCTGTGCTCGCGGCGCATCATCAACGAAGTGCCGGGCCTGTCGCGCGTGGTCTACGACGTCTCCGGCAAGCCGCCGGCGACCATTGAGTGGGAGTGAGGGAGCCATCCTTTCCGCTTGACAGGTTCCGTATCGCGGAACATGCTTGCGCATGATCCGCGCATTCGCCTGTTCCGACACCGAAGCGCTTTTCCATAGCCGGTCGGTGCCGCGATTCAGGAACATCGAGCGCGTAGCGCGACGCAAGCTGCTGCAACTGCACGCCGCTACCGAGCTGACCAGCCTGAGGGTTCCTCCTGGCAACCAGCTCGAAGCGCTGAAAGGCGATCGCAAGGGGCAGCACAGCATCCGGATCAACGACCAGTGGCGCCTGTGCTTCGTTTGGCAAGACGACGGAGCGCACCAGGTCGAGATCGTGGACTACCACTAGGAGAGCAGGACATGGCGGAATTGCTGGAGGAAATCCACCCAGGCGAAATCCTGTTGGAAGAATTCATGAAGCCGATGGGCGTCACCGCGCGCCAACTAGCGGCCGACATCGATGTCTCCCCCAGCCGCATCAGCGAACTGGTCAACGGCCGCCGCCCGATCACCGCTGACACGGCGCTGCGCCTAGGCATCTATTTCGGCATGGACGCGCGGTTCTGGATGAACCTGCAAACGGAATACGACATGCGCGTCGCGACGCGCGAGCTGAAGGACAAGATCGCGCCGCGGATTCGGGTGCATGAGCGCGGAGCGGCGCGAACGTTCGGCTACCGTGGCTAATGGAATCTTGCGAAGGCGGACGGAGCCGGCGCTGCGAACGTGGCGATGAAAACCTGAACGAGTGGGAGGATCAGCTGGGTCAAATGGTGGCAAGCGTTGCGCCGCATCTTCCCGCCGACGAGATCTTGCACAGGTTGCGGGGGCCGATCCTGGCGCAGCCCGACGAGATCGCGATGCGACTGCTCACGCCGTTCACTGTGTCGCTGGTCTGCGGCGAAGTCCTCGATGCGCCTGATGTCCACGATGACACCCTGCGCCTGCTGCAGGCCGTGCTCGAACGAACGCTGGAGAACGACGATCTGCGCCGTTCGCCATACAACGACTGGCGCATGGGCGGCTTCGACCTGCCGCGGTTGGTCAAGTCGCTGCTCTTCGTGGTCGTCGAGCACGCCCCCGGCGCCACGCGCTTCGCCAACGGCCTCTGGGATGACCTTGGCAAGGTGATGCCGCTGGTTGACCGCATGGTGCGCGCCGCCGGCTGGCACCCCCACGTCGCGCACCAATTCGTCACGCTGTGCGAACGTTCCGGTGCCGCTTACCCGGCCGACACGTTCGCCGACCAAGTGCTGGCGCAGATCGTCGATGGGCGCCTGCCCGCAGGCTGGAAGGACACCTCGTTGCCGGCAGGGATTGCGGCTCTGGTGCAGGCGCACGCCGACCGACGGCATCCGTTGCCGGCTGCTCTGGCCCGCAAGCTGCTGCAGGTGCTTGACGCGCTCGTTGATCTTGGCGACCGTCGCAGCGCCGCCCTGCAACAGAGCGAGTCCTTTCGCGGAGTCCGCCTCTCGGCGCCAGCCTGAGGCGCTCTACGCGAGCGGGGCGCTCACCCGTCTTCGTTGTTGATCGAAAGCTCCCAGCAGCCCATCGAGGTGTTCGGTGAGGTCGGGAGGCGCAAAATTCTCGTTGCTCATGGCTTGGCCGCTCCCTTTTGGTGCCGCCCCCCTCAGGCGGCCTCCAGCACGCGCAGTTCGACATGTAGGCCAGCGGCGGCCACCATGTTGACGAGCGTATCGAGGGCGAACAGGTTGATTTTCCCGCGCAGTAGATCGGACACGCGCGGCTGCGTCACGCCGAGGCGGCGGGCCGCTTCGGTTTGGGTCCAACCCTTGGCGCGGATATGCTGTTCAAGCGCCATCATCAGGACCGAACGGAGCTTCATGTTCTCCGCTTGGGCCGCCGTGTCCTCGATGGCATCCCACACGCTGGCGAATGTTTCGTTGCTCATTGGTCTAGCTCCTTCACTAGATCGGCATAGCGCTTCGCGGCCATGTCCAAATCCGCCTTGCGGGTCTTTTGGGTTTTCTTCTGAAAGCAGTGAAGCACGTAGACCGCGTCGGCGAACCTGGCGACGTAGATCACCCGGAATACGCCGGCCTCATCCCGAATCCTGATTTCCTGCACACCCTTCCCAACCGTCGCCATTGGCTTCCAGTCGGAAGGGGCCTGCCCGTTCTGCACCTTGTCGAGTTGGTAGCCCGCTTCGCGCCGTGCCGGCTCCGGGAAGGCGCGCAGGTCCTCAAGGGCGCTGCCCAGGAACTTCAGCACTTTCACGGGGTGACTATGCAGAATTTTGTATAGGTCCGCAACGTGTGTTTGCGCATGGCTTTTGGATTGCAAATCCAAGTTTCGCGGTTCGAGTCGGCGTGAGCCAGCCGCTCTGATCCATGCGCCGTTGCCGCTGCGGCGGGGAGCTGTCTGCGCGGCTGACTACGGACGATCAGCCGCCGGCAGGGTCCCACAAGCCGCGCATCACGGCCACGCCCTGCCCGCCGTGCTCGCGGGCGGCGCGGGCCTGCTGCGGCTGCATGCCGCCCAGCGCGAAGACCGGCAAGGCGGCGCCTTCGACCAGCGCGGCGAAACGCGCCCAGCCGAGCGCCGGCCGGTCCGGATGGCTGGCCGTGACGGCAACCGGCGACAGCACGGCAAAGTCGCAGCCGATGCGGGCCGCATGGGCGAGTTCGGTCGCGTCGTGGCAAGACGCCGCGCACCAGGCGCCGGGCGGCAGAGGGCGCTGGCCGACCGCCGCCACGGCGCGCGCCGGCAGGTGGCGGCCGGCGCCGAGTTCCGCGGCAAGTTCCGTCAGCCAATCCGCCGCACCGTGCAACAGGACCTGCATGCCGACCGGCCGGGCCCGGGCCAGCACCGCGGCGGCCAGAGCGCGGTAGGTGCCGGCGTCCAGGTCCGGGCAGCGCAGGCACAGCAGGCGCACGCCGCCGGCGATGAGGCGCTCGACGCGGCGCAGACAATCCGCCTGATCGCTGAAATCACCGCTGATGGCGTAGACGTCGGGCAGTCGCGCGGCGCTGAGCAGCGGTCCGTCGGCGGGCGGCAAGTCGGCCGGATCGATGCGCTCGGCGGGCAACCAGCGCAGCGCCTGGCCTTGCAGGCCGAGCGGTTCGCCCTGCCAGGCGGTGACCTCATAGGTATGCAGCACCACGTCCCGAGTCGGGTAGGGGTGGCGGTGGCGGATCAGCGATTGGGTGGTCACGACCTCGATGCCGAGTTCTTCGCGCAGTTCGCGGGCGAGTGCCTGTTCCGGCATTTCGCCGGGCTCGAATTTCCCGCCCGGGAATTCCCAGCAACCGGCCAGGTGGGTGCCGGCCAGACGGCGCGTGAGCAGGATTTCGCCCGCGCGGCGCAGCACGCCGACGGCGACGTGGACCAGATCGCGGCTCATGGCTGCCGCACTGAAGCGCCCGCGGTCAGGTGCGGTACTCGGCGTTGATGCGCACGTAGTCGTAGGAGAAATCGCAGGTCCAGACGGTGGTCTGGGCGCCGCCGCGGCCAAGCTCGACGCGCACGGTGATTTCGTCCTGCGACATCACGGCCTGGCCGTGGGCCTCCGTGTAGTCGGCCGCCCGTGCGCCTTCGCGCACGATGCACACATCGCCCAGATACACGTTCACGCGCTCGATGGCCAGCGCGTCGAGGCCGGCATAACCGACGGCGGCCAGGATGCGGCCCCAGTTCGGATCGCTGGCGAAAAAGGCCGTCTTGACCAGCGGCGAACGGGCGATGGCGTAGGCGACCTGCGCGCACTCGGCGGCGTCGCGCCCGCCTTCGACGTGCACGGTGATGAACTTGGTGGCCCCCTCGCCGTCGCGCACGATGGCCTGCGCCAGCACGCGGCAGACCTCGTCCACGGCGGCCTGCAGCGCCCGTCCGGCTGGACTTGCCAGATCGTCCACCGTGACCGGGCCCTGACCGGTGGCGATCAGCACGCAGGCGTCGTTGGTGGAGGTGTCGCCGTCCACGGTGATGCGGTTGAAGCTGCCGCCCACGGCCCCCGCCAGGCAGGCCTGCAATGCCGGCTGCGCCACGGCGGCGTCGGTGGCCACGTAGGCCAGCAGGGTCGCCATGTTCGGATGGATCATCCCCGAGCCCTTGGCGACGCCGGTCACGGTGATCGGCCCCTGCGGGCTGGCGACGGTGACGCTGTGTCCCTTGGCCACGGTGTCGGTGGTCATGATGGCGCGGGCGGCGGCGCTCCAGCCGTCGGCATGCAGGCCGGCCAGGGCGGCAGGTAGCACGGCGCTGATGCGATTGACCGGCAACGGCTCGCCGATCACGCCGGTCGAGAACGGCAGCACGGACTGCGCCGGGCAGTCGCCCAGGCGCGCCAGTTCGGCACAGCAGGCAGCCGCGGCAGCCAGGCCCGCGGCGCCGGTGCCCGCGTTGGCATTGCCGCTGTTGATCAGCAGGAACCGCGGCGCAGCCGCGGCCAGGTGTTGCCTGGCCAGCGTCACGGGCGCGGCGCAGAAAGCGTTTTGTGTGAATACCGCCGCCACCCGGCTGCCGGGGCGAGTTCCAGCAGAACCACGTCGTCGCGGTCCGGCTTGCGTACGCCAGCGGCAACGGCCGCCAGGCGCACGCCGGCCACGGGGGTCAGCGCGTCGGGCGCGGCGAGGTTTACGGCCATGACGCTGCGTTTCGGACTATGCCCCGGCGCTCACTGAAGCTGGCCGTGGCACTGCTTGAACTTCTTGCCGGAGCCGCACGGGCACGGTTCGTTGCGGCCCACCTTGGGCATGCCGCGCACGAAGGGCGCCGCCGACGGGCGCTGGGCCAGGGCCACGTCGGCTTCCTCGGCCTGGGCCTCGCCTTCCAGCGCACCTGCCGGAGCGTGTTGGTAGTCGTATTCGCCGGCTGGGCGGCGCTGGCGCTCGACCGCTTCCACGTCTTCTTCGGCGCGCACCTGCACGCGCAGCAGGGTGGTGGCGACGTCGGTCTTGACCCGATCGAGCATCTGCGTGAACAGGGTGAAGGCCTCGCGCTTGTATTCCTGCTTGGGATTTTTCTGGGCGTAGCCGCGCAGGTGAATGCTGTGACGCAGGTGATCCATGGCCGCCAGATGGTCCTTCCAGTGGCTGTCGAGCACCTGCAGCATGACCGCCTTCTCGAAGTGGCGCATGACGGCCGGCTCGACCCGGGACTGCTTTTGCGCAAGTTCGGCTTCGATGATTTCGACCAGCCGGGCACGCAGCGCGGTGGCGTCCATGTCCGGTTCGCTGGCCAGTTCCAGCGGGTCGCAGGCGCTGCCCAGTTCGTCGTGCAGCGCTTCCTTCAGGCCGGCCAGATCCCATTGTTCTTCCACGCTGCCGGGCGGCAGGTAGCGGTCCACGGTGGCGCCGACCACATCGCCCACCATGGCCAGCACGGTGCCGGACACGTCGTCGGCTTCCAGCAGTTCGTTGCGCTGCTGGTAGATCAGCTTGCGCTGTTCGTTGGCGATGTCGTCGTATTCGAGCAATTGCTTGCGCATGTCGAAGTTGCGGCCTTCGACTTTCTTTTGTGCATTCTCGATGGCACGCGTCACCCAGCGGTGCTCGATCGCTTCGCCCGGTTCCAGACCCAGCTTCTGCATCCAGCCGGATACCCGGTCCGACGCAAAGATGCGCATCAGGTCGTCCTGCAGGGACAGATAGAAGCGCGACGAGCCGGGGTCGCCCTGGCGCCCGGAGCGGCCGCGCAGCTGGTTGTCCACACGCCGGGATTCGTTGCGCTCGGTGCCGGCCACGTGCAGGCCGCCCAGTTCGACCACCTTGTCGTGCTGGGCCTGCCAATCGCTGCGGATGCGTTCGCGCTCGGCCGGATCCTCGACGCCGTGCAGGCGCGCTTCCAGGTTGCCGCCCAGCACGATGTCGGTGCCGCGGCCGGCCATGTTGGTGGCGATGGTGACGGCGCCCACTTCGCCGGCGGCGGCAATGATCTGCGCTTCCTGCTCGTGGTACTTGGCGTTGAGCACCTGGTGCGGGATGTTGGCCTTCTTCAGCCGCGCGGACACCAACTCGGAGGTTTCGATGGAGGCGGTGCCGACCAGCACCGGCTGGCCGCGGCCGTGGCAGTCGGTGATGTCGGCCAGCACGGCGTCGTATTTCTCGTCCACCGTCAGGAACACCTGATCGCCGTGATCCTTGCGCACCATCGGCCGGTGCGTGGGAATGACCACCACTTCCAGGCCGTAGATCGAGTGCAGCTCGAAGGCTTCCGTGTCGGCGGTGCCGGTCATGCCCGACAGCTTGTCGTAGAGGCGGAAGTAGTTCTGGAAGGTGATGGTGGCCAGGGTCTGGTTTTCTTGCTTGACCGGCACCTTTTCCTTCGCCTCGACCGCCTGGTGCAGGCCCTCGGACCAGCGCCGGCCGGGCATCAGCCGACCGGTGAACTCGTCCACGATGATCACTTCGCCGTTGTTGACCACGTAATGCACGTCGCGCTGGAACAGCGTGTGGGCGCGCAGCGAGGCGTTCAGGTGGTGCATCAGGGTGATGTTGGCCGCGTCGTACAGGCTCTCGCCCTCGCCCAGCAGGCCGGCCTGGGCAAGCAGCTCCTCGGCGTGCTCGTGGCCGGCGTCGGTCAGCAGCACCTGACGGGTTTTCTCGTCGACGTGGTAGTCGCCCGGGCCGTCGGTTTCGGTCTGGCGCGTCAGGCGCGGGATCAGCACGTTGACCTTGGCGTACAGCTCGGTGCTGCCCTCGGACGGGCCGGAGATGATCAGCGGCGTGCGCGCCTCGTCGATGAGGATCGAATCCACTTCGTCGACGATGCCGTAGCTTCTGCGCTGCACGCGGTCGGCAGCCGTGAAGGCCATGTTGTCGCGCAGGTAGTCGAAACCGAATTCGTTGTTGGTTCCGTAGGTGATGTCGGCCGCGTAGGCGGCCTGACGCGCCGCCTGGTCCAGGTTCGACACGATGATGCCGGTGCTCAGGCCCAGGAACTCGTAGACCCGGCCCATCCAGCCGCCATCGCGGCGCGCCAGGTAGTCGTTCACCGTCACCACGTGCACGCCCTTGCCGGCGAGCGCGTTCAGGTAGGCCGGCAGTGTGGCGACCAGGGTCTTGCCCTCGCCGGTGCGCATCTCGGCGATCTTGCCCTCGTGCAGCACCATGCCGCCGACCAGCTGTACATCGAAGTGGCGCATGCCCAGCACCCGGCCAGCCGCCTCGCGCACCAGGGCGAAGGCTTCCGGCAGCAGCTGGTCCAGGGTTTCGCCGTTGGCGTGGCGCTGCTTGAGGGTGTCGGTCCATTGCCGCAGCTGGGCGTCGGTCAGCGCCTCGAACTGCGGCGCCAGCGCGTTGATGCGCCCGACGGACTTGAAATAGCGCTTCACTTCGCGCTGGTTGCGGCTGCCGACGATGCGCCGCACAAGGGACTGGAGCATGTGGCCGGCCTCAGCGGGTGGCCGTGCGCAGCGGCTCGCCGGCCGCCAGCGCGCCGAGGTAATCGGCCGGATTCATGAGTCTGCCGCCACGCAGCACCTCAAGGTGCACATGCGAGCCGGTGGCGTGGCCGGTGCGGCCGACGCGAGCGATGACCTGACTGCGTTTCACTGTCTGACCTTTGGTAACCAGATTGGCCTGATTGTGGGCATACCGGGTGCGAAATCCGTTGCCGTGATCGATCTCGACCACGTTGCCGTAGCCGCTTTCCCAGCCGCTGCCGACCACCACGCCGTCCGCCATGGCCTGGATCGGCGCGCCCTGCGGGGCACGAAAATCGATGCCGGGGTGAAACTCCCGCCGGCCGCTGAACGGGTCGCTGCGGCTGCCGAAGTACGACGACAGCTGCGCGCCGGGCACCGGCGATGGCAGGTCCGGGCCGCGCTCGACGAGGCCGGCGCCGATGACCCGGTCGAGCACCGAAAATTGCGCTGCGCGGCGATCGATCTGCCGCGACAAACCGTCCAGCTCGGCCACGAAATCGACCACCGCGAAGGGCGGCTCGCCGGCCGGACCGCTGGTCAGCGGGGCGTCGAAATCGAAGGCATCCGGCGCCAGCCGGGCCGCTTCGCTTACGCGCTGTCCGACCGCCTCCAGCTGCGTCAGGCGGCCCTGCAGTTCACCCAGTCGGCTGGCGAGGGCCTGGGCCTGGGCGCGTGCGCTCAGCAGGGTGTCGTCCAGCTGCGAGCGCTGCGCGCGCAGCTCGTGGCGAACGGCCTTGCGTTCGCGCAGCGCTTCGGCCAGCGGCAGGCTCGCACCCAGCGCAAAACTGCCGGCCAGGGCGCCCAGCACCAGGCCGCCGAGCGCCAGCAGGGTAGGTCCGTGCAGACTGAGGCTGCGCTGGCCGCCGGTGCGGAGCCAGTGAATGTGCAGGCTGATCATCGCGGAACACTATAATCCGGGCGGTCGCCAAGCCATGGGAGGCCGGACCGGGGGCAGGCATTATGGGTTCCCAGCAACACCTTCACAAGCTGCTGGCGGCTGCCGGCGGACCGCTTGCGCAGCTGCTGCATGCGAGTGAGGAACACGCCAGACTGCTGGCGCAGCTCAGGCAGCGCCTGCCGCCGGACCTCGCCGCGGCATTGCGCAGTGCGGCCCTGGACCGTGGCCGTCTGCGTCTGGGTGTCAGCGGCAGCGCCTGGGCGGCGCGCCTGCGTTTCATGGCGCCGCAGCTGTGCCGGCAGCTGGCCGACTGGCCCTACGGCCCGGTCGACGCGGTGCAGGTGCACGTGGCCGCGCCGACCGGCGCGGCAGCATCGGCTGCGCCGCCGGTGCCGGTACCGCTCAGCAGCGCCAGCCGGGAACACCTCGAAACAGTGGCCAAAACCACTGCCGATCCGCGACTGGCGGCGGCGCTGCGCGCCCTCGCCGGCAGCAGTGAACAGCCGGCCGGCAGCGCCGAGGCCTGACCGACTCTCAGCTGGCCGCGGCGCGCAGGGCCTCGGCGCGGTCGGTGCGCTCCCAGGTGAAATCCGCCTCGTCGCGACCGAAGTGGCCATACGACGCCGTCGCCCGGTAGATCGGCCGCTTCAGGTCCAGCATGCGCAGGATGCCGGCCGGGCGCAGGTCGAAGTGCTCGCGCACCAGGCGCGTCAGGGTGAGGTTGCTGACCTGGCCGGTGCCGAATGTGTCGACCATGATCGAGGTCGGCTCGGCCACGCCGATGGCGTACGACACCTGCACCTCGCAGCGCTCGGCAAGACCCGCGGCGACGATGTTCTTGGCCACGTAGCGGGCGGCGTAGGCGGCCGAACGGTCGACCTTGGACGGATCCTTGCCGGAGAACGCGCCGCCGCCGTGGCGGGCCATGCCGCCGTAGGTGTCGACGATGATCTTGCGCCCGGTGAGGCCCGCGTCGCCCATTGGCCCGCCGATCACGAAGCGCCCGGTCGGGTTGACGTGGATGATCGGGTCATCCTTGAGCCAGTCGCCCAGCACCGGCTTGATGATTTGCTCGACCACCGCCGCTCGCAGGTCGGTCTGGCTGATTTCGGGCGCGTGCTGGGTGGACAGCACCACGGTGTCGATGTGCACCGGGCGGCCGCCCTCGTACAGGAAGCTGACCTGGCTCTTGGCGTCCGGACGCAGCCACGGCAGGGTGCCGTTCTTGCGCAGCTCGGCCTGGCGGCGCACCAGGCGGTGCGCGTAGGTGATCGGCGCCGGCATCAGCACGTCGGTCTCGCGGCAGGCATAGCCGAACATCAGGCCCTGGTCGCCGGCGCCCATGTCTTCCGGGTCGGCCCGGTCAACGCCCTGGTTGATGTCCGAGGACTGCTTGCCCAGCGCATTGATGACCGCGCAGGTTTCCCAGTCGAAGCCCATGTCCGAGCTGGTATAGCCGATGTCCTTGATCACGCCGCGGATGATGTCTTCGGTCTCGATGAAGACGTCCTTCTTGACCTTGATCTCGCCCGCCACCATGGCCAGCCCGGTCTTGGTCAGGCTCTCGCAGGCCACGCGCGCGTCCGGGTCCTGCGCCAGGTAGGCGTCCAGGATGGCGTCCGAAATCTGGTCGCAGATCTTGTCGGGATGGCCTTCGGACACCGACTCCGAGGTGAACAGGTAGCTGTCGGACATGAACTGATCCCCGGCTGACGGATGAGTGATGGGGCCTCGCGGGGCCGGCATTAGAGCATAGCGCCCGGGCGCCTCAAAGCAGCCCGAACAGGTGGCGGTGGCGCTCGGTGATCACGGCGTCCAGCGGCACGTCCCAGGCCCGGCGCGGCAGGCCCTCGACGCGCTGGCGGTCGAAGGCAACACCGACCAGGCGCGGCCGGTGCCAACAGCCCGGGCGCAGAAAGGCGAAGCTGCGGTCGTAGTAGCCACCGCCCATGCCCAGCCGATTGCCGGCCATGTCGAAACCCACCAGCGGCAGCAGCACCAGGTCCAGCATGCGCGGCGCCAGCCATTCCCGGCGCGGGACGAGCGGCTCCGCGATACCGAAGCGGTTGCGGCGCAGCGGCGCCCCGGGCCACCAGGGCGCGAAATGCAGATGCCCATCCCGCTGCGGGCAAAGCACCGGCAGGTAGCAGGCCTTGCCGGCCACGAAGGCGCGCGCCAGAGCCGGCAGCGGGTCGATCTCGCCATCGGCCGGCCAGTAGCCGGCCACGCGCGAGGCGCGCTGAAACGCCGGCAGGGTCGATAACTTTCGGGCCACCGCGGCAGCGGCCAACCGGCGCGCGGATCGGCCGATCTGCCGGCGCCCGGCGCGCAGGCTGCGGCGCAGGGCGGGCAGGGCAACGGCCGCTGACGGGTCGTCGTCAGCGGCCGTGAAATCAGGGGGTTCCACCACTTGTGCCGTTGCGGTTCGTCACTCTTGAACCTGATGGTTCAAGGTGGAAGCAGGGGCCGGCCATCAGGCTTCCCGCTACCAGGGCGGTCCTGCACACAGGCCGGCGAACAGCTTCCAAAGCTTGCGCTTTGTGGTTCAAGAAAATGATTGATCCACTCACGAACACCGCAGTGGAACCCGGGCCCATCATTACCCGGAATGGGGTGTTGGCTCAAGTGTGCGCAGGGCGGCGGTCAGGCGGCCTTCGAGCGCGCTCAGCCGTTCCAGGGCGGCCGACCGGTCCAGGCGGGTGCTGCGCTCCTGCAGCAGTTCGTTGACGACGTTGAGCGCCACCAGCACCAGCAGGCGGTCGTTGCCGACCACCCGCCCGCCGCGGCGCAGCTCCCGCAGCCGCTCGTTCAGGTAATCGGCACTGGCGAGCACCGCATCGCGCTGTTCGCCGGATGCGGCGATCACGTACTCGCGTTCGAGCACCCGCACTGCCACGCCCCCGGTATCCCTGCTCATGGCTGCTCCATGTTCTTCAGGCGCGCGATCATGGTCTCGACCCGGCCGCGCGCGGTGTTGGCCTTGTCCATCAGTTCGGCGCGTTCGGCAAGCAGCTGGTGATGCCGGGCGCGCATGGCCCGGTACTCCAGAACGAAGCCCTCGATCCGCTGTACGGCGGCCTGCAGGCGTTCCTCCAGTGCCGCCAGCGCCTCGTCCTGCTGTGCCATGGTCTGTGCTCCCGGGATGCCCGACGTGGACAGGGGCCGGCTATGATCTATCAAGCCGGCCGGAAAATGCCGTGCCGGATATTCTCCGGCCAGCAAGGGCCTGGCTGCACGCGCACCGGACCCGCCCGCACCGCCATCAACCAGCCGCCAGCCACGCCATGTCCCCGAAAGAATTCGCCGCCCGCCGCCGCGCCCTGATGCAGCAGATGGACGGCGGCATCGCCATCGTCCCGACCAACCCGCACCACCTGCGCAACCGCGACACGGAGTTTCCGTTTCGCCCGGATAGCGATTTCCAGTACCTGACCGGCTTTGCCGAGCCCGAGGCGGTGGCGGTGCTGATCCCGGGCCGGCCGCAGGGTGAGTACATCCTGTTCTGCCGCGAGCGCGACCCGGCCAAGGAAACCTGGACCGGCCGCCGCGCCGGGCCGGAAGGTGCGCGCGAGCACTTCGGCGCCGACGACGCGTTCCCGATCGCGGATCTCGACGACATCATGCCGGGCCTGCTGGAGAACCGCGGCAAGGTGTTCTACAGCCTGGGCGCGCACGGCGAGTTCGATCAGCGCGTGCTCGGCTGGGTCAACAGCCTGCGCAGCAAGAGCCGCGCCGGTGTGCACGTACCCAGCGAGTTTGTGGACCTGGGTCATCTGCTGCACGACCTGCGCCTGTT
The DNA here is from genome assembly GCF_001697225.1 of Immundisolibacter cernigliae. Lineage (GTDB taxonomy): Bacteria > Pseudomonadota > Gammaproteobacteria > Immundisolibacterales > Immundisolibacteraceae > Immundisolibacter > Immundisolibacter cernigliae. The sequence goes on from NZ_CP014671.1 coordinate 2,184,803, forward strand.
CAAGAGCGCGGCCGAGATGAAGGTGATGCGCCGCGCGGCCGACATCTCCGCCGCCGCTCACTGCCGCGCCATGCGCGTGTGCCGGCCGGGCATGTGGGAGTACCAGATCGAGGCCGAGCTGCGGCACGAGTTCATCCGCGAGGGCGCGCGCCTGCCGGCCTACGAGCCGATCGTCGGCGGCGGCGCCAACGGTTGCATCCTGCATTACGTGGAAAACAACGCCCGCCTGAACGACGGCGAGCTGCTGCTGATCGACGCCGGCTGCGAGCTGGACTGCTACGCCGCCGACATCACGCGCACCTTCCCCATCAACGGCCGCTTCAGCCCGGAGCAGAAGGCCCTGTACGAGATCGTGCTGGACGCCCAGTACGCCGCCATCGACAAGGTGCGCCCCGGCAACCACTGGAACGAACCGCACGAGGCGGCGGTGGAGGTGCTGACCGCCGGCCTGCTGCGCCTGGGCATCCTCAAGGGCGAGCTCAAACAACTGATCGAGGAAGGCGCCTACCGGCCCATGTACATGCACCGCACCGGCCACTGGCTGGGCATGGACGTGCACGACGTGGGCGAGTACAAGCTCGGCGACGCCTGGCGGGTGTTCGAGCCGGGCATGGTCACCACGGTCGAGCCGGGGCTGTACATCGCTGCCGGCACGCCGGGAGTGGCAAAAAAGTGGTGGAACATCGGCATCCGCATCGAGGACAACGTGCTGGTCACCCGCCGCGGGCACGAGATCACCACCGGTGGCGTGCCCAAGACGGTGGCCGACATCGAAGCCCTGATGGCCGCCGCGTGAGCACCGACTGCGATGTGCTGATTGCCGGCGCCGGGCCGGCCGGCGCGGCGCTGGCCTGTGCGCTGGCGCCGCTGCCGCTGCGCGTGTGGCTGGTCGATGCCGCGCCGCCACCGGCGCCCGGGCAGCCGGATCGGCGCGCCCTGGCGCTGGGTCTGGGCAGCCAGCGCATCCTGCAGGGCCTTGGCGTGTGGTCGGCACTGGCGCCGCAGGCGGCGCCGATCGCGCGGCTGGAAGTCACCGAAAAAGGCTGGCCGGGCGTGACCCGTATGGCGGCGGCGGATGTCCGCGCACCGGCGCTCGGTTGGGTGGTGGGCGATCTGGTCCTGCAGCGCGCCCTGCTGGCGCGTGTCGCCGAAACTGCGGTGATGTGCCGCGCGGCGGCGGTGACCGCGCTGGCGCCGCGCGCCGGCGCGCTCGGCGTCACCCTGACCGGCCCCGATGGGGACACCGCGGTCAGCACGCGCCTGCTGGTGGCGGCCGACGGCAGCGACTCGACCGTGTGTCGGCTGGCCGGCCTGCCCCGGCGGGCGCGCCAGATTCAGGACAGCGTGCTGCTGGCGCAGCTGAGCACCGATCGGCCGCACGCCGGCACGGCGCACGAACGCTTCGCCGCCAGCGGCCCGATGGCGCTGCTGCCCGGTGCCGGGGCGGGCGACTACACGCTGGTCTGGACTCTGCCGCACGAGCGCGCCGACGACCTGGCCGCGCTTCCGACGCAGCATCTGACGCCGATTGCGCAGGAGGCCTTCGGCTGGCGGGCCGGCAAGTTTCTTGGCCTGTCGAATCCACGCAGCGTGCGCCTGGCCGAGAGCTGGCTCGTGCAGGCGACCGGCGAGCGGGTGCTGGCCATCGGCAACGCCGCCAACACGCTGCACCCGATCGCCGCGCAGGGCTTCAACCTCGGGCTGCGCGACGTGGCGGAGGTGGCCGGGCTGCTGGCCGCAGCGGTGGCGGGCGAGGCTGATCCGGGCGCTGCCAGTCTGTTGGCGGCGTATCAGCGTGCGCGCCAGGCTGACTGGCGGCAGTTGCGGCAGGTCACCGGCTGGTTGCCGCGGCTGTTCGAGAACCCGGCCCCGCCGCTGGCGGGCGCCCGTGGTCTGGGCCTGGCGGCACTGGACCTGCTGGCCCCAGTCAAGCGGCGTTTGATGACGCGCGCCATGGGCCTGGGCGGCGCGCAAAACCGCCTGCAACGCGGCAGCTGGCCATGAGCGACTGCGAGGTGCTGATCGTGGGCGCCGGCATCACCGGCACCACACTGGCGCTGGCGCTGGCCGATGCGGGGGTCGCGGTCACGGTGCTGGACCGGGAGGCGGCCCCGTCGCTGCCGGCGCCGGGACAGCCGCTCGACGTGCGCGTCAGCGCCATCCACGCCGCGGCCGTCGGCCTGCTGGAGCGCCTGGGCGCCTGGCCGCTTTTGCCTGCGGCCTGCCGGGCGCCGTTCGGCCGCATCCAGGTGTGGGACGCCGCTTCGGTTGGCAGCATCCGCTTCGACAGCGCGGAAATCGGCCAGCCGTGGCTGGGCTCGATTACCGAGAACCGGGCCCTGGTTGCCGCGCTGCACGCGCGCCTGGCCGAGCTGCCGGCGGCGCGCGTGCTCGCCCCTGCCTTGCTGGATGACTGGGAGGTCCGGGCGGACCGGGCGATCGTGCGCCTTGGCGATGGCCGCGAACTGACGGCGCGCTTGCTGGTTGGCGCCGACGGCAGGGCCTCGCCGCTGCGCCTGCGGGCCGGGATCGGCGCCAGTGCCGACGATTTTGGGCAATGCGCCCTGGTCGCTCATGTCGCCACCGAGCGCCCGCACGCCGACACCGCCCGCCAGCGTTTCTTAGCCACCGGACCGCTGGCCTTTCTGCCGCTGGCCGATGGCCGCTGCTCGATCGTCTGGTCCACCACGCCGCCCGAGGCGCAGCGCCTGGCGGCACTGCCGGCGGGCGAGTTCATGCAGGAACTGGGGCTTGCCTTCGAGCACCGCCTGGGCGAGATCACCGCCATCGGCGAGCGGGCTGTCATCCCGCTGCGTGGGCTGGAAGCGAGCCGTTACGTCGGGCCGCGGCTGGCGCTGATCGGCGACGCGGCGCATGTGGTGCATCCGATGGCCGGTCTGGGAGCCAATCTGGGCATCGGCGACGCGGCGGCGCTGGCGCGAGTGGTGATCGCCGCCCTGCACGGCGGGCGCGATCCGGGGCTCCTCCAGACGCTGCGTCCTTACGAGCGGGCGCGGCGCAGCCAGAATCTGCCGGTGGTGCAGGCCATCGTCGGCTTGCACCGGCTGTTCACAGCGGGTGCGTCGCCGCTGCGCGCCCTGCGCGGCGCGGGGCTGCTGGCGGTGGACCGGGCAGGTCCGCTCAAGCGGCTGCTGACGACGGCGGCCTGCGGCCTGGCGGACGGGGCATTCTGATTGAGCGGGCCGACTGCACCGGTCAGTCGGACAGCTGCCGGCCAAGTAGCCCGGCCAAAGTGCTGGCCAGGCACTCGCCGATCCGCTGCGGGTCCGCAGCGGCCGGCGCCAGGGTGCGCAGGTCCGTGACCGCGAGCCCGGGGTAGCCACAGGGGTTGATGCGCTCGAAGGGGGTCAGGTCCATGGCCACGTTCAGGCTCAGGCCGTGGTAGCAACAAGCCCTGCGTATGCGAAGCCCCAGCGCGGCGATCTTGGCGCCCGCCACGTACACGCCCGGCGCACCGGCGCGCCGTTCACCGGCAAGGCCCAGTGGGGCAAGAAGATCGATGACCGTCTGCTCCAGCGTGGTGACCAGCGCCTTGATGCCAATGTCGGCGCGTTTCAGATCGAGCAGCGTGTACAGCACGACTTGCCCCGGTCCGTGGTAGGTGACCTGGCCGCCGCGGTCGCAGCGCACGACCGGGATGTCGCCGGCGTCCAGCACGTGTTCGGGTTTGCCGGCCAAACCCAGCGTGAACACCGGCGGGTGCTGCACCAGCCACAGCTCGTCAGAGGTGTCCGCCTCGCGGCGGTCGGTGAAGTCCTGCATGGCGACCAGACAGGCGGCGTAATCCACCCGCCCCAGCCGGCGCAGGCGCAGCGCGCTCACTGGGCGCGCAGGTCGGCCTTGAAGGCCTGGTAGGCGTCCCACACCCGCCGCCAGACCGGACCCGGCTGGCCGTCGCCGACCGGCGCGCCGTCGAGCTGCGTGACCGCCAGCACTTCCTTGGTGGAGCTCGACAGCCAGATCTCGTCGGCCGCCAGCAGTTCCTTCAGGCGCAGCGGCCGCTCGTCGACCCGCAGGTCGACCTGCGCCGCCAGTTCCAGTACCAGGTCGCGGGTGATGCCGTGCAGCAGCCAGTTGCTGGGCGGCGGCGTGACCACCGCGCCATCGATGACGACGAACACGTTGGCGGCGGCGCCTTCGGTGACCCAGCGCCCGCGATGCAGGATGGCTTCGTCGGCGCCGGCGTCGATGGCCTGCTGGCGCAGCATGGCCGCGCCCTGCAGCGAGATCGACTTGATCTGGCACCACTGCCAGCGGATGTCGGCCAGGCTGACGGCTTTCAGGCCCCGCTCGACCTGATTGGTCGGCACCGGCTTGAGTGCGCGCGGCATGGCGAACACGGTCGGCGGGCAGTCCGGAAAGGCATGATCGCGCGGCGCCACGCCACGGGTGACCTGCAGGTAAATGGACGCATCGCCGCCGCCGTGGCGGCTGAGCAGTTCGGTCAGGATTTCCGCCCAGCGCTGGGCCGGGTACGGGTTGGCGATGCGCGCCTCGGCCAGACTGCGCTCCAGGCGCGCGATGTGTGCGTCAAGGCGCAGGTAATGCCCGCCGTAGGCAGGGATTACCTCGTATACGCCATCGCCGTAGATGAAGCCGCGGTCCAGCGGATGCACGCGCGCCTGCGACAGCGGCACGAAAGCGTCGTCGAAATAAACCGGAATGTCGGCCTCGTTCGGCAGCGCTGAGGCCACCGCCTTACTCCTGCCACCACAGGCGGGCGGCGTCGATGGCGCGCCTGAAGATGTTGCCCTCGCCGACGTCGGCCAGCGCCACCAGCGGGCGCTCCATCAGAACCTCGTCGCCGAGCTTCACCCGCAGCGTGCCCTGCGCCGAGCCCTTGGCCACCGGTGCGGTCAGGCGCGGGGCCACTTCCACCGAGGCGGCCAGTTCGGCGTACTTGCCGCGCGGCACGGTGATGTAGGCATCCTCGGCCAGACCGAGCGGCACCGAGCTCTCCTGCCCGCCGAACACCGGCGCGTCGGTGCGTTTCTCGCCGGCCGGATAGAGGCGGTGGGTCTCGTAGAAGCGAAAACCCCAGTTAAACAGCGCCTGCGCTTCCTGGAAGCGCGAGCGGTCGCTGGCGCTGCCCATGATGACCGCGATCAGGCGCATGTCCTCGCGCTGGGCGGAGGTCACCAGGCAGTAGCCGGCGGCCTCGGTGTAGCCGGTCTTGAGGCCATCGACGCTCTTGTCCCAGAACAACAGCCGGTTGCGGTTCGGCTGGGTGATGTTGTTCCAGGTGAAGGACTTGAGCGCGTACCAGGGGTAGTAATCGGGGAAATCGCGAATGGTGGCCGCCGCCAGGTGCGCCATGTCGAGCGGGCTGGAGTAGTGATCGTCCGCCGGCAGGCCGTGCGAGTTCACGAAATGGGTTTGCGTGAGTCCGAGCCGCTTGGCGTGGGCGTTCATCAGGTCGGCAAAGGCCGTCTCGGTGCCGGCCATGTGCTCGGCCAGCGCCAGCGTGGCGTCGTTGCCGGACTGCGTCAGCACGCCGTGCACCAGCACCTCGACCGGCACCGGCTTGGCCGGGTCGATGAAGCTGCGCGAACCGCCGGTGCGCCAGGCCTCGGCGCTGATGGTGATTTCCTCGTCCAGCTTGAGCTCGCCTTTCTTGAGCGCATCGAAGGCCACATAGGCGGTCATGATCTTGGTCAGGCTGGCCGGCGGTTGCGGCACTTCCGGGTCCTTGGCGGTCAGTATCTGGCCGGTGTGGTAGTCGTACAGCAGGTAGCTGCGGGCCCCCAGCTGCGGGGCGCTGGGCACCGGTACCGGCGCCGCGGTGGCGGCGGCCGTCAGAAACATCAGGCCGAACGCGCGGCGGACAAGGGCATATCTGGATTGCATGGTGACTCTTGGATAAGTGAATGGCCGCTGCCGGTGGGAGGCAACTGGCCGGCGAAAGCAGTGTTATGGATCCGGAAATCCTGACGATGTCGGTGAATCAGGGCGCCGGCAGGCGCAGGGCCGACAGGCCGAGCGCCCCCAGTCGGGCGACGGTCTGTTCCACCAGCGCCTGCGGCAGCGGGCCGACCCGCACCCGGTGCAGCCAGCGATTGTCGCTGTTGGCCGGCTGCACGCTGACCGGCGCCAGCGCCTCGCCGCGCAGGCGATTGGCCAGGCGCTGCGCGGCAACAGCCTCGCCAAAGGCGCCGACCTGCAGGTAGACCGCGTCGGTCGGCAGTGGTTGCGCGCCCGGCGATGCGCTGGCCGTGATGACCGCCGGCGCCGACGATCCGCCCGGCAGCACAGCGCGCACCTCGACCGGTCCGCTGCCGTGGCCGACCAGGCCCAGCTTGGCCGCGGCCACGTAGGACAGATCGATCAGCCGGCCGCGCCTGAACGGTCCGCGGTCGTTGATTCTAACGACCACGCTGCGGCCGTTGGCCAGATGCGTGACCCGCGCGTAGCTCGGAATCGGCAGGGTCGGGTGCGCGGCGGTCATGGCGAGCATGTCGTAACGCTCGCCGTTGGCGGTCGGGCGGCCGTCGAACTCGCGTCCGTACCAGCTGGCGATGCCGCGCGCCTGGTAGCCGGCGGCGCTGGCCAGCGGCCGGAACGCGACGCCTTCGACCTCATACGGGCGCAGGCACGGCTGGCACAGGGCTTCGGCGCGCGGCACCGCATCGGGGATGGCGTCGATGTCCACCGCCGTGGTCGGCGGGCCGTCCTTGCGGTAGTCCGGCCCGGGCCGGCTACCGGGACCGGCGCAGCCGGCCAGAAGCAGCACCAGCAGCAGCGCCAGCCAGCCGGCGGCGGCATGGGGTTCAGGGTGAGGCCGGGTGCTGCGCACCGATGGCTGCCGCCAGTTGCGTGACCGCCATCGCGTACAGCGCGCTGTGGTTGTAGCGGGTGATGGCGTAGAAATTCTGGAAGCCCAGGTGGTATTCGTCCCCCTGCTCGGCCTCCAGGCGAATCAGCGCTGCCTTGCGTGTGCCAGGCGCGGCCCCAGGGGCGCTGACGCCCCCGGCAAGCAGCTGGCTTACGGTGTGCTTCAGGGCCGGATCGGTCCCGCCCAGGCTGGCCGCGGCGGGCGTTGCCGTGGCCGCAGCGGTGATCGGCTGGCCCGCTTCCCAGCCGTGGCGGCGCAGGTAATTGGCCACGCTGCCGATGGCGTCGGCCGGGCTGCCGAGCAGGTCGCGCCGGCCGTCCTGGTCGAAATCCACCGCGTAGGCGCGGTAGCTCGACGGGATGAACTGCGGCAGACCCAGCGCGCCGGCATAGGAGCCGTTCAGGCCGGCCAGGTCCAGCCGCTCCTCGCGGCCCAGCAGCAGCAGTTCGCGCAGTTCGCGGCCAAAGAAAGCACTGCGCGGCAGGCCGGCGATGGTCAGCGTGGTCAGCGCGTCGAGCGCCCGGTAGCGACCGGTGACGGCGCCGTAACGGGTCTCCACGCCGATGATGGCGGTGATGATCGATGCCGGCACGCCGTGTTCGCGCTCGGCCCGTGCCAGCAGCGCGGCGTGCTCGTTCCAGAAGGCCACGCCGCCGTCGATGCGCTGCTGGGTCAGGAAGATCGGCCGATAGCGGTGCCAGGGCATCTTCTCGGCCGGGCGGGTGATGGCGTCGATGATGCTCTGGTGGAACTGCGTGCCCGCCAGCAGGCGCTCGACATCGGCCCGCGCGAAACCGTCCTGGCTGACCAGGGTATCGATCAGGGCCTGCAGGGGCGGATGTTCGGCCAGCGGCACGGCCGGGGCCGGCGCGGCGCTGCCCAGCGCCAGCAGCAGGGCGGCCAGGCGCCTCATGCCGGCCACAGTTTGCGGTGGGCGCGGATGCCCATGAGCATGCCGAACCCGAGCATCAGGGTAACCATCGAAGTACCTCCATAGCTGACCAGCGGCAGCGGTACGCCGACCACCGGGAGCACGCCGCTGACCATGCCGATATTGACCACGACATAAACGAAAAACGTGGACATCAGCCCGCCGCCCAGCAGCCGGCCAAAACCGTCGCTGGCCTGCATGGCGATGTTCATGCCGCGGCCGATGATAAAGCCGTACAGCAGCAGCAGGCCGATGGCGCCCAGCAAGCCGAATTCCTCGCCGAACACGGCGAACACGAAGTCGGTGGCGCTCTCGGGCAGGAATTGCAGGCGCGTCTGCGTGCCTTCGAGCCAGCCCTTGCCGTAGAAACCGCCCGAGCCGATGGCGATCGTGGACTGGATGATGTGGTAGCCGGTGCCCAGCGGGTCGCGCTGCGGATCGAACAGGGTCAGCACCCGCTGGCGCTGGTAGTCATGCATGCCATATAGCCACATCAGCGGTGCAGCGGCAGCCGCCAGCCCTGTGAAAAGGCCGATCACCCGCCAGCTGAGGCCGGCCAAAAACAGCACCGACAAACCCGCTGCCGCCACCAGCAGCGAGGTGCCCAGATCCGGCTGAGCGGCGATCAGCAGCACCGGCAGGAGCGCCAGCGCGGCGCTGGCGACGACATCGCGTGCGGTTGGGGGCAGCGCGCGGTCGCTCAGATACCGCGCCGCCATCATCGGCACCGCCAGCTTGGCCAGCTCGGACGGCTGGAAGCGCAGGGGCCCCAGATCCAGCCAGCGCTGCGCGCCGTGGCCGATGGCGCCAATGGCGTCCACCACGATCAGCAGAATGATCGTCAGCAGGTAGAACGGCGCTGCCAGGCGCTGCAACCAGCCGACCGGCACCTGCGCCGCGACCAACAGCAGCAGCAGCCCGATTCCCACCCGAATGCCCTGACTCCTGGCCGCCGGCAGGGACTCGCCGCCGGCGCTGTAGGCGAGCATCAGGCCGACCGAGCACAGGCCCAGCAGGCCGACCAGCAGCGCCCAATCGACGTTGACCCGCCGCCAGGCGGTGATCCAGTCGCTCATGATCCGCCCGTTCGCGCCAGCCAGGCATCGAGCACCTGGCGGGCCACCGGAGCGGCGGTGCCGCTGCCCGAGCCGCCGTGCTCGACGATCACCGACAGCGCAATGCGGGGAGCTTCCAGCGGCGCGTAGGCGATGAACAGGGCGTGATCGAGCAGGTGCCGGGCCACGTTGCGACCGCGGTCGTCGGCGCGCTGGCTCATGGCGAACACCTGCGCGGTGCCGGTCTTGCCGGCCGCGCTGTACGGTGCATCGGCGAGCGCGCGAAAGGCCGTACCGCCCGGCGCCACCACGGCATGCATGGCATCGGCAATGATCTGCCACTGCTCGGCGCTGACCTGGGACAGCCGGTCGGGTACCGCCGCCGGCTCCCCAAGGGGCGCCGGTACCAGCCGGGGAGGGGGCGTGCGGCCACGGCTGGCGATCAGTGCCGTGGCATAGGCCAGCTGCAACGGCGTGGCGGTGTTGTAACCCTGGCCGATGCCGGCGATCAGCGTCTCGCCCGGATACCAGGGCGCCTTGCGGGCACTGCGCTTCCAGGCCTGCGACGGCAGCAGGCCAGCCTGCTCGCCGGGCAGGTCGATGCCGGTGCGCGCACCCAGCCCGAAACGGCCCAGTTGCTCATGCATGCGGTCGATGCCCAGTTTCAGGGCCAGGTCGTAGAAGTACACATCGCAGGACTGCGATATCGCCCGCCGCATGTCCACGCGGCCGTGGCCGTGACGCTGCCAGCAGCGGAAGCGGTGCGCCGAATTGCCCAGCGTGTACCAGCCCGGGCACCACACGTGGTGGTCGGCGGTGGCCACCCCGCTGGCCAGTCCGGCCAGTGCCATCAGCGGCTTGATGGTCGACCCGGGCGGATAGAGCCCGCGCAGGGCGCGGTCGGTCAGGGGTCGCTCGGGATTGTTCAGCAGGCCACGGTAGTCCTCGCTGCCGATGCCACCGACGAACAGGTTCGGATCGAAGGCCGGCTCGCTGACCATGGCCAGCACATGACCGCTGACCGGGTCCATTGCCACCACGGCGCCCGGACGCCCTGCCAGCGCGGCCTGTGCCGCCCGCTGCAGATCGACGTCCAGATCCAGTCGCAGCGGCGTTCCGGGCTGCGCGCGGATGCGATCGAGCACGCGCAGGCGCCGACCGTGGGCGTCCACCTCCGTTTGCTGGTAGCCGACCCGGCCCTGCAGCAGCGCGTCGTAGGATTTCTCGATACCGCTCTTGCCGGTGCTGTCGGTGGCCCGCTGCTCGGCGCTGGCCTGCGCCAGTTCGGCCTCGCTGACCCGACCGACGTAACCGACCACGTGCGCGGTCAGCGCCCCCTGCGGGTAGTGGCGCGACAGGTCGCCGCGCAGTTCGACGCCGGGGAATCGATGACGGTTGGCGGCAAAGCGCGCCGCTTCGGTGTCGTCCAGATTGCGGCGCAGCAGCAAGGCCTCGAAGCGCGGACGGATGCGGCGCAGACTGGCGAAACGCTCCAGGTCGGGCTGGCGCAGGTCGATCAGGCGGCCCAGCGCCGCCAGCGTGGCGGCCGTGTCCGGCACGTTCTCGGGGGTCAGGTACAGGCTGAAACTGGATACGTTCTGGGCCAGCAGCGTGCCGTTGCGGTCGGTGATGACGCCCCGTGCCGGCGCAATCACCTCGGCGCGGATGCTGTTGTCCTGGGACGCCGTGGCATAACGGTCGTGCTGCACGACCTGCAGGAAGCTCAGGCGGGCCAGCAGCCCGGCGCCGGCCAGGGCCATCAACACCAGCAACAGGGTCACGCGTCGGCGAAACAGGCGCAGCTCGGCCGCCGGGTCCTTGATCGTCTGATGCCGGCGCGCCATGGCTTCAGCGGCTGGCGCGCCGACGCAGATCGCGCAGGGTCAAGAACAGCCAGGGCCACACCAGGGCCCCGCTGAGCGCCGGCAGGAGCATGCCCGCCGACACCGGCCTGCCGCTGCTGCCGGTAATCAGGGCCAGGATGATCTGGTGCACCGCCAGCAGTGGCACCAGCAGCAGCGCCTGCTGCCACAGCGGCAGCACGCGCAGGCGCTGATGCTGCGCCAGCACCGCCGCTGCCACCACCGCCAGCGCCAAGGCATGCTGACCCAGCGGCGCTCCGGTCAGGGCGTCTTCCAGAAGCCCGAGCGCAAAGCCGGCGGTAATGCCCAGCCGGTCGGGCTGCGCCAGACACCAATAGGCCAGTGCCAGCGTCAGCCAGGGCGGTTGCCAGGCACTTGCCCACGCCGGCACCGGCGCCGACAGCAGCAGGCCGGCCGCCAGCAGGCTGCCTGCAATGGCCCGGCTCCGGGGCTTTACGGGGGCGGTGCTCACTGGCTTGGAGCGGGCGGACGGTCGCCGGTTGTTTCTGGGGCGGCGGCCGGCTGCGTGGCCGGCCACACCAGCAGGACCTCCTGGATGCGGTCCAGGCGGCCGGATGGGGTCGCCTGGACCTCGGCGAATTCGCCCTCGGCGATGCGGTTCACGCGGCTGACCGTGGCCACCGGCAGGTCCGGCGGGAACACGTCGTCCAGCCCGGAAGTGACCAGCGTGTCACCGACCTCCAGGTCGACATGGTTGGGCAGGTACGGCAGGTCGAGCGCACCGATCGGTCCACGGCCCACGGCAATGGCCCGCACGCCGCTGCGAATCGATTTGACCGGGATGGCATGCCGGCTGTCGGTGATCAGCAGTACCTGGGCGGTCTGTGCCGCCACATGCAGCACCTGTCCGACCACGCCGTCGGCGTCGAGCACCGGCTGGCCGGTGAACACGCCCTGCAGGGAGCCTTTGTCGATCTGAATCTGCCCGATATAGGGATCCAGGCCCACTTTGACTGTGCTGGCGATCAGCGCGCGCAGCGGCTGCGGGGTACGCGCCAGGGAATCGAGCAGCGCTTGCAGGCGCCTGTTCTCGGCCTGCAGCGCGTCAAGCGTCTGTACCCGCAGGCGCAGACGCAGATTCTCGTCGCGCAGGACGGCCGTCTGGGTACGCAGAGCGGCGCGTTCGCGCAGGTTGTCGGTGCCCCAGGCCCAGGCCCGAAAGGGCAGGTCGATGGCCTGCTGCACCGGGTGCAGCACGGTCAGCAAGGCGCTGCGCAGCGGCACCAGCCGCGGGCCGCGCTGGTCCAGAAACAGCAGCATCACTGCCGCCAGCGTTGCCAGCAGCAGGCGGAGCGCCAGCGACGGGCGGCGCCGGAACAGGCTAGGCATGGGGCATGCGGCGATGCCGCGCGACCGGATCGGCCGCGCGGGAACTCACTCCTCGTCGAAGATGTCGGTGACCTGGTCGATGAAATCGAGCGCCATCTCGCCGCCCTTGGCCACGCACAGCATGGGCTCGTCGGCGATCACCACCGGCAGGCCGGTTTCTTCCGAGAACAGCTTGTCGATGCCGCGCAACAAGGCGCCGCCGCCGGTCAGCACCATGCCGCGCTCGGCCACGTCGGAGGAAAGTTCCGGCGGGATCTGTTCGAGCGCCTTGCGCAGGCCGGCGATGATGCCGTGCAGGGGGTCCTGCAACGCCTCGAGCACTTCGTTGCTGTTGAGCGTGAAGCTGCGCGGCACGCCCTCGGCCAGGTTGCGGCCGTTGACCTGGATTTCCAGCACTTCGTTGCCCGGATAGGCCGAACCGATCTGGTGTTTGATGGTCTCGGCCGTGGACTCGCCGATCAGCGTGCCGTAGTTGCGGCGCACGTAGTTGATGATGGCGTCGTCGAACTTGTCGCCGCCGATGCGCACCGACTCCGAGTAGACCAGGCCGTTGAGCGAAATGACGGCGATCTCGGTGGTGCCGCCACCGATGTCGATGATCATCGAGCCGGTGGCCTCCGCCACCGGCAGGCCGGCGCCGATGGCGGCCGCCATGGGTTCCTCGATTAGATATACTTCGCGCGCCCCGGCGCCCATCGCCGATTCACGAATGGCGCGGCGTTCCACCTGGGTCGAGCCGCAGGGCACGCCGACCACCACGCGCGGGCTGGGCCGGAAAAATCCGCGTTCGTGCACCTTGCGGATGAAGTGCTGCAGCATCTTCTCGGTGACGTAAAAATCCGCGATCACGCCGTCCTTGAGCGGCCGGATGGCGGTGATGTTGCCCGGCGTGCGACCGAGCATGCGCTTGGCCTCGATGCCCACCGCCTGGATCACCTTGCGGCCGTTGGTGCTGGCGCCGTGGCGGATGGCCACCACGGAAGGCTCCTGCAGCACGATGCCCCGCCCGCGCACCGACACCAGCGTGTTGGCGGTGCCAAGGTCGATGGCAAGATCACTCGAAAAAAGCCCGAACAGTTTTTTGAACATCAGTGGGTCCGACCAGCCTCTAAGGTATTGGAAGGGCAACAAAAGTACCGTGGCGCCGCAATCTAGCAACGGCGCCCGGCGTTCACAACCAGCGGCGAGGAACAGCGTGTCGATAAGCAGCGACGAGGTGCGCAAGGTGGCGCACCTGGCCCGCATCGAGGTGTCGGCCGATCAGCTGACGACCTATGCGGCCGAACTGAGCACCATTCTGGAACTGGTGACCCAGCTGGACGGTGCCGACACCGCGCAGGTGCCCCCCCTGGCCCATCCGATCGACGCCAGCCAGCGCCTGCGCGCCGATACCGTCGCCGAAACCGACCAGCGGCGCCGCTTCCAGGCCATCGCACCGGCGGTGCAGGACGGCCTGTATCTGGTGCCAAAGGTCATCGAATGAGCGCAGTTTACACCCCACGGCAAGCCTGACCCATGCTAGACCAGACCCTGACCGAACAGGCCGCCGCGCTGCGGCGAGGCGATTATTCGGCGACGGAACTGACGGCCGCCTATCTGGCCCGCATTGGCGCCCGAAACGCTGCGCTCAATGCCTTTGTCACCGTCACGGCCGGGGCGGCCGGTCAGGCTGCGGCGGCCGCCGATGCAGCGCTGGCCGGCGGCGATGCCGGTCCGCTGGCCGGTATCCCGATCGCCCACAAGGACATCTTCTGCACCGACGGCGTGCGCACCAGCTGCGCGTCGCGGATGCTGGACAACTTCATCGCGCCCTACGACGCCACCGTGGTCCAGCGCCTGGCCGCCGCCGGCGCGGTGATGCTGGGCAAGACCAACATGGACGAGTTCGCCATGGGCTCGTCGAACGAGACCTCGTTCTACGGCCCGGTGCGCAACCCCTGGGATCTGGATCGCGTGCCCGGCGGCAGCAGCGGCGGTTCGGCGGCTGCGGTGGCGGCCGGCCTGTGCAGCGCGGCCACCGGCACGGATACCGGCGGTTCGATCCGCCAGCCGGCGGCCCTGACCGGCATCTGCGGCCTGAAGCCCACCTACGGCCGGGTGTCGCGCTACGGCATGGTGGCGTTTGCCTCGTCGCTGGACCAGGCCGGACCGATGGCCCGCTCGGCGGCCGACATGGCCCTGCTGCTGCAAGCCATGGCCGGTTTCGACGAGCACGACTCGACCAGCATCGACCGGCCGGTGCCGGATTACTCGGCCGCGCTGGAGGCGCCCTTGACCGGCCTGCGCATCGGCCTGCCGGCGGAGTATTTCAATGCCGGCCTGGATGCCGCGGTGGGCGCCGCCGTGCGCGCCGCGCTGGCGGAACTGGAGCGCCTGGGCGCCCGGCTGGTCGACATCACGCTGCCGCATACGGCACTGTCGGTGCCGGCCTACTATGTGGTGGCACCGGCCGAGGCCTCGTCGAACCTGGCCCGCTACGACGGCGTGCGCTACGGCTACCGGGCCGACAATCCGGCCGACCTGACCGATCTGTACAAACGCAGCCGCAGCGAAGGCTTCGGTGCCGAGGTCAAGCGGCGCATCCTGATCGGCACCTACGTGCTGTCGGCCGGCTACTACGACGCCTATTACCTGAAGGCCCAGCGCGTGCGCCGGCTGATTCGTGAAGACTTTCTGGGCGCCTTCGGGCAGGTGGACGTGATCGCCGCGCCGACCACGCCGCAGCCGGCCTTTCGCCTGGGCGAGAAGCAGCACGACCCGGTCGCCATGTACCTGTCCGACATCTACACCATCGCCGCCAACCTGGCCGGCCTGCCGGCCTTGTCCGTTCCCTGCGGGCTGGTGCAGGGCCTGCCGGTGGGGCTGCAACTGATCGGCCGCGATTTTGACGAAGCGCGATTGCTGAACGTCGCCCACCGCTACCAGCAGGTGACCGACTGGCACATGCGCCGCGCGCCGGAGGCCTGACATGAGCGCCTGGGAAACCGTCATCGGCCTCGAAGTCCACTGCCAGCTGGCCACCCGCAGCAAACTGTTCTCGGGCGCCGCCACGGCGTTTGGAGCCGAACCGAACACGCAGGCCTGCGCCATCGACCTTGCCCTGCCGGGCGTGCTGCCGGTGCTCAATCGCGAGGCGGTGGCCATGGCCATCAAGTTTGGCCTGGCCGTCGGCGCGCAGATCGCGCCCCGCTCGGTGTTCGCGCGCAAGAATTATTTCTACCCGGACCTGCCCAAGGGCTACCAGATCAGCCAGTACGAGCTGCCGATCGTCGCCCTGGGACATCTGGACATAACGCTGCCGGACGGCACCGGCAAGCGCATCGGCATCACCCGCGCGCACCTGGAGGAAGACGCCGGCAAGTCCCTGCACGAGGACTTCCACGGCCTGACCGGGATCGACCTGAACCGCGCCGGCACGCCGCTGGTGGAGATCGTCTCCGAACCGGAGCTGTCCAGCGCCGCCGAGGCGGTGGCTTACCTGAAAAAGCTGCACGCCCTGGTGCGGTATCTGGAAATCTCCGACGCCAACATGCAGGAAGGCTCGTTCCGCTGCGACGCCAACGTGTCGGTGCGCCGGGTCGGCGACAGCAAACTGGGCACGCGGGCCGAGATCAAGAACATCAACTCGTTCCGGTTTGTGGAGCGCGCCATCGAGGTCGAGGTCGAGCGCCAGATCGAGCTGCTGGAAAGCGGCGGCCAGGTGGTGCAGGAAACCCGCCTGTACGACGCCGAGCGCAACCAGACGCGCGCCATGCGCAGCAAGGAAGAAGCCAACGACTACCGCTATTTCCCCGATCCGGACCTGCTGCCGATCGAGGTATCCGAGGCCTGGGTGGAGCACCTGCGCGCGCAATTGCCGGAACTGCCGCAGGCCCGTCAGGCGCGCTTCGTGTCGCAGTACGGCCTGTCCGATTACGACGCCGGGCTGCTGACCGCCGAGCGGGAGCTGGCCGACTACTTCGAAGCCTCACTGACCAGCGGCGCGGAACCGAAGCTCGCCGCCAACTGGATCAACGGCGAACTCGCCGCCGCCCTGAACCGCGACGATCTGCCGATCACTGCTTCCCCGGTCAGCCCGGCCGCGCTGGGCGGATTGCTGGGGCGCATCGTGGATCAGACCATTTCGGGCAAGATCGCCAAGGACGTGTTCGCCGCCATGTGGCAGGGCGAGGGCGAGGCCGACGCCATCATCCAGGCGCGGGGCCTGAAGCAGATCACCGACACCGGCGCCATCGAGGCGGCTGTCGAGCAGGTGCTCAGCGCCAATCCAGATCAGGTCGAGCAGCTGAAAGCCGGCAAGGACAAGGTGCTCGGCTTCCTGGTCGGTCAGGTGATGAAGGCCACCGGCGGCAAGGCCAACCCGGCGCAGGTGAATGCGCTGCTGCGGTCAAAGGTCGGCGTTTAGCAGACCGACACCGGTGGGAGGCCCGCCCCGGGCCGAATGCCGATTGGAAGGTTCGCGGCGAGGGCGCCGCTCCCACGCGCCATTCATGGCTCTGCTTGGCGCCGGCGTCATGCGCCCGTCACCAGAACGCCCACAACTGCCCGTCCTGTTCCCGGTGCGCGAGCGCGCGCAGCGGCCGGGAGCCCTTGGCCACACACATGCCGCTGCCTAGATCGAATGCCCAGCCGTGGCGGGGGCAGGTCAAGCGCGCGCCGTCAATGGCCAGTTCCGGGATGTCGGTGCTCTGGTGTGGGCAACGGGCGTCGTAGACCATCAGCTCGGTGTCCGTTCGGTGAATGAACACGGCGCGGCCGTCAGCCTCACGGCGCAGGCTGCCGGTGGGCGGCAGTTCGGCCAGGGGCGCCAGCGCATGCCAGTCCGGCACGTGGCCGAGCTGATCGAGGCGAAACTCCGGCAGGTCCAGCGCCAGCAGCTGGTCCACCGCCCACACGATCCGCGTCAGGCCCAGCATCGGAAAGGCCATCAGCAGGGCGTCGAGCACCTCGTCGGCGCTGGCGCCGCTGCGCAGCGCCCGCGTCAGGTACTGACGAAAGCCGCGTTCGGTCTGCGCGTGGACCTTGCTGATGAGGGAAATCAGCGCCTTGGTCTTGGGATCCAGACGCCGACCGGCCACCTTCAGGAAGGCGAAATACGGCTGCATGGCGTCCGGGCGGGCCTGGATCAGGTAATCGAGGGCTTGGCTCATGTCGGGTGCTCGCGGCGACAGCGGGTAGTTCCATTATCGGGCCGCTGCTGACTCTTTTATCAATGCCCGGTGCAGTTGTTGCCTGCGGCTAAACTGGCACGGCAATCGTGATGGAGGAGATACGGATGGAACTTGCGCTGCGCGGAAAGATCGCCCTTGTCACCGGCGCCAGCGCCGGCATTGGCCGGGCCATCGCCCAGGCGCTGGCGGCCGAAGGCGTACAGCTGACGCTGTGCGCGCGTGGCGAGGCGCCCCTGCGCGCCCTGGCAGACGAGCTGGAACAGCAATGCGGCATTGCCGCGCTGGCGGTGCCGGCCGATCTGTCCACCGAGGCCGGCATCGCGCAGCTGGTGGCGGCCCATACGGCGCGTTTTGGTGCCCTCGACATCCTGGTCAACAACGCCGGTTCCATCCGCGCCGGTTCGCTGCTGAGCAAACCGGAAGCGGAGTGGCAGGAGGATTTCGCGCTCAAGTTCTGGGGCTATGTGCGCCTGACGCGCGCCGTCTGGCCGCTGCTGATGGCGCGCGGCGGCGGGCGGGTGCTGAACATCATCGGCGGCGCCGGCCGCCAGCCAAGCGCGGGTTATCTGGCCGGTGGCGCCGCCAACGCCGGCCTGATGAACCTGACCAAGGCGCTGGGCGACGAGGGCGCGCCGCACGGCATCCTGGTCAACGCCATCAACCCCGGCGCCGTGCGCACCGCCCGCTGGCAAAGCCTGATGCAGCGCCAGGCGGCCGAACGGGGCGTCACCGTGGCGCAGCTTGAAGCCGAGCAGCTGGCCCACGTGCCGCTGCGCCGCGGCGGCGAGCCGGAAGAAATCGCCTGCGTCGCGGTGTTCCTGTGCTCGGCGGGCGCCAGCTACATCACCGGCACCACGCTGCAGGTGGATGGCGGCCTGGCGCGCTGCATCTGAGGCCGATGGCCGGTTTTACCGACCTGTTGCGGGAGGGCCGGGCGCCGCTGACGGTGACGCTGGCTCTTGGCATCGCCCTGCATGCCATGGACGTGTTCCTGGTCGCCACGGTCATGCCCACCGTGGTGGCCGACATCGGCGGCGTGCGCTTCTACGCCTGGGTGTCGATGCTGTACATGGTCGGCTCGATCGTGGGCGCCGCCAGCTCGGGGCCGCTGCGCAGTGCCTACGGGCCGCGTCACGCCTACGTGCTGGCCGGCGGGTTGTTTCTGGCCGGCTCGCTGGCGTGCGCGGTGGCGCCAAGCATGGAGGTGCTGCTGGCCACGCGCACCGTGCAGGGCTTCGGCGGCGGCCTGATCGTGGCTCAGTCGATGGCTCTGGTCAGCGAGCTGTACAGCGCCGAGCTGCGCAAGCTGATGCTGGCGTCCATTTCCGGCATGTGGGCGGCGGCGGCGCTGATCGGCCCGGCGCTCGGCGGCCTGTTTGCCGAGGCCGGCCTGTGGCGCGCAGCGTTTGGCGTGAACGTGCCGATCATCGCCGTGTTCAGCCTGCTGGCCGCCCGCCATCTGCCGCAGGGCTTGGCCGGGCGCGCACGCCAGCCGTTTCCGGTGGGCCGGGTCGGACTGCTGGGCGCCGGCGTGCTCAGCGTCGCGGCGGCCGGCCAGTTGGTCGGCACGCCGTTGCGCCTGGCGGTGCTGGCACTCGCGTTGCTGCTGGTCGGCAGTGCCTTTGCGCTGGACCGGCGCGGCGCCGTGCGCCTGTTTCCGCGCCGGGCGGCGTCGCTGCGGGCGCCGGTGGGCGTGGCCTACGGCCTGTTCGTGACCTCGTCCATCCTGCACACCAGCATCACGGTGTTCATGCCGCTGCTGATGCAGCAGGTCTATCACCTGCGCCCACTGCACGCCGGCTACTTCGCCAGCCTGCTGGCGGTCGGCTGGACCGCCGCCTCGCTGACCACCGCGCGCTGGCAGGGCGCCGCCGAGCGGCGCGCCATCATCGGCGGGCCGCTGCTGATCCTGGCCATGACCGGCGTTCTTTTGGCCGGACTGGGGCAGCTTGCCGCGCCCGCGGTCGGCGTGGCGCTGGTCATGCTCGGCTTTGGCGTCGGGGCGCTGAGCATCCACCTGATCGCCTTCACCATGCAGCACGCCAGTCCCGGCGAGGAGAGCATCACCGCCGGCAGCATCCCGACCGTGCGCACGCTGGGCATTGCGTTCGGCTCGGCGTTGGCAGGCGTCATCGCCACCCTGGCCGGACTCAGCGCCCACGTCGATGCCGATGTGGTCCGGCGCGCGGTGGGCGCCGTCTATGCGGCAAGCCTGGCGGTCGCGGCGGCACAGACGATGCTGGCCTGGCGCCTGCTGCGCCTGGCGCCGGCATCGCGGGACAGGGTCGGGCAGCTATAATGCGCGGCCCTCGCCCGCAACGGGCGGGGGCTGGCGGCCCGAACGGGCGCGATGGTGGGCGACCATGCCGTTGCTGGCGGAATCCGCCGACCGGTCGCGTGGCCCGGTTCGCGGCGCTTCCAGATAGTCCTGCGCCTCGTCACCGCGACCACTTCCGCGCAGCCACCCACTCCTCAGCGCAGCTCCATGAAAGGCACCGTCAAACGTTTTTACTTCCGCAAGGGTTTTGGTTTCATCGAAGGCGACCAGGGCACCGAATACTTTTTTCACTACACCGATTTCACGGGCGACAAGGAAGTTCTGCGCCCCGGGCTGGAGGTCGACTTCGAGGCCCAGCAGGGTGACAAGGGCCCGTGCGCGGTCGCCGTGGTCCAGCCAGGCGGCAAACCGGCTGCGGCCCGCCCGCGGTCAACCCCCGCGCGCCTGCCGCCGGCGCCCCGCAACGCACGGCGCGGCCCTATCTGCCGTTCGCCGCCGGACTGGTGCTGGGAATCATCCTGGGCGCCGTGGGCCATATCTGGCTGAGCGGGCTGTAGCCATCGGAAAACCGTAGCCCGGCTGCGGCGGGTGATCACCGCGTTGTAGGAGCCCGACTTTGCCGGGCGATCATCGCGCAGCAAAGCTGTGCTCCCACCGGGTTTTTCCCGCTGGCAGGCGCACGGAAATCCAGAATGGCTTCATTCAGCGCTCCCCTGGCCGCTCCGACGCAGTTGCGCCGGAGCCGGCGCCAGCAAGGGTGGCTGTGGTCAACCGCAGCCACCGATCCAGCGCCGCCGAGCCGACCATGTCCGAGGTGGTGTTCAGCAGGGAACGCCCGCGGGCAATGATCCAGTCCACGGACAGCAGCACGGCCAGCGCCTCGGTCGGCAATCCCAGTCCACCCAGCACCAGCGTCAGCGCGACCACGCCGGCCTCCGGCACGCCGGCCACACCCATCGCGGCCACGACGCAATACAGCGCGGCGAACACCTGTGCGCCCAGGCTCATGTCGATGCCCATGGCCTGCGCCAGCGCCAGCAGCGTGAAGCCCTCGTACAGAATGATGCCGTCGTTGTTCAGATTGGTGCCGACACAGGCCGCCAGCGTCGAGGCGCGCCGCGAAATGCCCAATCGGTCCAGTGCCCGCAGTGTCAGGGGCAGTGCCACCAGGCTGCTGTTGACGCTGAACGCGTAGAGCACCGGCTGCGCAGCCTGATTCCAGAAGCGGCGCAGCCCGATGCGCGCGTACAGCAGCAACCAGGCGCTGTAGGTGCCCAGCACATGCACTGCCATGCCCAGCAGGCACAGGGCGACGTACTGTCCAAGGCCGGTGAACGACGCCAGCCCGTGCTCGGCAGTCACCTTGGCGCTGGCGCAAAACACCGCCAGCGGGACCAGCTTGACGATCCAGATCAGCAGCGTCTCCCACACGTCCCGCAGCACCGAGACCAGCACCTCGCCCTTGTCCATCAGTGACAGGGTGTCGGCGTCCCGCGTCAGTCGCACTCGGCGCCAGGCAAAGCCGAACGCAATCGCTACCATCACCAGCGGCATGATGCTGTTGTCCACGAAGGGCTGAACAACGCTGCCGGGCAACTGCCGGGCGAGCAGGTCGCCAAGATCGATCGGCCGCAGGGTGGCTGCAGAGGCGCTGATCAAGGGCCGCAAGTACTGGCCCGGCTGCAGCGCATTGGCCAGCGCGATGCCAATGGCGATTGCCAGAGTGGCGTTGATCAACGCGATCGTCAGCAACTTCAGGAAATCCGTACCGGCCACGCGAAAGCGCAAGATCGCCTCCAGCACGGCGAAAAACACCAGTGGCGTGGCGGCTGCCTTGATCAGTTGCAGTACCCACTTTGCGACCGGCGCCAGCGCCGGTGCGCTGGCCGGATCGGCCAGTCCGAATGCCGCCCCGGCAAGCAAGGCAATGATGACGAGGCCTACGTTGCCGAGCAGCTTTTTCATGAAATGGCGGGGTCCGGTACGAGTTGAAGCGGCCAGGAAATTCAGGCGCCCGGCGGCCCGGCTCGGCAAGCTTGCGTTCCGTGCAAGATCCCGCCCGACACCGGCGCGGCCCGCACCGGCACCAAGCCCTGCGCAAGTTGGCCGATCTGGTCGCAGGGATTGCGCGCCGTGTGCGCCAGCGCGTCGAGCCAGAAACCGGACCCCTTGCCTTCGTGTCCTGTCTTCGGCTGGCAAGCGGCAGCAAGCCCTTGCCGTGATGAGGCCCGGCGTAGTCCGCGACGTTCTGGCGATGCGTTCTGCGGATTCCGCCGCGCACCGACTGCCGGCTGCCTGCCGGACTGGACGGGACTCATGCCCGATACAGTGCCTCGATGACATCGCCGTACCGTTCAGCCAACTTGCCGCGCCGCGCCTTCTGGGTGGCGGTAAGCAGACCATTGGCTTCGGTCCATTCCTCCAGCGTCAGGTGCACGCGGCGCAGCCGGGCATAGCCGGGAAAGGCGTGCAGCGCGGTCTCGACGCGTGCTAGCACGGCTTGTTCGGCGCGCGGGTCGGCCAAAGAGGTCGGAGCATCGGCATCCAGCCCGAGTTCGGCGGCAAGCTCCGCCCACGGTTTGCGATGCAGTGCCAGTATGGCGGCCAGATACGGCCGGCCCTCGCCGACCAGCAGCGCCTGGTGGATCAGCGGGTCGAGCATCAGCGCGTGTTCGATGTCTACCGGCGGCACTTTCTCGCCGTTGGCGAGCACGATGATGTCCTTCAGGCGGCCGGTGATGTACCAGTGGCGGCCCCGCTGGGCGGCGATGTCGCCGGTGTGCAGCCAGCCGTCGGCATCGATCACCGCGGCGCTGGCTTCGACGTCGTGCCAGTAGCCGGCCATCACGCCGGGGCTTTTGGCGAGCAGTTCGTCGCCCGCACCGAGGCGCAGTTGCACCTCCGGCAGCGGCAGGCCGACGCTGTCCGGTCGGTTGTCATCCAGCGTGTTGACGGTGAGCACGGGGCTGGCTTCGGTCAGGCCATAGCCCTGCAGCAGCGGCAGGCCGAGGCTGATGAACAGCCGCGCCACGTCGGGCGGCAGGGCGGCGCCGCCGCAGATGGCCACGCGCAGCCGGCCACCGAGGCGATCGAGCACCGGCCGCGCCACGAGGCGGCGCAGCAGCGGCAGGGCGGCGAGCAGCGGCGTGCCGCGCGCCCGGCCCTGTGCGCGCTCGAAATCCCGCCAGCCGAGCTCGAGCGCCGCATCGAACAGCCGGCGCACCGGCCGCGGGCGCTTGGCGATGCCGTCCCGGATGGCGACGGCGCTGCGCTCGAACACGCGCGGCACGCTCACCAGCACGGTCGGGCGCACGGCCACCAGATCGTCCGCCAGGTGCTGGATGCCGCGTCCGAAGGCGACCGTGGCGCCGGCCAACAGCGGCAGGTAGTAGCCGATGGTGCGCTCGAGCGTGTGCGACAGCGGCAGGAAGGACAGGAACAAATCATCCGGCGTGACCGGCACCATGGATTCCGCCGCGGCGGCATTCCAGAGCATGTTGCGATGACTCAGCATCACGCCCTTGGGCCGGCCGGTGGTGCCGGAGGTGTAGACGATGCTGGCCAGCGCCTCGCCGTCGCTGCACTCCACCGCAAACTCGTCCTGCGCCGGCAGCCAGTGGTTCAGCGACAGCACCCGGTCGTCATCGGCCTCGCCCTGCGCCAGTACCACCCGCTGCAGGGCGCCCAGGTACCCGTGCGGCAGCAGCGCCTGCCACTGGTCGGCGCTTTCGGTCAGCAGCAGGGCGGCGCCGGAGTGCTCCAGCACGTAGGCGGCGTTGTCCGGCCGGTCGTCGCGGTAGATGGGCACGGTCACCAGGCCGAGCGCCAGTGCAGCCTGGTCGAAACACGCCCAGTCCGGGCCGTTGGGCAGCATCACCGCCACCCGCGATCCGGCCGGCAGATGCTCGTTGCGCAGCGCGGCCTGAAAACGGCCGACGCGCCGCGCGACCTCGCGCCAGCTCAGCGCCTGCCATGCGTCGCCCACGAAATGGCGGTAGGCGACACCATCCGGGCTGCGCGCCAGGCGCTCGCGCAGCAGGCCGGCGAGCGTGCCGGCCTGCTGCCAGGGGATGGCGGCGTGCGGTGCGCTGCCGGTCACGCGGTAGCGGAGCGCGCGAAGCTGTCGGCCGGGAAGGCGTCGACGGCGATGATCTCGCGCACCAGCGCCTGGTAGTCCGCCAGCACTGCCGCCTCGCCGGCGTCCAGTACGCCGGCGTCCTGCGCCTGGGCCAGCACGTCCTCGTCAGCCGACAGGGCGCCGGCCTTGAGCGCGCCGCGCAGCTTGCGCTGTGCCTGGCCGGCGAGGTCGGCCTGTTCGATGGCCAGCTCCAGCCGGCCGGTGGCCTCGGCCGGGTCGCGCGTGAGGTAAATGCCGCCCGTCAGTCGGTCGCGTGCCTCGCCCGGCGCGAGCAGCAATTCCGCCACCTGCTTGTCCAGCGCATCGTCCGGTCCGCGGGTGGGCCGGCCGGCCGGGAATATCAGCCAACGCAGCAGGCAACCGAGCGCACGGTTCGGGTAGTTGGCGAACAGGCCATCAAAGGCGCTGGCCATGCGCGCCAGGCAATCGTCCATCGCCCAGCGCAGCAGCGGTAGATCGTCCTGCGGCTGGCCCTGCTGCGCGTGCCGCCACAGCACGGCGCTGGCCAGGTACAGCTCCGACAGCACGTCGCCCAGGCGCGCCGACAGGCGCTCGCGGCGTTTCAGATCACCGCCCACGACCAGCATGGTGATGTCCGCGGCCAGCGCAAAGGCGGCGCTCATCCAGGACAGGCGCTGCTGGTAGCGGCCGAGCGGGCCGTCGCTGGGCACCTGCGCCAGACGGCCCCGACTCAGACCCAGCCACAGGCTGCGCGCGGCGTTGCCCAGCAGGTAGGCGCCGTGCGCCAGCAGCAGCGGATCGAAGCGCTCCAGCGCCAGGTCGGCGTCTTCCTCCTGCGCGGCCTGCATCTCGTCCAGCACGTAGGGGTGGGCGCGCACCGCGCCCTGGCCGAAGATGATCAGGCTGCGGGTCAGGATGTTGGCGCCCTCGACCGTGATCGCCACCGGCATGATCTGGTAGTAGCGGCCCAGGAAATTGCGCGGCCCGAGCATGATGCCGCTGCCGGCCTGCACGTCCATGGCATCGCTGACCACACGCCGGCCGCGCTCGGTGAGGTGGTATTTGAGGATGGCCGTCACCACGGCTGGCCGCTCGCCCTCGTCGAGTGCGTACAGCGTCAGGCGGCGGGCCGCATCCATCTGGTAGCACTGGCCGCCAATGCGGGCCAGGGCCTCCTGCACGCCCTCGAAGCGGCCGATCGGCAGCCCGAACTGCTCGCGCACGCGGGCATAGGCGCCGGTGTGGCGGGCGGCCACCTTGGCCACGCCGGTGGACAGCGCCGGCAGCGAGATGCCGCGGCCCTCAGACAGGCAGCTGACCAGCATCTGCCAGCCGCGGCCGATGCCGGCCTCGCCGCCGATGATCCACTCCAGCGGCGCGAACACGTCCCGGCCGTGCAGCGGGCCATTCTGGAACGGCACGTCGAGCGGCAAGTGGCGCTCGCCGCGGGTCACGCCGGGCGTGTCGGCCGGCAGCAGCAGCACCGTGATGCCACGCTCGAGCGCGCCGCCCAGCAGGCGGTCCGGATCGCGCAGCGTGAAGGCCAGACCGATCAGCGTCGCCACCGGACCCAGGGTGATGTAGCGCTTCTCGAAGCTCAGGCGCACGCCGAGCACCTCCTCGCCCGCATGCTGCCCGCGGCAGACCACGCCCACATCCGGCAGCGCCCCAGCATCCGAGCCGGCCTGCGGACCGGTCAGGGCAAAGCAGGGAATGTCCTGGCCGCTGGCCAGACGCGGCAGGTAATGATCCTTTTGCGCCTGTGTTCCGTAATGGCGGATCAACTCGGCCGGGCCTAGCGAATTGGGCACCATGACGGTGATGGCGGCGGTCACGCTGCGGCTGGCGAGCTTCATCACCACGGCCGAATGCGCGCGGTGGCTGAACCCCTTGCCGCCGAACTGCGGCGGGATGATCAGCCCGAAGAAGCCTTCCTCGCGCAGCGTCTGCCACACGGCCGGCGGCAGATCGGCATCGACGTGCGTGATGCGCCAGTCGTCCAGCTGCCCGCACAGCCGCTCGACCGGACCGTCCAGAAAGGCCTGCTCCTCGTCGCTCAGTGGCGGATCGGCAAAGCCGCCGAGCCGTTCCCAGTCCGGCTGGCCGGAGAACAGCTCGCGCTCCCACCACACGCTGCCGGCCTGCATCGCCTCGCGCTCGGTGTCCGACAGCGGCGGCAGCTGCTGGCGGTAGAAGTCCAGCACGCGCGCGGTCACATACTCGCGTCGCCAGTCATCGGCAAACAGCAGTGCGGTCACGGCCAGCCACAGCAGCCACAGCGGCAGTGCCAGCCACCACGACAGGCCGCTGACGCTCGCCAGCAGGAGTGTGGCGCCCATGACGGCGGTGGCCGGCGTTCGCGCCAGTTGTCGATACGCCACCGCGCTGCCGACCAGCAGCAGCACCAGCAGCCACAGCACGGCGGTCATTGGCCGCCTCGTGTTGATTGCCGGGCCGGGGTGCGACCCCTACAATCCGATCGACCGTTCAGGTGAGCAAGCCAACCACAGGCCACGGAAAATCCATGACCCTCAGCATCGACAAGTCCAAGACCGCCCTGCTGGTCATGGACGTGCAAAACGACATCACGCATCCGGATTCCCCCATGGCACAGCAACTGGGCTTCGCCGGCATGATCCAGCAGACCGGCATGCTCAACAAGCTGCGCGGCCTGATGGACGCCTGCCGGCAGAAAGGCGTGCCGGTGATCCACGTGCTGATCGATCTTGAGGGCGGCGTGCAGCCGCGCATGCCGCACCGCGGCGCGTTCTTCCAAATGGTCGGCGGCGGCAAGGTGTGCAAGCGCGGCACCTGGGGCGGCGATCCGGCCGAACAGGTCAAGCCGCTGCCGGGCGAGAGCGTGGTCTACAAGTGCATCTTCAGCGCCTTCGTGAGTTCCGGCCTGCAGGAGCTGCTCGACGGCCGCGGCATCACGGACCTGATTCTGAGCGGCGTCAGCACCGACGCGGTGGTTGAATCCACAGCCTGGGACGCCAACGACCGCGGCTACAGCAACATCCTGGCCGAGGACTGCTGCGTGTGCGGCTCGCAGGAGGCGCACGAGATCAGCGTGCGGCGCATGGCCGGGCGCCTGGACATTGCGACCGCCGACCAGATCATCGCCGCGCTGGGCTGAGCGCCGGCCGCGTCAGCAAACTTCACCCGCCAGAGGCCGGCACAGACCGGCCCGGCCTTTGCAACGAGGAGTGGAACATGGACCAGATCACCGACCGCGACGGCCTGAAACTCGCCGAACTGCTCGACTGCGTGCAGGACGCCCCGGACCAGGGTCGCTTCGAGGTGGCGCGGCGCATCTTTGCCGACCCGGCCATCTTCGAACTCGAAATGCGCAACATCTTCGAGTCGACCTGGGTCTACCTGGCCCACGAGAGCCAGATCCCGAACGCCAACGACTTCGTGGCCGCCCGCATTGGCCGCAAGCCGGTGCTGGTCACGCGCGGCGAGGACGGGCAGGTCCATGCATTCCTGAACAGCTGCTCGCACCGCGGCGCGGAGCTGACCAGCAGCAAGCGCGGCAACAAGCGCACCCTGACCTGCCCCTACCACGGCTGGGTATACGACAGCAGCGGCCACTGCGTGAACGTGGATGCCCAGCCGCGCGGCGGCTACACGGACTACTTCACCGGCCTGTCGCACGATCTGGCCAAGGTCAAGGTCGGCGTGTACCGCGGCTTCGTGTTCGGCAGCCTGAACGAAGCTGTGGAGCCGCTTGCGCAATACCTGGGCGGCTCGGCGGCAGTCATCGACGCCATGGCCGACCAATCCCCGGACGGCCTGGAGCTGATCCGCGGCGGCATCCGCTACACCTGCCGCGCCAACTGGAAGATGCAGCTGGAGAACATCGACGGCTATCACTTCTTTCCGGTGCACACCAGCTACATCGGGCTGATCCTGGAGCGGCAAAAGAAAGCCACCAACGCCCTCAAGACCATCGACCCGACACAGATGGCCAGCCTGCCTGGCGGCAGCTACCAGTTCGAGAACGGTCACAGCATGGACTGGGGCCTGATGCCCAACGGCGACGACCGGCCGCTGGGCTTCCAGCGCGAGCGCATCACGCGCCAGTTCGGCCCCGACAAGGCGCGCTGGATGATCGACGCCGTGCGCAACCTGGTGGTGTTCCCGAACCTGCTGCTGATGGACCAGTCATCCTCGACGGTGCGCATCGTGCACCCGCTGTCGGTCGATCAGACCCTGATTGAGGTGTACTGCGTGGCGCCCAAGGGTGAGCCAAAAGCCGCGCGCGAACGGCGGCTGCGCCAGTTCGAGGACTTCCTGGGGCCGGCGGGCCTGGCCACGCCGGACGATCAGGCGGTGATGGAAGCCTGCCAGCGTGGCTTCATGGCCTCACGCCGGCCGTATCTGCAGGGGCATTTTCGCGGCATGACGCATGTGACCGCCGGTGCCGACGACAACGCCCGCGCAATAGGGCTTGCGCCGCAGTTCAGCGGCAGCGACATCGACGATGAGACCTTCACCCACACCCAGTACCGGCAGTGGCTGCGCCTGATGACGCAGGCGGACTGATCGGCCCGGCGCGTATCGTGAATCAGGATCCGGCGGTCTTGAGGGTTCCTGTCAGGCGGCGGTAGCGGTCCAGGTCCGCTTCGAAGCGGGCCCGCACGGCCAGTTGTTCGGCCCGCGTCCGCTCGGCGGCCTGCTCCTGACCGGCCAAATCGGCCGCCGTCCGGGCGCGGGCCTGCACCAGCGAATCCGGCGGTTGGCGACCGGCCGCGATGTGCTCCTGAGCTGTCGCGTCCATCTGCGCAAGGTTCCGGCGCAGATGGCCGATGGTGTTGTCGGCGGTGCGCAGGATAAGGTCCAGGCTCTCCAGCTTCATGTCACGCAGATGCGCCAGGTCGGTCTCGTCCGCGTAGGTTTCCAGCAGCATCCGGTCGCGGTTTCGCCGCTCGGCGATGTCTCGTTGCCGCGCCTGTTCGGCCCTGCTGTTGGCCGCTTCGGCCACGGCTGCCGTGCGGCGCTCGACGGCCTGCCGGGCCAGTTGCTCGGCACTGGGCGCCGGCGGGATCACGTTCAGCCGCTTCAGGCTGCGACTGTCCAGAACCTCATAACCGGCCTGTGCCTGGCCGGGCGGCAGATTGGTGCCGATGTGCATCACCCCGCGCTCGTCGCGGTAGCGGAAAAGGCGCCCTGCATCGACGGCCTGCGCGTTTGTGCACAAGACAGCCAGCAGCAGCCATGCGATCCCGCGTACTTCAGCTCGAGCCGTAGCGGGCCCGGTAGGCGCGGATGTCTGCAGCCGCTGCGTGTTGCGAATCTTCTTCAAGAAATTGCACCAGTTGCTCAAGCCCTGCCACCGCGATCACCGGCACGCCGTGGCGCGCCGTTACCTCGGCCACTGCCGAACGCTCACCCTGACCGCGCTCCTGCCGGTCGAGCGCCACCAGTACCGTTGCCAGCTCGGCCCCGGCGGCGCCAATCAGGCCCGCCGAGTGCTGCACCGACAGGCCCGACGAAATCACGTCATCCACCACCACCACCCGGCCGACCAGGGGTGCACCGACGATCACGCCGCCCTCGCCATGGTCCTTGGCCTCCTTGCGATCGAACGCAAAGGGCACATCCCGGCCATGCTCGCCGGCCAGCGCGATGGCTGTGGCCGCCACCAGCGGAATGCCCTTGTAGGCGGGCCCGAACAGCATGTCGAAGGCCACCCCCGAGCGCACCAGCGCCGCCGCGTAGAAACCGCCCAGGCGGCGCAGGCTCGCGCCACTGTTGAACAGTCCTGCGTTAAAGAAATACGGACTGTTTCGGCCAGACTTTAGGATGAACTGCCCAAATTTCAGTACGCCGCTGCCGATGGCGAACTGGAAAAACTCGCGCTGATAAGCTTCCACTTGATCTTTACCTTTCTATAACAATTAGTTGAAGTTTCGCTCCCGCCCGCATGGCGGGGCCGGACAGCCTTGCCCCGGACGAAAAAATCCACCGGGCCGCCACCGAGCAGAAGCACTGCGTAAGTGAACGCCGGGGCGTCAGCGCTTTTCGCGCCAGCCGCGCTCAGCGCGCCCCCATCAGCAGGCGGTAACGGTTCAGATCGGACTCGAACGTGTCGCGAATCGCTGCCTGGTCGTTGTGAATGCGTTCAGCCGCCCGTTCCTGTTCGGCAAGATCAGCCGCCGTCCTGGCACGCGCCTCGAGCAAGTCAGCTGGTGGTACCCGACCTGCAGCCTCGTGCTCGACGACCGTCGCGTCCATCTGGGCCAGGTTGCCGCGCAGGTGGCCGACGGTTTGCTCAACCGAGCGCAGGATCAGGGCCATCGTTTCCAGCTTGGTGTTGCGCAGGCGGATCAGCTCCGCCTCGCTGGCGTAGGTCTGCAACAGCATCTGGTCCCGGTACCTCTGCTGGGCGGCGTCGCGTTGCCGAGCCTGCGCGCTGCGCTGCGCGGCTGCCTGCGCAGCCGCCGCATCGCGCCGACGCCGCTCCTGCTCGGCCAGTTCCTGCGGGCTGGGCGCGGGCGTGATGACCGCCAGCGTCTTGAGCGTGCGCCGGTCGAGCACCTCGTAACCGGACTGCGCCTGGCCGGGCGGAAGCACGCTTTCGACATGCAAAACCCCGCGCGCGTCGTAGTAGCGATACACGCGCAACGGCTCCGCTGCTTGCGCAGCGCTCCAAATCCCTGCCAAAAGCACCCCCATCGCACACGGCAGCCGGTACCGCCCGGCGCCCCGGCCGGACCACCCCAGCTGCCGCGGCTCCCCTCGCACGTTGTCAGTCCCGGTCAAGGCCTTACACCCCCTGAACAAACTGCGCCGCAGCCGGTGCGCAGGCGGCGCTCCCGCCCGCGTGATCAGCCACCCATCCGAAAGCGCCCCGTGCACCACCTCATTCCACCAACCCGGGGTTGTACAACATTACAACGAGCGCACGCCCGCCGCTCGACATCGATTTCCAGCCAAGCCCGCTGGACATCGTGGGTTGCACGCGGCCCAAGCCTGCGGCCGACCAGGCCCACGCTGCTAGACTGCCGCCCTCGATTTTCCTGCCACAAACAGTGCCTTGGCTGCGGTGCCAGGCCAAACACACATGCCCCTGAAAATCATCACCCTGAACGTGAACGGCATTCGTTCGGCCTGGCGCAAGGGCCTGGCGGACTTTCTGGCGCGCGAGCAGGCCGACCTGGTGTGCCTGCAGGAAACCCGGGTCCAGCACCCGCAATTGACCGAGGAAATGCGGGCGCCGCACCTTTGCCAGAGCTTTTTCCACCATGCCACGAAGCCCGGCTACAGCGGTGTTGCCATATACACCCGACGCGCCCCGGACCGGGTGGTCGAGGGCCTGGGCTGGCCGGACTTCGACGCCGAGGGGCGCTGGTTGCAGGTCGATTACGGGAAGCTGAGCGTGGTGTCGCTGTACCTGCCGTCGGGCTCCAGCAGCGAGGCACGCCAGCAGATCAAATTCGGCGTCATGGAGCGCCTGACGCCGCACCTGAAGCAGATGCTGGCCGACGGGCGCGAGTGGATCATCTGCGGCGACATCAACATCGCCCACCGGAACATCGACATCAAGAACTGGCGCGGCAACCAGAAAAACTCCGGCTTCCTGCCCGAGGAGCGCGCCTGGCTCGATGTGCTGTTCGGCGACATCGGCTGGGTGGACGCGTTTCGCGTCGTCAACCAGGAGGCCGAGCAATACACCTGGTGGTCCAACCGCGGCCAGGCCTGGGCCAGGAACGTAGGCTGGCGGATCGACTACCAGATCGTCTCGCCCGGCCTGCGGGACACGGTGCTCGGTGCGCGCATCCACAAGGACGAGCGCTTCTCGGACCATGCGCCGCTGATCATGGAGTACGCCATCGACCTGCCCTGAAGGGCGCCGGCGCCGGTGGCACACTGGCGCCGGCCTGATCAGCGCGGAGGAAGCCTTCGATGACGTTCGCACGCAGCCTGGGCACAGTCCGCGCCCATCTGACGCAACTGAACCGCCAACCGCTCAGCCGCGCGGCGCTGACCATCGTGCTGCTGCTCGATGCGTTCGTGCTCAGTTCGATCTTCGACGGCCTGGCCCGGCACACCGCGCAGCTCACGCAGCCGGACGAGACGGTGCCGGCTCGCTGTCGCGACATCGTGCTCGACCGGCAATGGACGCCCGCCGGGCGATTGGAGCAGCTCGGCGAGGTGGTGAACGCGCACACGGCGGCATCCGTCTGGCAGGCACAGGCGTCCCGCGCAAGCCCGCATCCGGTGTGTGCGCCCGTGGTCGGGGCGGTCGATGCCGTGCTGGCGGACGGCGCACTGGCCAAGCGATTCGACGATGCACGTGCGCTGCGTCGCCAAAGTACCGACCTGCGCACGCAGATCGAGCGCCTGAAGGGCAGCTACGACACGGCGTTGCTGGAGAAGATAGCCGGGGCCGAGGCGCCGACGCGCGCCGACACGCTGGGCCGCGAGCTGGCGGCCAAGACCGGCGCGCTCGACGAGGCGACCGGCCGCCTGACGCAGCTCGAAGCCGCCATCGGGCGCGAGGCCCCCGTACAGGCGCTGTGGCAGCGCATCGACGCCGTGCAGGCCGCCGACCGCGAGCGCCTGCGCGCCGATCTGCTGCAGCTCGAAACCTGGTACCCGGTGCGACGCCTGGGCTGGGAGCTGCTGTTCCTGGCGCCGCTGCTGGGGCTTTTCTATGCCTGGAACGCCGCCAGCATCCGCCGCGGCCGGGCGGTGCAGACACTGGTGTCCGCGCACCTGCTGGTGGTGGCGTTCATTCCGGTGCTGTGCAAGCTGCTGCAACTGGTCTACGACGTCCTGCCGCGGCACTTTTTGCGCCAGTTGATGACGCTGCTGGAATCGGCGCACCTCGTCGCACTGTGGAACTACCTGGCGATTGCGATGGCCGTCGCCGCCAGTCTGGCGCTGATCTACGTGGTACAGAACAAGTTGTTCGCGCGCGACAAGCTGCTCGCCCGGCGCATCGCCCGCGGCCAGTGTCAGGATTGCGGCCTGGCGCTGCCGCCGGACAGCGCCTTTTGCCCGGCCTGCGGCTTCGGGCAATTCGTGCCCTGCCCACACTGCGGGCAGGCGACCCACGTACACGGCCGCTTTTGCCGCGAGTGCGGGCAGGCGATGGGTCGGGAATCAACCCAATAGGTTCAGGAACGCCGTAATCAGCAGCGCGTTCACGAAGTCGATGAAGAACGCGCCCACCAGCGGCACCACCAGAAAGGCCCGCGGCGCCGGGCCGTAGCGGTCGGTCAGAGCCTGCATGTTGGCCACCGCGTTGGCGGTGGTGCCCATCATGAAGCCGTAGAAACCGCCGGCCATCACGGCGGCGTCGAAATCCCGCCCCATCAGCCGAAACACCCACTGGCACAGCAGCACCAGCAGCGCCGCCTGCGCCACCAGCAGCGCCAGCAGCGGCAGCGCCAGATCGACCAGCTCCCACAGCCGCAGCGTCATCAGCGCCATGGCGATGAACAGCGACAGCGCCACTGCGCCCAGATCCTCCATAGCCTGTACCGGCACGTGCAACAGCGGCTGATGGTCCCCGATGTTGCGCAGCACGGCCGCCGCCAGCATGGCGCCGATGTAGGCCGGCAGGGTGACGCCCAGCGCGGTGAAACCGCCCGCCAGATAGCCGCCGACCCACATCGCCAGCAGGATCAGGATCATCGTGCGCAGCAGCGGCGCGGCGGTGTCGGTCGCGTGTTCCGGGGATGCGGGCACCGCCGCGGGCACCGCACGCGCGCCGGTCGAGTGCAGCCCCCGGCGGGCGATGATGCGCCCGGCCACCGGGCCACCGAACAGGCCGCCCATGACGATGCCGCTCATGGCGGCCGTGATCGCCACCACCGTGGCGCCGCTGACGCCGGCCTGCTCGAACAGCGGCGCGAACGCCAGGCCCGTCGCCGGGCCACCGGTGAGCGTGACCGAACCGGCCAGCACGCCCAGCAGCGGCGGCAGACCCATCGCCAGCGCCAGGCTCGCCCCGAGCAGGTTCTGCAGCAGCGCGGCGACGGTGGCGATGGCCAGGAACCACGCCACCTGCACGCCGCCCACCCGCAGCAGGCGCAGGCTGGCGCCAAAGCCGATGGTGGTGAAAAAGGCGATCATCAGCGGCGCCTGCAGCGTGGTGTCGAAGCGCACCAGATCCTGCCCGTCCCGGCGCAGCAGGCTGACGATGACCGCCACCAGCAGCCCGCCCAGCACCGGCGCCGGCAGGTCGTAGCGCGCCAGCACCGGCACCCAGCGCCGCAGTCCCTGGCCGACCGCCACCGCCAGCGCCGCCAGCGCCAGCGTCTCGATCATGCCAAGGGCAAACAAGCCTCAGGCCGCCTGCAGGTGTGCGCCGGCACGCGTGGCGCTGACGTCGCCGTTGCGCATCAGCAGCTGGCCGTTGACGACCGTGGCGGCGATGCCGCGCGCGTCCGACACCAGCCGCCGCCGCCCGCCGGGCAGGTCGAACACCGCCCGCGCCAGGCGGTCCGAGCCAACCGTGGCCGGGTCGAACACGGCGATGTCTGCCTTCAGCCCGGTCGCGATGCGCCCACGGTCGGCGATGCCGAACACCCGCGCCGGGTCGCCGGTCAGGCGCTGCACGGCGTACTCCAGACTCATGGCCTTGCGCTCGCGCACCCAGGTGCCCAGCAGCCAGGTGGCGTAGCCGACATCGCAGATCTGGTCCACGTGCGCGCCGCCGTCGGAGGCGCCGATCAGCGTGCGCGGGTCATTGATGAGCCTGGCCACCACGTCCAGATCGATGTTCGAGATCGTGTACAGAAAGCGCGCGCCGAGCTCGTCTTCCAGCGCGATGTCCAGGAACGTGTCCAGCCCATCGGCGCCGCGCTCGGCGGCGATGTCGGCCACCGTGCGGCCGACCAGCGCGTTCAAGGCCGGGGCGTTGACCTGCTGCAGTTCGAGCCGCGTCCAGTCGCTCGAAAAAGCCCCCGGCTGCGCCAGTTCGGCGCGCAGCGTGTCGCGGAAATGGCGGTCGCGGTAAGCCGCCGCCAGCCGGGCGTTGTCGGTGTTGAACAGCGGCGCGAAGGTCTTGCGGTCGGCAAAGATGAACGGGTTGGTCATCTCCAGCTGCGTCAGAAACGGCCGGCACGACACCTGCGGCACGGCGCCCATGCGCGTCAGCCAGTCGGTTTCCTCCAGTGTCTGCAGGGCGCGCTCGGGATTGCCGACCGGCACCAACAGGAAGGTCCAGGTCAGCGGGCGCTGGCTTTCCTCCAGCAGGAAGCGCAGCAAGTCCTGCTGCTCGGCGCTCAGCGCGCCGCCGACGCCGCCCATGGCGATCTGGATGGTGCCGCGGCGAAGATCGCGCAGCACGTTGCACAGGGCCTTGAGCTCGTCGCGGCTGGCCAGGCGGGCGGCCAGCGGTTTGCCGCCGTGGCCGATGTGCTGCGCCAGCACGGTGGTGCTGAAGCCCAGCGCCCCGGCGTCCATGGCGGCGCGCAGGTGATCGGCCATCACGCGGATCTCGGCCGCATTCGCGCCGCGCTCGCCGGACTGCTCGCCCATCGCGTAATGGCGCAGCGCCGCCAGCGGCAGCAGGAAACCGGCATTGAGGCCGATGCCGCCGCCGGTCACGGCGTCCATGAACTGCGGAAAGGTCTCCCACTGCCAGCGGATGCCACTGCGCAGCACCTCGGCCGGCATGGCCTCCACGTTCACCAGGTCCATCATCGCCATCTCGCGCGCCGCCGGTCGGCACGGCGCAATGCCGACCCCGCAGTTGCCCATCACCACCGAGGTCACGCCGTGCCAGGCGCTGCTGGTCAGCACCGGATCCCAGCACCACTGCGCGTCGTAATGCGTGTGCGGGTCGATGAAGCCGGGCGACACCACCAGGCCGCTGGCGTCGAGCGTCTCGCGGGCGCCGCCAAGTTCGCTGCCGACGGCAACGATGCGGTCGCCCTGGATCGCCACATCGGCGTGCCGGGCCGGGGCGCCGGTGCCGTCGACGACGCTGCCGCCGCGGATCAGAAGGTCGTGATTCATGGGGGTTCTCCTCGCCGGTATGTTTGTAGTCGGTACGGTGGGGCGAGCCGGAGCATCCGTGTAGCGGCGGGCCGGTGGCCATCATTCCGCCCGCCGACCGGGCGGTCAAGGCGCTTGAGCGCCTGCGGCCGGGGCAACGGGATGTCCCCGCGAAAGACCTGTCCATCTTTGCCAATGATTGATATTTTTGAGCCATCTGGAACCGATCGCAGGACACATCCGCCATGGGCATGAACGTCAACCTCACGCCGCACCTGGAAGATTGGGTGCGCAGCAAGGTCGCCTCAGGCTTGTACAACTCGGCCAGCGAGGTGGTGCGCGACGCGCTGCGGCTGCTGGAGGAGCAGGATCAGATGCGCACCCTGCGCCTCGATCAGTTGCGCGCAGAAATCCAGCGGGGACTGGACAGCGGCCCCGCCGAGCCATGGGATGCGCAGGCCCTGAAGCGGCAACTTGCCGCCGGTAAGACCCCAGACGAATGAGCCGGATCCTGCGTCGCCGCCAGGCGGCGGCGGATATTGCCGACATCTGGCGGCACATCGCCCAGGACAAGCCCGCGGCCGCTGACCGGTGGATCGATGACCTCGACCAGCAGTTCGGCCTGCTGGCGCGACAACCCCTGATGGGCCGCGAGCGCGGCGAAATAGCCGTTGACGTGCGCAGCTTTCCGTTCGGGCGCTACGTCATTTTTTACGTCCCGCTTGCAGATGGCATCGACGTTTTGCGTGTGTTGCACTCGTCGATGGACATCGAAGCCCGATTCGATCGTGGCCCGTAGGCGTTGTGAATCGGCGTTGTTCGATACTCGTTGGGCACCCAGTGCGACCGGGATGAATGCGCACGGACTGCGAAGGTGTTGAGCGCCGCACCCACCGGCGCGACACTGCAAGCCACCACGACAACGAGGAGCGCCGCCATGACCGACAGCCACCCGATCGTCATCGAGTTCTTTCACGACTGCCTTTCGGCCTGGTGCTACAAGGCCTCCGAGCGCCTGCGCGCGTTCGCCGCCGAGCACCCGGACGTGCAGATGGTGCAGCGCTGCTTTCCGCTGGCGGTGTCGCCGATGCTGTTCAACCGCCAGCTCTATGCCGACAAGCGCGAGGCCAAGCGCGACGTGGTGATGGTGCACTGGGCCGACGCGCGTGCCTTCGAGCCGGACCCGCGCATCGACTGCGAGCTGATGATGACGCGCGATTTCGACTACCCCTACTCGCTGCCGAACCAGCTGGGCGCCAAGGCAGCCGAAATGCAGGGCGGCCAGCGCGCGCACTGGGACTTTTTCGATCGCGTGCAGCGTGCGCACCTGACCGAGTGCCGCAACATCGCCGACTACGCCGTGCTGCGCGAGTGCGCCGAGGACATCGGCCTGGACGGCGAGCGCTGGCTGCACGACGTGTTCGGCGAGCATGCCCGCACGCTGCTGGCGGACGACATCGAGCGTGCCGCCCGCTACGGCATCCTGCGCATTCCGGCGCTGGTGGCCGACGGCCGCCACGTGCTGGGTGGCATCCCGCGCTCGACGCTCGGCCACTGCCTGCGCGAGGAAGGCATCGAAACCTTCTACGAGGACATCAAGCGGCGGCGCATGCTGGGGTATGGGCTGCCGCCGGCGGAGTGAGGGCAGGGACCTGGTCTTTCATGCGGCATCGGTGCTGCTGCCAGGCGCCAATCCGCCTTCGAGTAGCTGCAATGAGGCTGTGCTCCCTCGCCACGGGCGACGCGCCATGCAAACCGAAATCAAAAAATGGGGCAACAGCGCCGTGGTCCGGCTGCCGGCGCCGATGCTGTCCGAGCTTGGCCTCACGGTGGGCTTGCGCATCGAGCTGAAACACGAAAACGGCCGTCTGGTCATCGAGCCGGTCCGCCCCGTGCGCGAGGGCTGGTTTGCCGCGCCGGTTGCCGCGGACGAAGACGCCTTCGCCACCCTCCGGCCGGACGAAGGGGATGACGAATGGGTGTGGTGAGGCGCGGCGAGGTCTATTGGGTCAACCTCGACCCGACCGTCGGCATCGAAATCCGCAAGACTCGACCCGGCCTGGTGATCTCGCCCGACGACATGAACGCCGCCCTGCCGCGCGTCATCGTGGCGCCACTGACCAGCAAGGCACACCCGCTCGGCTGCCGTCCCACGGTGGAATTCGGCGGCAAGCAGGCGCGCATCCTGCTCGACCAGCTTCGCGCCATCGACAAACGCCGGCTCGGCGGCCGCGTGGGCAGCATCGACCTTGCGTTGTGGCATCCGGTGCTGGTGGAGATGCTGGCATGAACAGGTCCGGGCCAGCTCGGGGAGCGTGCGCAATCGTGTGCGCCCTGGGAATACTGGGGAGGGAGCGCAATGCGCAGCGCCTATTGCACTCTGTCCGGGCTGGGGTCAGCAACCCGATCATCCCGGATTCCGCTACGCTACATCCAGGCTACGCTTCGCTGGTACGAACAGGCCCCGCGCAACGCAGCGAGGTATCCGGCATGAGTACCGTCACGATCTACCACAACCCGACCTGCGGCACGTCGCGCAACACGCTAGCGCTGATCCGCGCCAGCGGCATCGAGCCCACGGTCATCGAGTACCTGAAGACGCCGCCCGACCGCGAGACCTTGAAGGCGCTGATCGCGCGGATGGGCATGGGCGTGCGGGATGTGTTGCGCATCAAGGGCACGCCCTACAAGGAACTGGGCCTGGATGCCGCGCATTGGAGCGACGACCAGTTGATCGATCAGATGCTGGCGTACCCGATCCTCATCAATCGGCCCATCGTGGTGTCGCGCTCGGGCGTGCGCCTGTGCCGCCCCTCGGACATGGTGATCGAACTGCTGCCGCAACGACCGGCGGGCGAGATCCGCAAGGAGGATGGCACGCCGCTGCTGGTGGATACGCCGATCGCCGGCAGCGACCTGGACCTCGCCCTGGCTTTGCAAGAGGCCGTGCTTCCCACGGACGACCTGGCCGAACCAGGGCGCAGCTTCTTCGCCTATGCCACGGTGTCCGGCGAGTGCGTGGGCTACGGCGGCTTCGAGCGCATGGGCCGGGACGTGCTCGTGCGCTCCCTGGTGGTGCTGCCACACGCACGCCATCGCGGCATCGGCGGCGGAATGCTCGCACTGCTGTTGCGCCGTGCCTTCGACGAGGGCGGGCGCGACGCCTGGTTGCTGACCACGACGGCTGCGCCGTTCTTCGAGCGGGCGGGCTTCAGGCCAATCGAGCGCAGCGCCGCACCGGCGGCCATCCTTGCCACACGGCAGGCCGCAAGCCTGTGTCCTTCGAGCGCCGTGTTGCTTGGACGTCGAATGTCACTGTGATGTGCCCTCGCAAGGGCATCCCGGAACACAGAGGTGCATCAGTGAATTGACGAATCGCCGAAGGCCACGCGGGCCTTCGGCTGGAGAGGAAGGAAAACCACCTGTGGGCTGCGTCAGCACAGGCCGTCGTCAAAGCCGTTCGCTGCGTCAGCAATCGCACCCGGCCCGTTTCGTGGCTGGGGCCGGAAACCTCTGGCATGCATCCACACACAAAGGGAGCCCGATGTTTCGCCGGCGGGCACCGGCCGGAATACCCTCGGCCCAAGGGGCCTCCTCACGGCTCGCGCGACGGCAAGGCGTCAGGAAGCCCCTCTGGCCGAGGCAAGGCACACCGATCAAGGGAATGGCGGCGGACGCGATTCGTGGAGCAATGACCTTCTCGCCCCGTCGCCCGATGGTGGGCAGACAGGGCGCGCACGCCGTTGCAGAAGGAGACGCGCGCTGGGGAGTCCCGCCACACGCGGGACGTTTGAACTTGATGACCCGACCACCGGCCGTACGCGGACGGGCGTCACCCGCCGTTGAGGCGTGAAAGGAAAATCCTTACCATGGGAAAACCTTCGTATCGGGAGCCCGCTCATGATCAGCAGCAAACTGACCAGCAAAGCGCAGACGACCATCCCGCAACCCGTTCGTGTTGCCCTGCACCTGGAGCCAGGCGACGAATTGGTCTACGAGATTGATGATCAGCGCGTGATTCTTACCAAGGCCAAAACCAGCGACAGGGCTGACGATCCATTCCGCACGTTTCAGGAGTGGAGCACCGAAGCGGACGCGAAGGCTTATGCCGACCTTTAGGCAGGGCGACGTCATCAAGGTGCCGTTTCCGTACACGGACCGCTCCACCCGGCAGTCCAGGCCAGCACTGGTGGTGTCGGCCGGCAGCCTCGAAGAGGCCCACGGACTGCTGTGGGTGGTCATGATCACCAGCGCTCAGAACCGGGGATGGCCGGGCGACGTGCCGGTGGGCAATCTTGCGGCAGCCGGCCTACCGGTGCCGTCCGTGATCCGGGCCGCGAAAATCGCCACCATCGAAGCGACGGACGCGTCCAGGTTGGGTACTGTGGCCCCCGCGGTATTCCGACGGGTGGCCCAATGTCTGGCCAATCAGCTTGGTCTGGACGCCCGACCGTGACGGGGAGCGCACGCGTCCGAGCGGCACAGGGCTGCGATAACGCGTTGGGCGTCATAAGGCGGGCGCGTGGGCCTTTTGCATGAGACCACGTATTGACGGGACAAGACACTAGCCCTCCCCCAGCCACTGCACCCGGTACAGGTCGCGGCGGCGGTCCAGGTAATTGCGCACCGAGCCCTCGTTCTGCAGCATCTGCAGCTTGTCCAGATCGACGTCGACGATCAGCGTCATCTCGGTATTGGGCGTGGTCTCGGCCATGATGGCGTCGTGCGGGAAGGAGAAGTCCGACGGCGAGAACACCGCCGTCTGGCTGTACTGGATGTCCACGCTGTCCACCTGGGGCAGGTTGCCGATGCTGCCGCCGATGGCGACGTAGCACTCGTTCTCGATGGCCCGTGCCTGGGCGCAGCGGCGCACCCGCAGATAGCCGTTCTTGGTGTCGGTCCAGAACGGCACGAACAGGATCTGCATCTCCTGGTCGCCGAGCAGGCGCGCCAGTTCCGGGAACTCCACGTCGTAGCAGATCAGCACGCCGATGCGCCCGAAGTCGGTGTCGAACGCGGTCAGCCGGTTGCCGCCTTCCATGGCCCAGTCACGCTTCTCGTGCGGCGTCGGGTGCAGCTTGTACTGGGTGTCGACGGAGCCATCGCGGCGGCACAGGTAGGCCACGTTGTACAGCTCGCCATCCTCGAGCAGCGGCATCGAGCCGGCGATGATGTTGATGTTGTAGCTGACCGCCAGGCGCTGGATGTCGTCGCGGATGCGTGGCGTGAACTGGGCCAGGAAGCGGATCGCCTCGGCCGGGTTGCGGTGCTCGGCCAGGCCCATCAGCGGCGCGTTGAAGAACTCCGGAAACAGGGCGATGTCGCAGCGGTAGTCCGACAGCGCGTCGACGAAATACTCGACCTGCTTGACCAGTCCCTCGACGCTGTGCATCTCGCGCATCTGCCACTGCACGCAGCCGATGCGCGCCACCGTCTTGCGCGCGCCGAACAGCTTCGAGTCCTTCGGCTCGTAGTAGATGTTGAACCACTCCAGCAGCGTGGCGTAGCCCTGCGATTCCTTGTCCTCCGGCAGGTAGCCCTTGAGCACCCGCTTGACCTCGAAATCGTTGGCCAGCTGGAAGCTCAGGATCGGGTCATAGACCTCGCGCCGGCGCACCGCCTCGATGTACTCCTGCGGCGTCATGTGCTCGGCTTGGTCGCGGTAGTTGGGGATGCGCCCGCCGGCGATGATGGCGCGCAGGTTCAGGTTCTTGCACAGCTCCTTGCGCGCCTCGTACAGGCGCCGGCCCAGACGCAGGTTGCGGTAGTCCGGGTCGACGAACACGTCAACGCCGTACAGCACGTCGCCGTTCGGGTCGTGCGTGGTCAGGTAGGCGTTGCCGGTGATCTCGTCGTAGGTGTGTTCGTCGCCGAACTTGTCGTAGTCGACGATCACCGAGAACGCCGCCGCCACCGCCACGCCGTTGTCCTCGATGCAGATCTGCCCCTCCGGAAAGGTCTTGAGCATGGCCTGGTACTTCTTGCGCGGCCAGGCGCCGCCCATGCCCGGGTAGACCCGGTCCATGATCTTCTTGATGGCCGGGTAGTCATCCGCCACGAGATTGCGCAGGCGCAGCTTGATGTCGGCGCCGGCCAAGGCGGCGTTGGTGTCGTCAGTCATTCGGATATTTGCCAGATTGGGGAGTGGATCGCTTCGCTCAGGATACCGGCGCGCCGGCGTCGTGCCCCGACTCCGGGCCGGCCGGCTGATCGGCTGCCAGCATTTCCAGCGCCTCCTGCGAGGTGCGCACCAGTGGCACGAAGTGCGCCGGCGCATCGACGATGCGGTCCACCCGCTGGCGGATTTGCCACAGCGCAAAGGCCGCCAGCAGCACATGCATGAGCAGAAAATGCAGTGGCAACGCGGCCGCTCCGAGCAGCGACATGGCAGCACCGACCAGCAGCGGGCCGAGCGCCGCGCCGGCGCCGTGCACCAGCAGCAGCGCCGCATTGCCGGCCAGAATCTGCTCGGCGTGCAGGTGGTCGATCAGATGCGCGACGGCGATCGGATAGACCGAAAACGCCGCGCCACCGAACAGGAATGCCGCCACCAGCAACAGCACCGGATGCGCCCCGGCCAGCAGCAGAGCCACGGCCGCCACGGCTGTCGCGCCGGCCACCCACAGCAGGGTGCGCCGCCGGTCACCGCCGTCCGAGAAATGACCGATCGGCCATTGCAGCGTCATGCCCCCTACGATGGCGGTGGTCATGAAGTCGGCCACCAGTGTCGGGTCGGCGCCGAGCCGGCGCACATATACGGCGGCCATGCCCCAGAAGCCGCCCATCGCCAGCCCCGACAGCAGCGCGGCGGCAGCCGCCACCGGCGCGGCCCGCCAGCACGTGCGCGGCGACATGGCCTTGAACGCCGGCACACCGGGCGGCGCCAGGCGCGTCACCATCACCGGCATGGCCGACACGCAAACGAAAATCGCCGCCAGTGCGAACAGAACGAAGCCGGCCGGCGAACCGAGCGTCAGCAACTGTTGGCCGAATGCCAGCGCGCCGAGGTTGCACACCATGTATGCCGCGAATACCTTGCCGCGCTGCGCCGGTTCGGCCTGGCCGTTGAGCCAGCTCTCGATGGTGATGTACAGGCCGACCAGCGCCATGCCGGTGATGACGCGCAGGGCGATCCACAGCGGTGCGTAGATGAGCAGCACATGTCCCAGCGCACAGGCGGCAACCGCGGCGGTGAAAAAGGCGAATGCCCGCACATGGCCGATGCGCGCCACCAGCTGCGGACACAAATAGGTACCGACCAGGAAACCGCCGAAATAACTCGAACCGAACAGGCCGAGCGTGGTGTCATCGAAACCTTCCAGCGCGCCGCGCAGCGGCAGCAGCGTGTTCAGCAGACCTACGCCGAGCAACAGCAGCACCGTGCCGCCGAGCAGGGCGGTCAGTTTCAGAAGCATCGCAAGCATGGGCTAACCCGATTGCAGCGTCTTTTGGGGGCGTTGCTGGCATGCGGCGGTGCCGGTCCGGCCTGATACGGCGCTGGCAACAGTCCGGCCGGGCAGACCGCCGTTAACCGAGACGAAATGTCTGACCGGTGGTGTCGTCCACCGGTTCCACAACCCCTGCCGCCACGGAGGCGTCTAACCTGAATGACGACGCGTTTATCAACGATACGGCTAGCAACAATTCCGCCAACCCGGCATTCCAGGACATTCTGCACCGTGGTGTCGAAGGCATCGTGCTGATCGATGGCGCGCGCCTGGCCGGCCTGATGATCGACCACGAGGTCGGCATCACCTCGCGCACGCTCAGGATCCCGAAGATCGACAGCGACCATTTCGAGGACGAGGCTGTTTGACGCCACGGCTGCAGCGTGCGGTCGGTCTGAGCGCCCAGCGTCTTTGCCGCAACCACCCTGGCCGGCTACCATCGGCGCCCTTTGCGCGCCCCCGGCCCGCCCCACACTTTAGGCAGTTGCTTCATGACGTCGACGCCACCCATCAAGATCAAGCCGTTGCCGGCGCTGATTTTTTCCTCACGCTGGCTGCAATTGCCGCTGTATCTGGGCCTGATTGCCGCGCAGGGCGTGTACGTGGTGCTGTTTCTGAAGGAGTTGTGGCATCTGATCCACGGCGCCGTTTCGCTGAGCGAGCAGGAAATCATGCTGATCGTGCTCGGGCTGATCGACGTGGTGATGATTTCCAACCTGCTGATCATGGTGATCGTGGGCGGCTACGAGACCTTTGTGTCGCGACTGGGCATCGAGGGCCACCAGGATCAACCCGAATGGCTCTCGCACGTCAATGCCACGGTGCTGAAGGTGAAGCTGGCGCTGGCGATCATCGGCATTTCGTCGATTCATCTGCTCAAGACCTTCATCGAAGCCGGCACGCTGGGCGCCCTGCCGCTGTGCGCGACGGCTGCCGCCGGTGTGCGATGCACCGCCCTCACCGAGGGCGCGATCATGTGGCAGACCATCATCCACGTGGTTTTCATTCTGTCGGCGCTGGGTATCGCCTGGACCGACTGGGTGATGGGCTCGTCCAGCGCGCTGAACGCGAAAAATCGCCAGGCTCACTGAGCCTGCGGCGCGGCAACACAGGGCGGCCGGATGCTGGCCGCGTTTAGTGCTCAGGGCGAAAAGGCCCGGGCGCCGAATGTTCCTGTTCAGCGCACGCCACGGCGGG
This sequence comes from Immundisolibacter cernigliae, assembly GCF_001697225.1. Taxonomy (GTDB): domain Bacteria; phylum Pseudomonadota; class Gammaproteobacteria; order Immundisolibacterales; family Immundisolibacteraceae; genus Immundisolibacter; species Immundisolibacter cernigliae. Next base: position 2,229,005 of record NZ_CP014671.1, read on the forward strand.
ATTTGCAGCGGGACCGGTGAGACTTCCGGTACGCGCGGGGCCTGTCAGGCGCCGGCCATTGCGGCGGCAGGCGCTGCTTCCACCTCATCGAGCCAATCCGGCCACCCGGCCTTGCGGTTGGCCTCTCGGGCAATCTGCTGCTCCTGGGGGCTGGCGAAGCGCAAATCCCAGTCCTTGAGCAGCGGCTTGGCAATGCGCGCGAACCACAGCGGCGGGATGAAGGCGCTGACCGCGCACACGAACAGGTTAGGCATCTGCGGCGCATCCGGGTGTGGCACCAGCTGGTCGAAGCGCAGGTCGGGGTCGATGTGGTGATCGACGTGGGTGGTGATCTCGTAGCCGATGGTGCGGTCGATCCAGGTCAGGTGGTTCCAGGTGTGGTGCAGCCGGGTCGGTGAACCGGGCACGCGCACCAGGCCGTAGTGCTGGATGTAGTTGAGCGCCTCCAGGAAGAACTTGCTGCTGATCTGCGCCAGCAAGGTCAGCGCGCCGGCCAGCGGGCCGCCGTACAGGCCCACCGCCAGCGGGATCGACAGCAGCAACGCGAATTCCCAGAATAAAAAATTGCGCGGCGACCACAGCCCGGCGCCGGTGACATCGCGCCGCTTGCGGGTGGCGACCAGCAGTTCCTCGAAATTGCGTTTGGTGCAGCGCCACATGAACGGATACACGCTGGTGCCACGCGGGGCGTAGTCGGCGTCCGCTTCGGTATCGAAATGGATGTGGTGCGTGTACAGGTGCGGAATGTCGCGGTGGGCATCGGCAAATATGGCGCTGATGAATTTGGCCAGGCCGCGCGAGAGCCAGTCCTTGCGGTGCATGAGCTCGTGCGCCACCGGCACGTTCGGAACCGCATTCAGCCACACCAGCGAGGCGACCGCGCCGGCCAGCACCAGCACCGTCGGCACGGTGCCCTGAACGCCAAGCCCGGCCTGCATCCGCCAGGCAAAGGCGGCATACAGCGCCATCATCAGCACGCAGTGAAGGTACAGCGGGGCATCCGCCAGGCGCGGGTACCGAAAGCGACGCAGGGAATGATCCGGCCGCGACACGGCGTCTAGCCCGGCCAGCACGAAGAACGTGCCCACGCCGGCCCACATCCACCAGCCGCCCAGCACAAAGCCCGCCACGCCGGCCAGCACCACCAGGGAGCACAGGTAATAACGCAGGTAATCGGTCACGGCGGGTGCCTCTCAGGGAAATACGTTCAGGCTCTTGCTCATGAAGATGTTTTGCTGCGCGGTCAGCAGACGCCGGGCGATGCGCAGTTGCCCGTCCACACGCCGCAGCAGGTCCTCGCGCAGGCAGTAGAGCGTGTGCTCCTCGTCCTCGTTCATGTTGCGGTACACGACTGAGATGGAATGCACGCGGTATTGGTCCGGATCATCCGTGTGCTCGACCTCCACGTTGTGCACCAGGTGCGCGGTGCGCGTGGCCGGGTCTTCGGTCCAGCAGGTGCCGGTTTCCAGGCGCGCGATGCGCTTTTCCAGATGCTCGAGATGGTCGTTGTAGTAGGCGCTGTGCAGCACGGACGGCGCGCGCTCGTCCCGCTGGTAGCGCTGCACGCGGGCCGGCATCCAGTAGTGGATGTCGGGCGCCAGCAGCGCCAGCCAGGCGCGGTAGTCCTGGCGGTCCTTCAGGCGCGCTTCGCGGTAGTAGAACTGCTGGACTTCGCTGATCAGCTCCAATGAGGGCGGCTGCGCGGCCGCCTGCACGTCCCTGGCGATTGCGTTCATGGGCGGTCTCCGGGTCAGGCGGTGGGCCGGCCGGCGTAGCGCGGCGCGTAACGCTGCGGCACGTCGGACCAGGATTTGGCGTTCATGAGGTCCGCCCAGCGCTGGTAGAACAGGCGCTGGTTGGCGTCGTTGAACTGGCCCTCGTGGACGATGCCCGGCAGTTCCGGGTGCTCGATCTGGCGGCTCTTGCCGCAGCCGTAGTGCAGCTTCTCGTGCCGGCTGACCCAGCCGCGGTTGGTGCGGGTGTTGCCCTCCCAGTTCTCGCCGTCGTCCATCTCCAGCGTGCCGGCGGGGTTGAAGGTCAAGTTGCAGCCGATGTTGATGGCCTGCTTCACGGACTCGGGGCGTTCTTGTTCACGACGGTCCAGATGCGCAGCTCAAGCTTGCGCGGGCCGCGCGGCAGCCACATGCGAAAGGTGTGGATGCCGGGCAGGAAGGTCATGTTCGGGAACATGGCGGCCGAGGCCAGCGAGCCGAACAGGCGCGCGCGCAGTTCGCCAAGGCGCTGCGCGATCTTCGGCTTGAGCGCCGCGTAGTAGTCGGTGACTTCCTGCGAACCGAGGATGGCGATGTCGCCGAATCCTTCGAGCGCGAACTCCCAGCCGTGGCCGTTGACGCTGGCGTGATAGGTGTCTTTCGGGTCGTAGGCCGGGAACGGCCCACCCATCATGGCGCGACCACCCGCGTCGTGCGTCCACCAGGCGTGGTAGGCGTCGCCGATGAAGTTCTCGACGCCGAACTTCCAGTTGGCGTTGGCGTAGGACTTGATGGTGCCGGGCAGGAACTCGATGCCGCCCTCGTCGTTGTCCAGGAACGCGTCCAGGTACCAGCGGTAGTCGCCGAGGTACTCCTCCAGACCGGGCGCCTGCGGGTCGAAGGTGGCGAAGATCATGCCCTTGTAGGTTTCGACCCGCGCCTGGCGCGGCCCCCAGGCGGCCTTGTCGATGTCGCCGGCGTCGTAGGCTTCGCGCTCGCTGGGCAGGCCGGTCAGTTCGCCGGCCGTGCTGAAGGCCCAGCCGTGGTAGTTGCAGGTGAAGCGGCGCGCGTTGCCCTCGTCGGCAAAGCAGATCTTGTTGCCGCGGTGCGTGCATGCGTTCAGGTACACGTATACCTTGCCGTCGGCGTGGCGGGACACGATCACGCCGTCCTCGCCGATGTAGGTGGTCACGAAATCGCCACTGTTGGGCAGCTGCGAGTCGTGCGCCACGAACTGCCAGCAGCGCGCGAAGATGGCCTCCAGCTCACGCTCGTAGATGGCCTCGTCCCAGAAGATGCGCCGGTCGACCCAGCCGGCGTCGACGTTCACATAACGGAAATAGTCCTGCGGCGGCTGTGCCTGCTCGTGGGGTCTCATGGGCGCCTCCTCCTCGTCGTTAGAAAAACACGTTCAGATTGCTGTCGATCACCACCGGGTGGTCAAAGCCGATCAGCCGCCTCACCAGGCGCCAGCCGCCTCCTTCCAGGCGCCACAGGTCGGTACGAGCGGCGGTCAGGCGCCGCTGCTGGGCGTCCATGCGGCTGCGGTGCACCTCGATCACGGAATGGACCGTGGCCTCGCCGTCGGTTTGCGCCCGATAAATCTCGACGTTGCTGACGATGCGCCGTACCCGGTTGCGCGGGTCCTCGGCCCACACCAGGCCCGATTCCAGGCGCTGCACGCGCAGACCAAGGCGGCCCTTGTCGTCGTCGAACACGTAGCCGGCCCCCCCGGCCAGGGCGGCGCTGCGGTCGGCCCGAAAGCGGCGTGCCGTCAGCGGCATCCGGTAATGCACGTCATCGGCCAGCAGGTCCAGCCAGTCGGCAAAGCGTTCCTCGTCCAGCAGGCGGGCTTCGCGGTACAGCGTCTGCGTCAGCGCCAGGTGCTGGTCGATGGACAGCAGGGCGTGCGTTTCAGCCGACATGGGCCAGGTCCTTCGCATCCTGCAGGGAATTGAGGTTGTACTGGGGCACCGCGCGCCAGTCGGCGGCCGCCATGTGCTCCTGCCAGCGGCGGTAGAAGTAGCGCTGGTTGTGCTCGCTGACCACACCGACGGCGATGTCGCCCGGCAGGCCGGGACGCGCACCGCTGCGGCCCTGCGCCATGTTGGTGTGAACGTCCAACTGACGGGTGCGCCAGCCGCGGGACTGCTCGGTGCAGGCGGCCAGGTTGTCGCCGTCGTCGTTGTCGAACAGGCCGGCCGGGCCGAAGGTGAGCAGCTGGTTGTCCAGAATGCGCTGCTTGATGTCGGCCGGCATGGCGTTCTCGACCATGGCCCAGGTCCACTGCTCGATGCGTCCGGGCCCCTTGGGGTGGTAGACGCGCAGCCAGTTCAGGCCCGGCAGGAACTGCAAATTGGGGAACACGGTCAGGTTCAGCTGCGAGCCCCACAGCTTTTCGCCACGCAGGCGGCCCAGGCGCTCGATGGCGGTCGGCCGGTTCTGTTCCAGGTAGCGCAGGATGCCGGCGTTGTCCGGGTAAAAGCTGTAGCCGGATACGCCGTCCACCGTGGCCAGTACTGAGTGGCCGTTCAGGCCTGCAATCGACAGGCCGCCTTCCAGCTCCACGCTGGCGTTGCCGACCGTGAAGCCCGAAAAATCCATGCTCTGCACGGCCTTCATGGCACCGGCGTGGGCCCAGCCGAGGTGATAGCCGTCGCCGCAGACGTTCTCGACCGGCAGCTTCCAATTGGTCATCAGCTCGACTTTCTGCGTCTCACCGATCAGCGCCGAGCCGCCGGGCTGAGCATCGAGCCAGACGTCCAGGTACCACTTCATGTCCCCCAGATAGTCGGCCAGGCTGGGCGCGTTTCTGTCGAAACAGCCAAACACCAGGCCCTTGTAGGAGGCGACCTGATCGACCTCGACCAGACCGAAGCGGGATTTGTCGATTTCGCTGAAGTAGGCGTCCTTCTCCAGCGGCACGTTGACCAGTGCGCCGTCGGTGCCGAAGGCCCAGCCGTGGTAATTGCAGGCAAAGGCCTTGGCGTTGCCGCGGTCGGCCCGGCACAGGCGGTTGCCGCGGTGCGTGCAGGTGTTCAGGAAGGCCTTGATCGAGCGGTCCTTCTGGCGCACCACCAGCACGTCGTCCTCACCCATGAAGGTGCGAAAGAAGTCGCCCGGCTGCGGGATCTGCGACTCATGAACCAGAAACAGCCAGCAGCGGCCAAAGATGCGCTCCAGCTCCTGCTCGTAGACGGCAGGATCGGCGTACATCTGGCGGCGCTGCATGGCGCCCGCCGCCGATACCAGACCAGCGTAATCGGTCATTCGTGACTCCTCCTCGAAACCCGAAACCGCCGCCGCGCGAGTCGCTACGGCAAGCGGCGTGTATGACCATCACATTGCAGGCGGCATGCCAAATCCGCCGATTGGCATATCGGCGCGGGTTTACGAGCGTTTGTTACCAGAAGGGGTGTCGCGCCATGAAATAGAAAGTGACGCTGACGTCAGCTTTCGTCATACTCCGCGCAATCAAAATTACTCCAACGTACATCATGCCAAACGCCGCGCCCGCCCCCAGCCTGCCCGACATTCGCGACCTGGCCGAGCAGGTCCGCTTCACGCCCGACACCGGCCGCATCTGGGTGCGCGACCAGCGCGGCGTGCTGCTGACAGCCAGCGTCTACGGCGCTCTGCGGCGCGAGCTGATCGACCGCCTGGGGCCGGCGGTGGCGCGCGAGTTGCTGTCCCGCATCGGCTATGCCGAAGGCGGACGCGACGCCGAGGCAGCGCGGCGCCTGCGCCCGGACGTGAGCTACTTCGACGCCTTCGCGGTCGGGCCGCAGGTGCACGCGCTGGCCGGCTTTGGCTGGTCGCAGGTTGTGCGCCTGCACGCGGAGCCGGAAAGCGGCGCCTTCGCGGGCGAGTTTCTGGTTCACGATTCACTGGAGGCCAGCGTCCACGTCGACGCCTACGGCACCAGCCCGGAGCCGGTGTGCTGGATGCAATCCGGCTACGCCAGCGGCTTTGCCAGCGCCTTTGCCGGGCGGCCGATCCTGATGCGCGAGGTGGAGTGCCGCGGCATGGGCCACGAAGCCTGCCGCCTGATCGGCAAGCCGCTCGACGAGTGGCTCACCGAGGCGCCCGACACCCGCTACTACCAGCCCGAATCATCCGTGAACCGCTTTACCGACCTTGAGGCCGGCGAAACCGATGGCGTGGTCGGCATCTCGGCCGGGTTTGGCGCCGCCATGCATCTGCTGCGCAAGGCCGCAGACAGCCGTGCCACGCTGCTGTTCGTGGGCGAAACCGGCGTCGGCAAGGAGGTGTTCGCGCGCCTGGCGCATCGCATGAGCCGCCGCCGCGACGAGCCGTTCATCGCCGTCAACTGCGCGGCACTGCCGGAGACGCTGATCGAAACCGAGCTGTTCGGCGTGGCCAAGGGCGCCTACACCGGCGCCAGCAGCTCGCGCGCCGGACGCTTCGAGCGCGCCGACGGCGGCACGCTGTTCCTGGACGAGGTGACCAGCCTGAGCCTGGCCGCTCAGGGCAAGCTGCTGCGCGCATTGCAGGAGCGCGAAATCGAACGCGTGGGTGACAGCAAGACCCGTCGCGTCGACGTACGCGTCATGGCCGCCTGCAACGAGGATCTGCACCTCGCGGTCGAGGCAAAGCGCTTTCGCGAGGATCTGTACTTCCGGCTCACCACCTTCCCGGTGCCGATCCCGCCGCTGCGCGAGCGGCGCGACGACATCCCGCTGCTGATGGCCTATCTGCTGCGCCGCTTCTGCGCCGTACACGGCAAGTCCGTGCCCGGCTTCACCGCCCGCGCGGTCGAGGCGCTGTTCGCGTATGACTTTCCCGGCAACATCCGCGAGCTTGAAAACCTCATCGAACGCGCGGTGCTGCTGGTGGGCGACGGCGAGGCCATCGATCTGCCGCAGCTGGCCCTGCGCGGTGGGCCATCGCGCCCGCCCGCGTTTGCGCTCGACACCGCCGGCCGGCTGAGTGACAACGCCGATGCCCTGCGCGAGCAGGCGGCCGTGCTGCTCGCCGCGGACACCGGCCGGCGCCGCTTCGATGCCATCGAACACGCGCTGCTGGAACAGGCCGTGACCGATGCCAACGGCAACCTCGCCGCCGCCGCGCGCCAGCTGGGCCTGACCCGCCGGCAGGTACAGCTGCGGCTGCAGAAGCACCGCCGGGCTGGCTGAAGCCCCTGCCGCGCCAGCGCCTGCGAGCAAACTGACGGTACAGCGCGACGGCGCTACCGTCGGCCTGGCGAGGCGAAAAAAAGGGGGGCCGAAGCCCCCCAAGACTCAGGCGGGGAAAATCAGCGTTTCGGCAGCTTGAAGCCGGTGATCATCAGCACGTCGTCGGTCTGGTAGCCGTCGACCAGCGGCATGTTGTCGTCGTTCGAGTGCTGGATGGACACGTAGGCGCGGGTGCCGGTGGCGTCGAAGATGAAGCCGGTCGGCTCGGCCGAGCTGTCCTTCACGGACAGCATCTTCACGCAGCCGTCGGTCTTGATGTCGCGATCGGCACCGTCGCGCAGGCACGCGAACACATCGCCGTTGTCGTGGTCCTCGATCACGTACAGGGCGCCGGTGCGGGGCTGGAAGGCCAGGTTGTCGAAGGAGTTGAAGTCGGTGTCGCCCTCGACGAAGCGGTTCACCACCACCGTGCGCTGGCTGGCGCTGGCGGTCAGCGGCGCGCTGTCGACACCGCACATCACCTCGGCATAGTTGCCTGCGCCCTCGTTGCCGGTGTTGGTCCAGCAGAAGCGCACCGCATCCGGGTTGGCTTCGTCGTGGAACACCGGGTCCAGGTGCAGGTCTTCGGGCCGGTAGTAGCCGGTCGCACCGCCAACGTCAGCATCGCTGCGGGCGGTGGCAGCACCCACCGGAATCCAGCCGGCGTTGCCGATTTCGCAGCCCTGGCCGAACTGCTGCCTGTCGTCGCGGCACGACACCTGCATGGCGTAGACGCTGCCCGCCACCAGCGGCGAGGTCGCCAGGCTGGCAATGGCGCCACCAGCGTGCGGCACTGTCGGCACGAACTTGAACATGGCGCCGCCGTCGGCGTCGTCGTCCGCGGTTCCCGGCCGCAGCTCGTCGCCACCGATGACCACGCCGCTGGGCAGGACTTCCAGCCCTTCCCAGGCCATGGTCGGCAGCGCCGGGCGCTTGGCGATCTCATCCGTGTCGGTAACGCCGGCTGCATCCACGATCTGGCCGCTGGCGCGGTCCTGGACGGCGTAATTGGTGGTGGCGAGCGGGTTCAGGATTTCATACGCGCCGCCGTCGTCCTCTTCCTCGGTGGCCAAAACGGTGCCCCAGGGCGTGGTGCGGATACCGTCGCAACCGCTCATGCCGCGCAGGATGGTTTCCACCGCGCCGGTGGCCAGGTTGATGCGCTGCACCGACGGATTGAGGGTGGTGCCGGACAGCACTTCCCGGCCGCCCTCGACGCAGCTGATCAGGTGCGTGGGCGCCGCCGCCGGATAGAACGCCAGCATGTCGGTGGAATCCGCCGCCTGGCGCGTCAGGTAGGCAGCCGTCAGGTCGTCCGGGATCAGCACCTGGTCCCGGGCCGTTTGTTCAGCCGTACGGTAGGCGCCTTCGGTCGCCGGAGCCGACTCGGTCAGCGGCTGGGGCAGGCCCAGGGTGGCGCGCGCCGTGGCGCGCAGGGTGTTCTGCACGAAAAGACCGAAGTCACGGGTATCCGCGTCGTCGGCGACGGCCACGCCGCCAAGCCCGGCCGCGAGCAGCGCCAGGGAGAGTTTCGACAGCTTCATGAAGCCTCCTGATCAGGTGAATGGAACCGGCGCCGGAATGAACTGGCGCTGGAGTCACCCTAGGCGGCTACCGAGTCAGGAGCTTTAAGAAGCGGTTACAGCGGCGTGACAGACGGGCTCAGCACGCTGACACACGCCGCCTCGAAGCTGCCAAGGCCAAGCGGGATAGGCCCCATCTCCATCACCATGCTGGCGCCCGGAAAACGCCGCCAGCACCGGCGTCGGCACCGCCGTCTGGCCAAACGCCCACGGCATCGGGCACAGCGTGGCGGCATCGCACAGCACGACCCCTGCCTGCAGCGCTGCCATATCACCGCTGCACAGGCGAAGGTCGCTGTCTGCGGATGATCGGGAGACCGGAAGCGCGGGCGATGCAGCCACCAATAAAACCAGCGGGAAGCCGGCCGACATGGCGGCGTCCCTATACTGCGCCAGCACTGGACGACTTTTTACCGGCGAGCCCTGTCATGGCGGACGCGAAGCTCGAAGCCTATTGGTCCTTGCCGCGACAGCCGCTGTTCGACGCACTGGACAGCCGGCCAGAAGGCCTGACCGGCGCCCAGGCCGCGCGGCGGCTGGCCGAGCACGGTCCCAACCGGCTGCCCGACGGCGAACGAATGGCGCCGGCCGCCCTGCTGCTGAAGCAGTTCACCGATCCGCTGGTGCTGATCCTGCTGTTCGCGGGCGCGCTGTCGGCGTTTCTGCACGAATGGCTGGACGCGGCCATCGTGCTGACTATCGTGCTTGGCAGTGGCGGGCTGGGCTTTGTTCAGGAGTACCGCGCTTCGGTGGCGGTGGCGGCCCTGCGTCAGCGGGTTGCCAGCAAGGTGACGGTGCTGCGCGATGGCACGCCGGTCAGCCTGCCCAGTGAGGCGGTGGTGCCGGGCGACGTGGTGCTGCTGTCGGCGGGCAGCCTGGTGCCGGCCGACGGCGTGCTGCTGGAGGCCAAGGACTTTTTCGTCTCCGAATCCGTGCTGACCGGCGAAACCTTCCCGGTCGAAAAAAGCCCCGGCACGGCGCCGGCCAAGGCTGGCCTGGCGCAGCGCCACAACTGCGTATTCATGGGCACCTCGGTGCGCAGCGGCACGGCCCACGCGCTGCTGGTCGACACCGGCGCAACCACCGCCTTTGGTGGCATCGCCCACCGGCTGCGACGCCGTTCGCCGCCGACCGAGTTCGAGCTTGGCATCCACGGCTTCGGCGTTCTGCTGACGCAGGTGATGGTGGGGCTGACGCTGCTGGTGTTTGCCATCAACGTCTACTTCCACCGCCCGGTGATCGAAGCGCTGCTGTTCTCGGTGGCGCTGGCGGTCGGCCTGTCGCCCGAGCTGCTGCCGGCGATCATGACCATCACGCTGTCGCACGGCGCGCGGGCGATGGCCAAAAACGGCGTGATCGTGCGCCGCCTGGCGGCGATCGAGAACCTCGGCAGCATGGATGTGCTGTGCACCGACAAGACCGGCACCCTGACCGCCGGCGTGATCCGCCTCGATGGCGTGCCGGGCAGCGACGGCGAAGCCTCGGCACGGGTGGCCCAGATCGCCTACCTGAACGCCCACTTCGAGACCGGCATCGGCAACCCGCTCGACGAGGCCATCGTCGGCAGCGGCGCGCCGACGGGGCTGGATGTTGCCGGCTGGCGCAAGCTGGACGAGGTGCCGTACGACTTTTTGCGCAAGCGCCTGAGCATCGCCGCCGCAGGTCCGGATGGCATCCCGCAACTGCTGACCAAGGGCGCCTTCGCCAATGTGCTTGCGGTATGCGACCGGCTGCGGGTAGGCGATGCCGTGCTCGCCCTGGACGAGGGCCAAAGCGCGCAGTTGCAGCAGCGTTTCGCCGCCTGGAGTGCGCAGGGATACCGCGTGCTTGGCGTGGCCAGCCGGACGCTGCCGGTGCAGGCCAGCTACCACGCGGCCGACGAAACCGAGCTCTGCTTCGAAGGCTTTTTGCTGTTCTTCGACCCGCCCAAGCCGGACATCGAGCGCACGCTGGCCGACCTGCGCCGCCTGGGCGTGACGGTCAAGATCATCACCGGCGACAACCGACTGGTGGCCACGCACGTGGCGCAGCAGGTGGGCATGGCCATGCCGGTCGTCATCACCGGTGCGCAGCTCGACGAAATGCGCGACGAGGCGCTGTGGCAGCGGGCCACCGGCACCGACCTGTTCGCGGAGGTGGACCCGAACCAGAAGGAACGCATCATCCTGGCCCTGAAGCGCAGCGGCCATGTGGTCGGCTACCTGGGCGACGGCATCAACGACGCCCCGGCCCTGCACGCCGCCGACGCCGGCATCTCGGTCGAGACGGCGGTGGACGTGGCCAAGGAGGCGGCCGATTTCGTGCTGCTGCGCCACGATCTTGACGTGCTGCGCAGCGGCATCGAGTTCGGCCGCAGCACCTTCGCCAACACCCTCAAGTACATCTACACCACCACCAGCGCCAACTTCGGCAACATGGTCAGCATGGCCCTGGCGAGCCTGTTTCTGCCCTTCCTGCCGCTGCTGCCCAAGCAGATCCTGCTCAACAACTTCCTGTCCGACCTGCCGGCGATGGGCATCGCCACCGACCGCGTCGATGCGGAGGCGGTGGCCAAGCCGCACCGCTGGGACGTGGCCGCCATCCGTCGCTTCATGCTCACTTTCGGCTTGATCAGCTCGGTCTTCGACGGCCTGACGTTTGCACTGTTGCTGTGGCTGACCGACGGCGCGCCAGCGCACTTTCGCACCGGCTGGTTCGTGGAATCGCTGTTGACCGAGCTGTGGGTGCTGCTGGTGGTGCGCACCGCCCGGCCCGCCTATCGCAGCCGTCCCGGCCGCCTGTTGTGGCGCTTGACGCTGCTGCTGACCGGACTGACGCTGGCGCTGCCCTATCTGCCGCTCAGCCACACGCTGTTCGACTTCACGCCGCTACCGGTGAACGTGCTGGCGGCGGTGCTGGGCATCACGGCGCTGTACCTGATCGCCACCGAACTGGCCAAGCGGCGGCTGTTCCGGGGCCTGGGCTGAACCACCCGCCTGAGCACAGGCCGGACCTGCACCTGCGCCGTATCGATGGCGCGGTATCGAGATGTCCGGTTTGTTCAGGTCAGCGGCGCCACGCGTCGGCCTCCTCGGCGGCGACCACCAAAGGATTGTCGCGGTCCATGGCCCATTGGGCTGGGTTGTCCAGGATGTATTGGCGGATGCGGTTCAGCGAGCCTTCGTCGCGGACCACGTGTTCGTAGTAGTTGCGTTGCCAGACCGGCGCGCCGGGTGTTCCCCGGCTGGCGTTGATGTTTTTTGTGACGGCGGATTTGAACGAACCCACGATGGCGCCGATGGAATGGCGTTGCGGACCCCGCGGCCGCCCGGTCGGCGCGGGGTCCCGTAGGGGCGACGCATGCGTCGCCCCAACCGTCGCCCCCACGTTCGATAACACGATGATTCCGTGGACGTGATTCGGCATCACCACGAAGGAATCCAGTCGCGCCAGGGGGAAATGATCGGGGATGGCGCACCAACCAAGTTCGACCAATTGCCCGGCCGGGTTCAACCGCATCTCGCCGTCCGCCAGCTCGCCGAACAGGCACGCCCGATCCGGCGTGCAGACGGTGACAAAGTACGCCCCGGGCTGGGAATAATCATGCCCTTTCAGCCGGATGCTGCGGCGGGTGTATTGCGCCTGGGCTGGTTTCATGGGCCGCGCCTCTTTCATGACCTACCCTGCGGCCGCCCGGTCGGCGCGGCCCGGTAGGGGCGACGCATGCGTCGCCCCTACCGTCGCATACGGCATCCCGTCGGCACAACGCGTCCGGCAATCCCGTTGGGGCGACGCATACGGCATCCCAATGGGGCCGCGCGTCCGGCATACCCGTAGGGGCGACGCACGCGTCGCCCCTACCGCCGCATTCGGCATTCCATCGGGGCGGCCCGGCATCGCGGCGGCGAATCCGCCCGGCGCGCGAGGTGCGCTGATAATAGCCACGATCCACCGCCAGGTTTCGCGCCCGATCATGCAAAAGCCGCTGGTGTTCGTATACGGCAGCCTGCGCCGGGGCCAGCGCGCCCACCCGCGCCTGCGCCCGGCGGCCGTGTGCCTGGGGCGGGCCTCGGTCATCGGGCGCCTGCACGATTGCGGGTGCTATCCGGCGGCTCGGCCGAGTCGGCGACCGGGCGAGCGCGTCCACGGCGAGCTGTACCGCCTGACCCGGCCGGACGTGCTGGCCGCGCTCGACCGTTACGAGGATTGCGATCCACAGGCGCCGCGCGGCGGCGAGTACCGGCGCGAGCCGGTGGCTGTGCGCCTGGCCGGTCGCCGCCTGAGCGCCTGGGTGTACTGGCACAACGGCCCGCTGCGCGGCGCGCGGCGCATCCGCACGGGCGTCTGGCGCGGGCCGGGGCGATGAAACCGGCCTTTCAAACCTGCCTGGTCGGCGGCGCGGTGCGCGACCGCCTGCTCGGCCTGCCGGTGACCGACCGCGATTACGTGGTGGTCGGCGCCACACCGGACGACCTGATCGATGCCGGTTTCAAGCAGGTGGGGGCCGACTTTCCGGTGTTCCTGCACCCGCAGACCGGCGAGGAATACGCCCTGGCGCGCACCGAGCGCAAGACCGGGCGCGGCTATCACGGCTTCGCGGTCAGTTTCTCGCCGGACGTGACGCTGGAACAGGACCTGCAGCGGCGCGACCTGACCATCAACGCCATGGCCCAGGATGCGGACGGCCACATCATCGATCCGTTCGGCGGCCAGGCCGATCTGGCGGCCCGCCGCCTGCGGCATGTGTCGCCGGCATTCGCCGAAGACCCGGTGCGCATCCTGCGCGTGGCGCGCTTTGCGGCGCGCTTTCATCGGTTGGGTTTCACGGTCGCGGACGAAACGGCGGACCTGATGCGGCAGATGGTGACGGCCGGCGAGGTCGACGCCCTAGTGCCGGAGCGGGTCTGGCAGGAATTCGAGCGGGCGCTGCGCGAGCCCGATCCGCAGCGCTTCATCGGCGTGCTGCGCGACTGTGGCGCGCTGGCAAGGGTGCTGCCGGAACTGGACCGCCTGTTTGGCGTGCCGCAGCCGGCCGAGCCGCACCCGGAAATCGACACCGGCGTGCATGTGCTGATGGTGCTGGAACAGGCCGCGCGCCTGAGCCCCGACCCGCAGGTGCGCTTCGCCGCCCTGATGCACGATCTGGGCAAGGGCAGCACGCCGCCGGCCGAGTGGCCCAGCCATCACGGGCACGAGGCGCGCAGTGTCGGGTTGCTCAAGACGCTGTGCGAGCGCCTGAAAGTGCCGGTGGCGTACCGGGAACTGGCGATCGCCGTCGCCCGCGACCACGGCAACGCCCACCGCGCGCTGGAGCTGCGCCCCGGCACGCTGCTGGAAGTGCTGGAACGCACCGACGCCCTGCGCCGGCCGCAGCGTTTCGCGCAGTTCCTGCTGGCCTGCGAGGCGGATCACCGCGGCCGCACGGGCTTCGAGAATCGGCCCTACCCGCAGGCACAGCGGCTGCAACGGGCCTTCGAGGCCGCCCGCGGCGTGGACGTGGCGGTCCTGGTGCAGCGCGGCCTGACCGGCGAGGCCATGCGCGAGGCGCTGCGCGCCGCCCGCACGCAGGCGATCAAGCAGGCCGTGGCGGAGCCGGCGGCGTGAACGAACCCGCCTCGCCTCCACCCAAGGGCCGCGGCACCGGCCAGAACCCCACCCCGCGCTACGCCCGCCAGGCGCGGCTGGCCGATCCCGCCGACGAACCGGTAGCCGGCCCGCGCACGGTGGTCAGCGTGGACGCCACGCGCTCGGTCCTGACCCGCAACGACTCGCCGGATTTGCCGTTCAACCAGTCGCTGAATCCCTACCGCGGCTGCGAGCACGGCTGCATCTATTGCTTCGCGCGGCCCAGCCACGCCTATCTGGATCTGTCGCCGGGTCTCGATTTCGAGACCCGCATCCTGGCCAAGCCGCGCGCCGCGCAGCTGCTGGCCGACGCCCTGCGCAAGCCCGGCTACCGTTGCCAGGTGCTGGCCATGGGCACCAACACCGATCCCTACCAGCCGGCCGAGCGCAACTGGCGCATCACCCGCAGCGTGCTGGAACTGCTGCTGGACTGCCGTCATCCGGTGGCGATCGTCACCAAGTCGGCGCGCGTGTGCCGGGACATCGACCTGCTTGCCGAGCTGGCACGGCAGGAACTGGCGACCGTGTTCCTGTCCGTCACTACGCTGGACGCCGACATGGCCCGCACGCTGGAGCCACGCGCCGCGGCGCCGCAGGCGCGGCTGGACGCCATCGCCCGGCTGGCGCAGGCCGGCGTGCCGGTGGGTGTGCTGGTGTCGCCCATCGTGCCGGCGCTGACCGACCACGAACTCGAACGCATCCTGGAGGCCGCCCACGGCGCCGGGGCGCGCTTTGCCGGCTTCGCCCTGGTGCGGCTGCCGGGCGAGGTGGCGGGTTTGTTCCAGGACTGGCTCACGCACCACCACCCGCTACGCGCCGCGCACGTGATGAACGCCATCCGTGCCAGCTGGCGCGGCGAACTGGCCAGCAGCGCGTTCGGCGAACGCCAGCGCGGGCACGGCCCGCAGGCGCAGCTGATCGCCCAGCGCTTCGATCTGGCCTGCCGGCGGCTCGGCCTGGGCCAGGCGCCGCAGCTGGCCACGCAGCATTTTCGTCCGCCCGCCGGCGGTCAGCTCGGCCTCGGGTTTTGAGTCTGGCGGTCTGGCGGGCGGCGCGCTGCCGTCAGGACGCGGGCGGGCTGCAAACGGCGGCGACTGCCGTGCCGGCCGCGGCGCCATTTGCCGGGTCTTGCGCAAACAGGCGCACGCGGCGGGCGCGCAGGAACAGCCGCTCGCCGATCGCGTAGGGGTTTTGCGCGTAGCGTTCGCGCGGCAGATCGACCTCCACCAGGCCGGCGTCGGCGCCGCGCTCGAGCTCGATGCGCACCAGCGCGCCCATGGCCCGCACGCCGCAGACCACCGCGGCATCCAGCGCGCCGGCCTCGTCGGTAGACAGCTCGATCTCGTGCGGGCGCAGGTAGGCCGAAGCGGCGCCGCTGGCGGTGGCGTGTTCGGGCGCCGGCGCGCGCCAGTTGCCGATGTGCGCCCAGCCGTCGTGCAGGCGGCCGTGGAACAGGTTGACGCTGCCCAGGAAGCTCGACACGAACGGCGTGGCCGGCTGTTCGTAGACCTCGTCCGGCGTGCCGACCTGCTCGATGCGGCCGCGGTTCATGACCACGATGCGGCTGGCCACTTCCATGGCTTCTTCCTGATCGTGGGTCACGAACACGCTGGTCACGTGCAGTTCCTCGTGCAGGCGGCGCAGCCAGCGGCGCAGTTCCTTGCGCACATTGGCGTCGAGCGCGCCAAACGGTTCGTCCAGCAGCAGCACCCGCGGCTCGATGGCCAGCGCGCGGGCCAGCGCCACTCGCTGGCGCTGGCCGCCCGACAGCTGGTGCGGATAGCGCGCGGCGGCGTAACCGAGCTGCACAAGTTCCAGCAGCCGCTGCACGCGCTGCGCGATCTCGGCCGCCGGCGGACGCTGCTTGCGCGGCCGGGCCTTGAGGCCAAAGGCGACGTTCTCGAACACCGTCATGTGTCGGAACAGCGCGTAGTGCTGGAACACGAAGCCGACTCCGCGCTCGCGCACGTGGCGGCCGGTGGCGTCCTCGCCGTGGAACTCGATGCGCCCGGCATCGGCCTGTTCGAGGCCGGCGATGATGCGCAGCAGCGTGGTCTTGCCGCAGCCGGATGGGCCGAGCAGCGCCACCAGCTCGCCGGTGGGGATGTGCAGGCTGACGTCGCCCAGCGCCTGGAAGGTGCCAAAGCGCTTGCTGACCTGATCGATGACGATGCTCATGCGGTTTGTCCGTGCGGGAGGGGGGCGCTGTCTGGAATCGGCGCGTCCTGGGCTTGCGCGGTGCGCCACTCCACCACCGTCTTGATGCCCAGCGTGACCAGTGCCAGCAGTGCCAGCAGCGAGGCGCAGGCAAAGGCGGCCACGAAGTTGTATTCGTTGTAGAGGATCTCGACGTGCAGCGGCAGCGTGTTGGTCTGGCCGCGGATGTGACCGGACACCACCGAGACCGCACCGAACTCGCCCATCGCCCGGGCGTTGCACAGGATCACGCCGTACAGCAGGCCCCACTTCACGTTCGGCAGTGTCACCTTGCAGAACACCCGCCAGCCGCCGGCGCCCAGCGTCAGCGCCGCCTCTTCCTGGTCCGCGCCCTGCGCCTGCATGAGTGGGATCAGCTCGCGGGCGACGAACGGGAAGGTGACGAAGATCGTCGCCAGCACGATGCCCGGCACGGCGAAGATGATCTGCACGTCGTGCTCGATCAGCCACGGCCCGAACCAGCCGTGGGCACCGAACAGCAGCACGTAGATCAGGCCGGCGATCACCGGCGAGACGGCGAACGGCAGGTCGATCAAGGTAATCAGCAGGCTTTTGCCGATGAACTCGAACTTGGCGATGGCCCACGACGCCGCCAGGCCGAACACCAGGTTCAGCGGCACGGCAATGACGGCCGCGATCAGCGTCAGGCGCATGGCGGCGCGGGCGTCAGGTTCGCTGAGCGCGGCGAAGTAGGCCGCCGGTCCCTGGCGCAACGCCTCGGTGAGCACCGCCGCCAGCGGCAGCAGCAGGAACAACACCAGGAAGGCGAACGCGAGCAGCGTCAGGCCCACGCGCAGCCACAGCGGCTCCAGCAGGGCGGGGTTGTGCCGGGCCATGCGTCAGACTCCGCCGGTGCGCCGCCGGCTCCAGGCCTGCAGCAGGTTGATCGGCAGCAGCAGCAGGAACGACAGCGTCAGCATCGAGGCGGCAATGGCCGTGGCGCCGGCGTAGTCGTACTGCTCCAGCTTGGTGATGATCAGCAGCGGCGTGATCTCGGACACGAACGGCAGGTTGCCGGCGATGAAGATCACCGAGCCGTATTCGCCCAGCGCCCGCGCGAAGGCCAGCGTGAAGCCGGTCAGCAGCGCCGGCCAGATGGTCGGCAGGATCACGCGCCGGAAGGTCGTCAGGCGGCCGGCGCCCAGACTCGCCGCGGCTTCTTCAAGCTCCGCCTCGGCATCCTCGAGCACCGGCTGTACCGTGCGCACCACGAACGGCAGGCCAATGAAAATCAGCGCCACCACGATGCCCAGCGGCGTGAAGGCCACCTTCACGCCCAGCGGCACCAGCAGCGCGCCCAGCCAACCGTTGGGCGCGTACAGCGCCGTCAGGGCGATGCCGGCTACCGCCGTGGGCAAGGCAAACGGCAGGTCCACCAGCGCATCCACCAGCCGCCGGCCGGGAAAGCGGTAGCGCACCAGCACCCAGGCCACCAGCAGGCCGAACACCAGATTGACGGTGGCCGCGAACAGGGACGCACCGAAGGTCAGGCGATACGAGGCCAACACGCGCGGGCTGCTGATCGCCTGCCAGATGCCCTCCCAGCCAAGCTGCGCGGCCTTCAGAAAGGTGGCCGAGAGCGGAATCAGCACGATCAGGCTGAGGTAAAGAACGGTGAAACCGAGCGTGAGCCCGAAGCCGGGTAGCACGCTGCGCGAACGGATCTGGGAAAGCATTCGAGTTGTTCCTGGTTCGGTCGGCCCGGTGGGGGCCCGGCTCCCGGCGCGGGGTGGAGTGGAGGAACTCCCACGCGCCGGGGCCGGGCCCCGCCAGGTTCCGTGCCGGAGTGGATCAGCGCCCGGCGGCGTAGATCTGGTCGAAGATGCCGCCGTCGGCGAAATGCGTCGCCTGCGCCTTGTCCCAGCCGCCGAAGGCCTCGTCCACGGTGAACAGCTCGATCGGCTTGAACGTGTCGGCGTACTTGGCCAGCGCCGCCGGGTCACGCGGCCGGTAGAAGTGCCGGCCGGCGATGTCCTGCCCCTCGGGGGTATAGAGGTACTGCAGGTACGCCTCGGCCAGATCGCGCGTCTTGCGCCGGTCCACCACCCGGTCCACCACCGTCACAGACGCTTCGGCCAGCACCGACAGCGACGGGTAAACGATCTCGAACTGGTCCGGCCCGAGTTCCTGCTGCGCCAGGTAGGCCTCGTTCTCCCAGGACAGGAACACATCACCGATGCCGCGCTGCACGAAGGTCGTGGTCGAGCCGCGGGCGCCCGAATCGAGCACCGGCACGTTGCGATACAGCTTGGTCACGAACTCGCGCGCCTTGTCGTCGCCGCCGTACTTGCGCTTGGCGAACTCCCACGCCGCCAGATAGTTCCAGCGCGCGCCGCCGGAGGTCTTGGGATTGGGCGTGATCACCGACACGCCGGGCTTGACCACGTCGTCCCAGTCGTGGATGCCCTTCGGATTGCCCTTGCGCACCAGCAGCACGATGGTCGACGTGTACGGGGCGCTGTTGTTGGGCAGGCGGCTGATCCAGCCGGCGGGAATCAGCCCGCCGTTGACCCGCAGCGCATCCACGTCATAGGCCAGGGCAAAGGTCACCACGTCCGCGGCCAGGCCGTCGATCACCGCCCGCGCCTGCTTGCCGGAGCCGCCGTGCGACTGGTTGATGGTGACCGTCTCGCCGGTCTGGTCTTTCCAGTGTTTGGCAAAGGCGGCGTTGAAGTCGACGTACAGCTCGCGGGTCGGGTCGTAGGACACGTTCAGCAGCGTTCGGTCGGCGGCCAGCGCCGCGCCGATGCCACCCAGCAGCACCAGCAGGCCAAGCACGATGGCGACCAACATGGCGTGGCCGCCCGCCGGCTTGCGCTGCAGCGGCAGTTCGGGCTCGAAATCGGGCCGGTTTTGCTCCAGTTCCCAGAAATAGGTTTCAAAGGTCATGACTGAACTCCTGAGTGAGGCGGCACGGGTCAGAAATCGACCTGGGCGCGCACGGTGTAGGCGCTCGGTTCGTCGCCGTCGGCGGCATTGCCCGGCCGGTCGAGGTCGAGCACCTTGATGTAATTGGCCTGCAGCTTGACGTTGGGCGTCAGGTGCCAATTCAGGCCCACGGTGAGGTTGCGCTGCTCGCCGCCGACCAGCGGGCCGTCGTTCAGGTCCAGGTTCGACAGACGCAGCGCCAGCTCCCAGGCGCCGATGCCGCCCTGGCCGACGATGCCCAGCGGCGTGACGCGGTCGAACACACCCTCGCTCGCCTTGTAGGGACGGCTCTCGCCGGTGATGAACCAGCTGGTCAGCACGTACCAGCCGTTCAGATCCACGTCACTGGTCGATTTGCGATTGACCTTGGTGCCGATGTATTCGCTTTGCACCGACCACGGGCCCCATTCGCCGGCGGCCTCCAGGCCGTAGCTGTCGACGTGATCGGTACCGGTCAGCACGCCGGTATCGACCAGGCGCACGTCGGTGATGTTGCTTTCCGGCCGGGCGCGCCAGCGCAGCTCGTTGGTGGAGTCGTCAGGATCGAGACGGCGCACCGCCGCGCCCAGGTGCAGCACCCGCCCGGTGTCCCAGAACGGCGCCCACGTACCGCGCGCGGTGACGTCGTAGCCCTCGTCGCCCTCGGCGGCAGCGTCATCCTCCGGCCGCTCGCCGAACACCCCGCCGGCTAGGCTCCAGTTGGCGCCGGAGGTCTGCACGGCGGCGCCGATGTGTCGGGACGGCGCGAACACGTCGATCAGCGAGCGTTCCAGGAAGGTCAGCGCGCTGTCGCTGCTGACCTGCTCGAAGCTGAACGGCTCCTTGAAGTTGCCGACCGTGATCGTCAGCGGAGCAAAGCCGGTGTAGCGCAGGTACGCATCGCGGATGCCGCGGGCGGCCGAATCGCTGGCGTTGCTGGACGAGAACTCGTACTCGACCTTGTAATCCCAGACGCGAAACACCTTGCCCTCGGCGCTCAGACGCGCGCGGCGGATGGCGGTGCCGTCGCCCAGCTGCTGCTTGTCGGCGTCGTAATGCGCGTAATCCACCTGCACCCGCCCGCCGGGCTTGAACTCGAAGCTGCCGTCGTTGGATGCCAGCTTCACGCTGCGCCCGTTGTGCGTGACCTTCACGCCCTTCTGCTGGTCGGCCAGAGCCTGCTTGTCCCGCTCCTCGCGGTCGATTTCCAGCTGCCGGCGCAGCACACGCAGCTCCTGGTCGAGCTGCTCGACACGCTGTTCAAGACTGGTATTCACGTCGGCGGCGGCCTGTGTGGCGACCGGCGCCGCCCACAGGACGGCCAGGCCGCCCAGCAATGGCAGGGCGTGCGTAAAGGCTTTCATGGAAAAGTGCTCCCGATTTTTTTCACTTGAAGCCTCCGGTGGCCCGGTCGGTCGTGCGTGATTGCTTTAGTTGAGAAAACTGGCTGCGTGCGTACGCTGGCCGGCACGGGTCAGACCCGTTGGGGATGGCGCGCCACGGTCAACACTGCTCGCCGGAGGAGGACAGGCGCAGTTTCTCGGTGCGTTCGATCTGCACCACGCGGCCGTCGTGGACGGTGATTTCCACCGCGCCATAGCGCAGCCCGCGCAGCGCATCACTCAGACGCCGCAGGACTTCCTGTGACAGGCTTTCGGTGGGGCTGGGCGAGGTCATGCGTGATCACCGGTGGTTCGTGGCAGTGCTGCCACCCGGCCTACATATCAAGCGTCGTGCCAATCTCGTCCAATCGCCACGAAAGTGGCCTGCGTACTGGCTTTTAATGCCTGTCTGGCGTCCGATCAGTCAAGAAAGATATTGCATATTTGCCGGATAGCTAGTCGAATGAGACGGCTATCCAGTAAAGATCATCGAATAGCCATGCAAGCTCGCAAATCGGTACTGCTCCCGCTATGGCGGGCCGTGGGTCATGACGGGGAGCTCGAAGACGCAGTCGGGTCAGTGGCGGCGCTGATTGGCCGTGCCATGCCTGTCGAACGTCTGGAGCTGCTGCGCTGCGAACCTCGGGCGCGGCGTTTCGAGACCGCGGCAGCAACGGGTCGGCCAGCCTCGGCGCCCAAGGCCTGGCAATGCACGGCCAATGACTGGCAGACCCTGGCTCGCGAAGCAACCGACGGCGCGGTGCTCGCTGTAGACGATGACAACGCCTGCCTGCCGGCGCTGCGGCCACTCGCCCTGCAAGGCCTGGGCAGCGGGCGGCTGGTCGGCGTGCTGCGCGAGGGCAACGGGCCGCTGCTCGGGCTGGCGGTGATCGAGGCGCCGCAACCGTACTCGGCACAGCACCGGTCCGACTTTGCGGCGCTGCTGGAACCGCTGGCGACCCTGCTGGCGCGCGATGCCCGGCGGCGTGCGGTAGAGCGCGAACGCGCGGCGGCACAGGCGGAGTTGCAGTCGCTACGTGGGCACCTGGGGCGCGACAGCGAGACCGACACCATCGTCGGCGCCGACCGGGGTCTGCATACCGTGATGCAGCGCGTGGCCCAGGTGGCGCGCTCGGACAGTTCGGTGCTGCTGCTGGGCGAGACCGGCTCCGGCAAGGAAGTGGTCGCACGCGCCATCCACGAACGCTCGCGCCGCGCCGGCGGGGCGTTCGTGCGCGTCAACTGCGGGGCGCTGGCGCCGGAACTGGTCGACTCGGAGCTGTTCGGCCACGAGAAGGGCAGCTTCACCGGCGCCATCGGCCAGCGCCGCGGCTGGTTCGAGCGCGCCGACGGCGGCACGCTGTTTCTGGACGAGGTCGGCGAACTGCCGCTGTCGGCCCAGGTGCGCCTGCTGCGCGTGCTGCAGGACGGCGGCTTGCAACGCGTCGGTGGCGAGCAGACGCTGCAAGTGGACGTGCGCATCGTCGCCGCCACCCACCGCGACCTGCCGGCCATGGTGGCGCAGGGCGCCTTTCGTGAAGACCTGTGGTATCGCCTGGCGGTGTTCCCGATCCGCATTCCGCCGCTGCGCGAACGGCGCGACGACATCCCGGAACTGGCGCATCACTTCGCGCGGCGGGCGTGCCTGAAACTGGGCCTGCCGCCGCGTCTGCCGGACGCGCGCGAGCTGGCACAGCTGGCGGATTACCCGTGGCCGGGCAACGTGCGCGAACTGGCCACGGTGATCGAGCGCGCCGCCCTGCTGGGCAGCGGCGATCGGCTCGATTGCGCCGCAGCGCTTGGCATGGCTGCGCCGGCCTTGCCGTTGGCGGCGCCGGCTGGCTCGACCGGCGGCGAGTTCCCGACCCTCGACCAAGCCATGGCGGCGCACATTCGCGCCGCACTCGCGCGCACGCAGGGGCGGGTCGAGGGCCGCCGCGGCGCCGCCCGGCTGCTGGCCATCAACCCGCACACGCTGCGGGCGCGCATGCGCAAGCTGGGCGTGGTGCCCGCGCAGCACCGGCCAGCGGACGACTGACCAGCCTCTCAGCCCGACTGGCCGCCAACCAGCACCCGCCGGTCGAAGGAAACGCCCTTGATCAGCGCCCACACCGGCTGGCCCACCATCAGACCCAGCGTTGCCACCGCCTCACGGGTGATGCGGGCGCGCAGGTGTGGGCCGCTGTCATCGGCTCCATCCAGGGCCAGCAGCAGTTCGGCATAGGCGCTGGCCGGCTCGGCGTCGATGCGCAGCACGGTGGCCTGCAACTGGTTGCGGATGCTCACGCCTTCGACCCGCTGCAGGGCGATCGCCACGTCGCGGGCGCGCACCCGCAGGCGCACCGGCGCGCCGGGCGCGTCGTCGATGTGCGGCAACCACAACCGCTGGCCGCTCACCTCCACCTCGGTCAGGGCGTAGTCCGGCGCCTGCCCGAGCACATGCGCGTGCAGCAGCACGCCGGCCTCGAAATGGCCGGACACGGCCTCGGCCTGCGGCTGTTCCAGCACCGCATGCACCTCGCCGCGGGCCACCACCCGGCCGGCGGTCAGGATCAGCACCTCGTCGGCCAGCTGGGCGACTTCCTCGACTGCGTGGGAGACGTAGATCAGCGGAATGCCGAAACGCCCCGGCAAGTGGCGGATGTAGGGCAGCAGCTCCGCCTTGCGCTTCAGATCGAGCGCCGCCAGCGGCTCGTCCAGCAGCAGCAGGCGCGGGTTGGCCAGCAGCGCCCGGGCGATGGCGACGCGCTGGCGCTCGCCACCGGACAGGCCGCCCACGCGACGGCCTAGCAGCGGGGCAAGATCGAGTGCTGCCACGACCTCATCGAAACCCGGCGCATCGGCGCCCGGCCGCGCCCGGTGGAGCGCGTAGCGCAAATTGCCGGCCACGCCGCGGTGCGCGAACAGCCGCGCATCCTGGAACACGTAGCCGATGCCGCGCCGATGCGGCGGCAGGCGCACGCCGGCGGCGTCCTGCAACAGCGTGCCGCCGAGCTGCACGCGTCCGCGCGCCGCCGGCTCCAGCCCGGCCAGCGCCCGCAGCAGGGTGCTCTTGCCGCTGCCCGACGCACCCATCACGGCGGTGATGCCGGCCAGCGGCAGCGTTTCGCAGGCGCGCATCGCAAAGGCGCCGTGGTCGACGCTCAGGTCGAAGGCCAGCGCGCTCACGCGGCATGCACCGGAAAGCGGCGGTTCAGGGCATAGACCAGCACCAGCACCGCAAACGAGAACACCAGCAGTCCACCGGCCAGGACATGCGCCTGGTCGTAGTTGAGGGTCTCAACCTGCTCATAGATGGCGATCGAGATCACCCGCGTGCGCCCGGGGATGTTGCCGCCCACCATCAGCACCACGCCGAACTCGCCCAGCGTGTGCGCGAAGCCGAGCACGCAGGCGGTGACATAGCCGCGCAGCGCGAGCGGACTGGCGACGGTGAAGAACGCATCCAGCCGCCCGGCACCCAGCGTGGCCGCGGCTTCCAGCGGACCGCGTCCGACGGCCTCGAAGGCGCCCTGCAACGGCTGCACCACGAACGGCAGCGAGTAGATCATCGAGGCCAGCACCAGCCCGCTGAAGGAAAAGGTCAGCGTCTGCCCGGTCAGGCGCAGCCAGGGCTCGCCCAGCACGCCGGCCGGCGCGAACAGCACAAGCAGATAAAAACCGATCACCGTCGGCGGCAGCACCAGCGGCAGCGCGGTCAGCGCCTCGATCAGCGGTTTGACGCGCGTGCGGGTATGCGCCAGCCACCAGGCCAGCGGCGTGCCGATCAGCAGCAGCAGTGCCACGGTGATGCCGGCCAGACGCAGGGTGAGCCAGACCGGGCCCAGATCGACCGTCATGCTTCAGGGGGCGGGCAGGTCATAGCCCAGGGATTGAATCACGTCGCGGCTGGCCGGGGTTTTCAGGTAAGCGAGGAAGGCCTGCGCCGCTGGATTGGCGCGGGCGCGCGTGACCAGGATGGCGTCCTGCTTCAGCGGCGGGTACATCTCCTGCGGCACCGTCCAGTGGCTGCCCGGTTTGGGACCGGCAATGACGGCGGACAAGGCGACGAAGCCGGCCTCGGCAGCGCCGCTGGCGACCATCGAATAGACCTGTCCGATGTCCTCGCCGCGCACGACCTTGTCTTGCATCCCCGCCCACAAACCCAGCTTTTCGAGCACTTGCTGGGCGGCGGCGCCGTAGGGCGCGACGGCCGGATTGCCGATCGCCAGATGGCGGAATGTTCCGGCGCGCAAATAGGCCACGCCATCGTCGCCGATGGCCTGCGGGTCCGGGCTCCACAGCGCCAGCCGGCCAATGGCGTAGGTGAAGCGCGAGGCCGGCACGCCCAGGCCGCTTTTTTCCAGCACGTCCGGGCGCTCGACATCCGCCGACAGCAGCACGTCGAAGGGCGCGCCCTGCTGAATCTGCGTCACCAGCTTGCCCGAGGAGCCCAGCACCACGGTCAGCTGGTGCCCGCTGGCCTGCTCGAAGGCCGGCTCGATGCGCGCCATGGCGGCGGCGAAGTTGGCGGCGACGGCGGCGACCACCTCGTCGGCCCGGGCGGCAGCAATATTCAGCAGCAGAGTGCAGAGCAGTACGACACGATGAAAATGCCGATGGTTCATGATGGGATTCCCCCGGTAAGAGTGCGTGAAGGGCTTCAGAAATCCACGTGCAGGCGGCCGGTCAAGCTGCTTGGTTCGTCGTCGTCCGCGAGATTGCCCGGGCGGTCCAACTCCAGTACCCGCACGTAATCCAGCATCAGGCGCAGATTGGGTGCCAGATACCAGTTCAGGGCCAATGTCAGGTCGCGTTGCTGGCCGCCGACGATGCCGGCATCGGTCAGGTCAACGTCGCTCAGGCGCGCGGCGACCTCCCAGGCGCCCCAGCCGCCCAGACCCACGCTGGCTTTGGGCGTTACGCGGTCGAAGATGCCGTCGGCCACCTTGTAGGGTCGGGTCTCGCCCGTCAGGAACCAGCTCGCCTGCGCGTACCAGCCGTCGAAACTCGCATCGCGCGCCTTCGCACGCGTCAGGTTGGCGCGCATGTACTCGGCCTGCAGCGACAGCGGCCCCCACACGCCGGCTGCCTCTGCGGCGCTGGCCAGAAAATCGTCCACGCCGGTCAGCTGGCCGGTGTCCACCAGAAACACGCCGGTAACGTTCGATTCCGGCTTGCTGCGCCAGCGCAGGGCATTGCCCGAGTCCTGTGGCTCGTGGCGCCAGGCCGAAGCCCCGAAATGCAGCACCCGACCGGGGTCCACGAAGGGCGCGAAGGTGCCGCGCGCGCTGAGGTTCCAGCCTTCGTCGCCTTCCGCTGCCACATCGCCTTCCGGCCGTTCGCCCGCCGCCGCGCCGGCCAGGCTCCAGTGCGCCCCCGAGCCCTGCACGCCGATACCAATACCGCGGCCGGGCACGAAGGTCTGCGACAGCGCCCGCTCGGTGAAGGTGAGGTTGTGGGCGCTCATCATCTGTTCCAGTCCGAACGGCTGCTTGAAATTGCCGGCCGTGATCAGCAGTGGCGCAAAGCCCTTGTACCGCAGGTAGGCATCGGTGATGCCCTTGCTGTTGGTGCTGCTGGTCGAGTTGTCGGCGAATTCGTACTCGAACTTCCAGTCCCAGTCGCGATACAGCGTGCCCTGGGCATACAGGCGGGCACGACGCATATCGGTGCCGTCGCCAAGCTTCTGGCGATCCTGGTTGTAATGCGCGAAGTCGGCCTCGATGCGCCCGCCCATCTGGAAGCTGAAATCGCCGCTGGGCGACTGCATCTTCAGGCTCTTGCCGTCGGTGACCGGTCGTACCCAGGTGTTGGCCTCGACGCGCTGGCGCGCCGTGCGCTCCGTGTCCAGTTCGGACTGGAGTTTCCCGACCAGGCTTTCGAGTTGGTCCAGGCGCTGCTGCATGGCCGCCAGGTCGACCGGCGGCGTGTCGGCGGCGTATGCGGTGTCCAGGGCCAAACCGGTACAAATGGCGACCGTAATTGCTCTGCGAAGCATGGAATTCTCACTGTGACTTGTGCTTTAAATCAGGTGGCGGACCACCGCAGGCAGCTGTTCAGGCATTGACGCCCAGGATCACGCTGCCGGCCTTGAACATCGCGCAGGCCGCACTGCCTTCCTGTAATCCCAGACTGTCCAGGCTGTCGTTGGTGATGATGGCGCTGACCGCGGTGCCGCCCGGCAGGTCGATCACCACGTCGGCATTGACGCTGCCGCGGGTGATGCGCGACACCGTGCCGCACAGCCGGTTGCGGGCCGACAGCTTGATGTGCGGATCCGGCGTGGTCAGCAGCACCGAGGGCGCCTTCACCAGCGCCCAAACCTCGCCGCCGGGCGCGAGCTGGAGTTCCGACAGGCTCTCCATGGTGATCATGGCGACCAGACGGTCGTGGTCGTTGAGGGTGATCGTCACCTCGGCGTTTATCGAACCGACGCGGATGCCGGTCACGGTGCCGAAGAACTGGTTGCGGGCGCTGGTTTTCACGGCCAATCTCCTGATGAGTTGATAGGTGTCTGTCTGTTCGAGCTGCGCTTGCAGCCCGATCAGGAAGCGGCGCTGGTGTTCGTGAACCAGCCGGTGGGTGCGCACCAGTCGCTCACCGGCCGGGGTCAATCGGGTGCCGCCGCCGGCACTGCCGCCGCTTTGCGTCACCAGCAGGGCTTCGCCGGCCAGGTTGCGCAGCGCATCGACCGCGTTCCAGGCGGCGCGGTAGCTCATGCCCATGGCCTTGGCCGCTTGACTGATGGAGCCGGTGGCGCCAATCCGCTCCAGCAGCCGGATGCGCCGATCCTCCAGCGGACCCTGGCCGTCCGGACCGAGTTCGACCGAGCCTTTGACTTCCCAGCGCGCTTGCGGGGCCATCTGTCCTCCGGAGGCGTATTGCATCGGTGTGCATAACGGGTGACGAACCAGCTTCGCGGTGCATTCATCAAAATCCGGGCCAACTCAGGGAAAGATATATAAAAACTATATTTTTCAGTCGGTTGTATTAATTATTCTTGGATTCAACAGGCGTCTTGATGCCTGCCACTGTACGGTTTGTGCCAGACGCGACATCCCGTTTGTGGCGAAGTCTTTAGGCGAAATGTCCGGCATTGCCGGATCTGCGCCGGGCGTCGCGTTGAGTACCAGCGACTATAACGAGAGGCAAAAAAAGGGCCCGGCCGCAACGCGACCGGGCCCGATTTGCCGTCAGCCCTGGAACAGGCCCAGCGGCCCTTCCTCGAGGTTGATCACCACGCTCTTGGTCAGCGTGTAGTGGTTCAGGATGTCGAAACAGAACTCGCGCCCGAAGCCGCTTTGCTTGTAGCCGCCCAGCGGCATGCCGGGCTTGAGGTTGAAGTAGCGGTTCACCCACACGGTGCCGGTCTGCATGGCGCGCGAGATGCGATGCGCGCGGGTCAGGTTGCGCGTCCACAGACCGCCGGCCAGCCCATAGGTGCTGTCGTTGGCCATGCGCAACACCTCGTCGTCGTCCTTCCAGGTGATGGCGCAGGTGACCGGGCCGAAGATTTCCTCCTGGGCAATGCGCATGCTGTTGTCCACGTCGACCAGGATGGTCGGCTCGATGAAGTTGCCCTCGTCCAGCCCCGGGCCGCTGGCACGCTTGCCGCCGCGGTAGACCCTGGCACCTTCCTGCATGCCGATGTCAATGTAGGACAGCACCTTGTCGCGCTGCATCACGGAGGCCTGCGCGCCGATCTGCGTGGCCGGATCGGTGGGGTCGCCCTGCTTGACGGTGTCCAGCGTGCGGGCCAGTTTTTCCAGGAACTCGTCGCGAATGCGCTCGTGCAGCATCAGGCGCGTGCCGGCAATGCACACCTCGCCCTTGTTGAAGATGGTCGACAGGGCTGCCGCTTCCACGGCGGCGTCGATGTCGGCATCGTCACACACGATGTGAGCGGACTTGCCGCCCAGTTCCAGGGTCTGCGGAATCACATTGGCGGCGGCGTAGCCCATGATGCGGCGGGCGGTGGCGATGGAGCCGGTGAAGGCCACCTTGCGCACCAGCGGATGGGACACCAGCGCCTCGCCGACGTCGGCGCCATAGCCGGTGACCACGTTCACCACGCCCGGCGGCAGCACGTCGGCCACTTCGCGGAAGAACTCGAGCACCGACAGGCATACCGTCTCGGCCGGCTTGAGCACGATGGTGTTGCCGGCCGCCAGCGCCGGCGCGATCTTGGTCGCCATCATCACCAGCGGCACGTTCCAGGGAATGATCTGCGCCACCACGCCGTAGGGCTCGCGATGCACGATGCCGATGGCGTCCGGGTAGTCCAGCGACTGGCCATGCAGGTGGAAGGCCGCACCGGCGAACAGCTCGAATTGCGCGATGGTGGTCGGCAGGTCGAAATGCAGTGCCTCGCGAATCGGCTTGCCGTTGTTGAGCGTCTCCAGCAGGGCGAAGTCCTGCATGCGCGCCTTCAGGCGCCGCGCCAGCTCCAGCAGCAATTCCTGACGCTGACCCGGCGTGCTGTGGCCCCAGGTGGTGAATGCTTTGGCGGCGGCCTGCACGGCCCGTTCCGCATCCGCGGCGTTGCCGGCCTGGATGCGCGACAGGCGCTGACCATTGGCCGGATTGAGCAGGTCGATGGTCTTGCCGCTGTCGCCGCTGACCCATTCACCACCGATGAAATGGCCGTACTCGGGCAGATGCAGTGCGGCCGCGGAAGGCTGTTGCAGGGGTTTGTTCATGGCAATCTCCTTGGAGGTGTTGGGGAATGAGTGGCGCGTCGGCGCTGCGGCCTGGGCATGGCAGCGCGTCGGTCGGCGTTCGTTATTTCCCATTGAATATAAAGAAAATCAATCAACGACGCGCGTTTTGCCAGCCCCGAGGTCGTCACTGCGGTGGCGATCCGGGTCCGCAGATCGCGGCGCCAGCTTTTCGGCCAGCCGCATCAGGCCATCGTGCAACACCGTTGCGGCCTGCGCTTGCAGCGACTGATACAGGGTCAAAACCTCGGCACCGAGCGGCGTCAGCGCGGCGCCGCCACCGTGCGCACCGCCACGGCTGGCGCTGACCAGTGGCGCCGCAAAGTCACGGTTCAGACAATCGACCAGTTGCCAGGCGCGCTTGTAACTCATGCCGATGCGTCGCCCGGCGGCGGAGATCGAACCGGTCTCGGCAATGCCCCGCAGCAGCTCGGCCTTGCCCGGACCCAACGACACGCCGGGCGCCAGGTCCAGCCGCAGCCTGGCGCGTGGCTGGCCAGACACGTCCACCTGCGCCACCGGCTCAGTCCTCGCCGATCCGCAGCGTGAAACCGGCCGGCGCCAGGAACTGCGCCTCTTGCGCAAGATCGGCGCCGGTCAGCGGATGGCGGTCCAGCCAGGCCGGCGGGAAGTCGATGGTCAGCGTGTTGCCCGCCGCACGCAGCGTGAACCGGGGCAGGCGCAGCGCCGCGCGGCTGCGATGCAGCGCCACCACCAGCCGCAGCATGACCGCCTGGCGGGTCAGGGACTGGCGCGTGTCGTCGGCCAGCGTGGCGAATTCCGTGAGCGCGAACTTGCGCCGGTGCACACGCACCAGCAGTGCCAGCTGGTGCTGTTCCTGGCGCGAGAAACCGGCCAGGTCGGCATGCTCCAGGATGTACGCGCCGTGCTTGTGGTACTGGGCATGGGCCACGTCCAGGCCGATTTCGTGCAGCTGCGCGGCCCAGGTGAGCAAGCGCGCGTGGTGCGGATCGGTCAGCTCCCAGGCAGCGCCGACCATGCCCAGGCAGCGCTGCAGGGTGCGCGCCACGCGCCGGGCGTGCGCGCCATCCACATGGTAACGGCGCGCCAGCTGGGCCACGGTGAGGTCGCGGATGTCGGCGTTGTGGATGCGGCCGAGCTGGTCGTAGAGCAGGCCCTGGCGCAGCGCACCATCGGAGATTTCAAGGCGCGTGATGCCCAGTCCCTCGAACAGTGCCGTCACGATGGCCAGCCCGCCCATGAACACTGGCAGCCGATCGGCCCGGACTTCAAGTTGCGTCAGCTTCTCCACACGGCCGAGTTTGAGCACGCGCTTGCGCAGCTGCCGCAGCCCGGCGGCGGTGATGCCGCCACTGGCCAGACCGGCCACGCGCAGCGCATCGGCCACCGCCACCATGCTGCCGGAGGCACCGATGGCCCGCTCCCAGCCCAGCGCACGGTAGTCGGAAATGATCGGTTCGAGCTCGATCAGGGCGGCCAGTTCGGCCTCGCGTAGACGGGCGGCGGTGATGCGCCCGTCACTGAAAAACCGCTGGCTGTGCGACACGCAGCCCAGATACAGACTCTCCAGCCGCAACGGCTGGTAATGACGGCCGATGATCATCTCGGTGCTGCCGCCGCCGATGTCGATCACCAGCTGCTTACGCCCGTCGTCCGGAATGCTGTGGGCGACGCCGAGGTAAATCAGTCGCGCCTCCTCGACGCCGGAGACGACCTCGATCGGATGTCCCAGCGCCCGCTGCGCATCGGCCAGAAAGCGCTCGCTGTTGTCAGCCAGACGCAGGGCATTGGTGCCGACCGCGCGCACCGCGCCCGCCGGCAGCCGACGCAGGCGCTCGCCGAAGCGGCGCAGGCAGGCCAGCGCATCGGCGCAGATCGTCGGCGTCAGATTGCCGTCCCCATCCAGGCCCGCGCCCAGGCGTATCGGCTCGCGCAGGCGATCGACCACCTGCAGTTCGCTGCCCGTGACGCGCGCCACCATCAGGTGAAAGCTGTTCGAGCCCAGATCGACCGCGGCGATGGTGTCGAACGCGGCGACGAATTCCGGAGCTTGCGCGGGCGGCGTCATGGCCATGGCAGGCGTATTCATCGGTTCTCGGTAGCGTCAGCGGCGCGCCATGCGGGCCAGGTGCTCAGGCCCCAGCAGCCAGCGCAGCTCGGCTGCGCCAGCCCGCAACGGACCGCGAAACTCGAGCAGACAAGCGCCCGCCCGTTCAAAGTGAAAAAACCGTCCTGCCTCGCCGGTCAGCATGTGACATACCCAGTAGCTCAGATCGTCCTCGTGGCCGACCAGTGCCACGGCATCGGGCTGTCCTGCCAGCCAGAGCAGCAAATCCTCAAGGCCGCCCGGCGCCAGGGTAGCGGTTTCCTGTGTCGGTACAGCGAATACCTCCGCCAGCAATGCAGCCGTTTCGCGGGCCCGGCGCAGCGGGCTGTGCGCGATCAGGCCAAGGTCCGGCACCAGCGTCTGCAGCGGCCCGCGCACCTGACGCAGCAGGCTGACGCCGGCCGCACTCAGCGGACGGTCGGCATCCGGCAGGCCGGACTCGGCGGGGGCGTGGCGTAAGACCAGGCAGCGCACGGCGACTCGGAGCGTGGCAGGGGACGTCCGCATTATCGCCGGCAACGAGACCTGTGACCGAGAAAGCGCACCGCCATCATCACGACGAGGGCGGTAAGTGTCGCTACAATCAAATGCGAATCGTTCTTGTTTTGATATAGAATCCCTCCCGCCCTGGCACCCTGGCCACGGCGTCAACACACGAGGGAGGGACCATGAAAGCTCAGAATCGCGCACGTGGCGCGCTCGCTGCCGCGCTGCTGGGCGGCGCGGTGACATCCACGGCGCACGGCGCCACGTCGATCGATGCCATCGAACAGACCCTGGCGCAACTGCAGGCGCAGCTGGCCGCGGCGCAGCAGGAAATCGCCACGCTGAAGAACGAAAACCAGCAGATCAAGCAACAGGTGGCCGCCACCGGCGAGGCCGTGGCACAGGCCGAACAGGAAGCCGCCGCGCGCGGCCCGTCCTGGGCCGAGAAGACCAGCCTCGGCGCCTACGGCGAGATGCACTGGAACAGCCTGCAGAGCAAGGACGAGATCGACTTTCACCGCTTCGTGCTGTTCCTGGGGCACGAGTTCGATGCGCGCACGCGACTGTTTGCCGAAGTCGAGATCGAACACTCGATCGCCGGCGAGGGCCAGAAAGGCGAGATCGAACTCGAACAGGCGTATATCGAACGCGACCTGACCGACAGCCAGCACGCACAGGTCGGCCTGTTTTTGTTGCCGCTGGGCATCCTGAACGAGCACCACGAGCCGGACACGTTCTACGGCGTGGAACGCAACCCGGTCGAGACCGAAATCATTCCCACCACCTGGTGGGAGGGCGGGGTCGGCCTGCACGGCGACCTGGCGCCCGGCTGGGGCTATAACGTCGCGGCGCATTCCGGCCTGAAAACGCCGATTACCGGTGGCAACGCGCTGCGCCTGCGCAGCGGCCGCCAGAAAGTGGCCAATGCAGTGGCGGAAGACCCCGCCATGACCGCCCGCATCCGCTACCAGGGCATCCCCGGCCTGGAGCTTGCGCTGTCGGGGCAGTACCAGGACGACCTGACGCAGGGCGAAGGCGAACGCGCCCGAGCCTTCCTGTGGGAGACGCACGCCGTGCTGCAGCGCGGACCGTTCGGGCTGCGGGCGCTGTACGCCGGCTGGGACATCGGCGGCGATCAGGCGCAGTCGCTCGGCCGCGACGAACAGAACGGCTGGTACGTGGAGCCGTCCTGGCGCCTGAACGACCGGTGGGGCGTGTTTGCCCGCTACAACCGCTGGGACACCGCCGCCGGCGACAGCGCCGACAGTGCGTTCAAGCAAATCGACGTCGGTGTGAACTACTGGCTGTCGGAGCAGGTGGTGCTCAAGCTCGATTACATGGACAAGAATGGTCCGACGTCGAGCCTGGACGATCACGGCGTGAACGCCGGCGTCGGTTTCTCGTTCTGATTGTGGCGTCAGGCGGCGGGGTATCGTGCCCCGCCGCCCGATGGCGCCTCATTCGGCCAACATTTCCTCGCCGCGCCACAGGTCGTCCAGCGTCTCGCGGGCGCGGATCAGGTGTATCCGGTCGCCATCGACCATCACCTCGGCCGGTCGCGGCCGGGTGTTGTAGTTGCTGCTCATGGCAAAGCCGTAGGCGCCGGCGTCGCGTAGCGCCAGCAGATCGCCCTCGGCCAGCGCCAGCGTGCGTGCGTGGGCAAGGAAATCGCCGCTCTCGCACACCGGGCCGACCAGCTCCCAAACCTTGGCCTCGCCGCCGGCCTCGCGCAGCGGCAGCACCGCGTGGTGCGCGTCATAGAGCGCCGGGCGCAGCAGGTCGTTCATGGCCGCATCGACGATGGCGAAATTGCGCTGCGCGCCGGGCTTCAGATATTCGACCCGCGTCAGCAGCACGCCGGCCGGGCCGACGATGGAGCGCCCCGGTTCGATCGAAATCTCGACCCCGCTGCCGGCAAACGGCGCACTGATGGCGGCGGCGTACTCGGCCGCGCCGG
Source organism: Immundisolibacter cernigliae (assembly GCF_001697225.1). Lineage (GTDB taxonomy): Bacteria > Pseudomonadota > Gammaproteobacteria > Immundisolibacterales > Immundisolibacteraceae > Immundisolibacter > Immundisolibacter cernigliae. Next base: position 2,262,836 of record NZ_CP014671.1, read on the forward strand.
GAATGGTTTCGTCGCGATAGGCGATGCCGAGCCCCCCGCCAAGGTCCACCTGGTCGATGGCGATGCTCTCGGCCAGCAGGGCCTCGCGCAAGGCCGCGATGCGCCCGGCTGCCTCGCGCAGTGGGGCCAGGTCCGTCAACTGCGAGCCGATGTGGCAGGCGATGCCCTGCACGCGCAGGCCGGGCAGGCTGGCGGCGCGTCGGTACAGCGCCAGCGCGTCACCGGCTGGGATGCCGAACTTGTTTTCCTTGAGGCCAGTCGAGATGTAGGGGTGGGTGCCGGCGTCGACGTCCGGATTCACGCGCAGCGCGACCGGCGCACGCAGGCCCATTTCACCGGCTACCTGATTCAGGCGTTCCAGCTCGGCGGCGGATTCCACGTTGAAGCAGGCAATACCGGCCGCGAGCGCCTGGCGCAGCTCCGCGGCGCTTTTGCCGACGCCGGAGAACACCACCCGATCGGCCTTGCTCCCGGCGCGCAGCACGCGCGCCAGCTCGCCGCCCGACACCACGTCGAAGCCGGCGCCCAGATGTGCCAACACGTTCAATACGGCGAGGTTGGAATTGGCCTTGACCGCGTAGCAGACCCGGTGCAGCCGGTCGCCGAACGCGGCGTCGTAGGCGCGGTAGGCCGCCTCGATGGCGGCCCGTGAGTAGACATAACAGGGCGTGCCGAAACGCTGGGCCACGGCCTCCAGCGCAACGCGCTCCAGGTGCAGCGCGCCGCCGCGGTACTGCAGGGGGCTCACTGTGCCGGCTGGGCAGGCGGAGTCGATTCGGCGGCCGGCGGCGCGGCGGGTGCCTCCGGCGGCGGCATATACAGCGGCCCGGTCTGGCCACAGCCGGACAACAGCAGCAGCAGACCCACGGCGGCAAACGCCCGGCCGGGGCGACGGAACATGCGGTACACGGGAGGCTCCTTCAGGCAGGACGCGGCGGAACGATCGGGAGCCGGCGAGATGTCGCCGAAAGGCTTCGGCCGGCAAACTCTTTGCTGCTAAACTACGCGCCCTTCCGGGCAATGGCTATGTAGCTCAGCCGGTTAGAGCACGGCACTCATAATGCCGGGGTCGGTGGTTCGAGTCCACCCATAGCCACCATTTCCCGCGCCGCGCAATCGGCGTTCAGGAACGTCTGAATCATTCAGCGTTTCCGCAGGGCATCGCAAGCAGCGTGTCCGCCAGCCAGGCTGCCAGCAGTTCAGCCGCCCGTCGACCGCCATCCTGGTCGCTCCTGACGCGAGCCAGGACACCGCAGGCCGCTGCGAAACTGCGGCCTTTCATCAGTGCCTTCAGCAGCGCCGCCTCGTCGAGCGGCAGGGTACGAAAATACACCCGCTCCTCGCGCCGCCAAACCAGGCAATCGACGCCTGCCGGCAGCCGCTGCGGCGGCTCCAGGGCTGTACCCTCCTGCAAGGCGCGCCAGGCCTGCTGCACGTTCCAGCGCAGGCGCAGCACCTGCACCCCGGGCGCAAAGCGAAACCGCAGCCGCGGGAATTGCGCCGGCGGCACGCCGGCCAGGTCCGCCATCGTCAGGTTAGCCACGTCCGCGGCGTCGAAGGCCGCCAGCAGTGACCATTCGAAGATCGCCGTGGCGCGCAGCCAGGGCCGGCGGCGGTACGGCCCGTGGCGCGCAAGGAAATCGGCCAGCGCATGGCCGAAATCGCGCAGCGTGAACGAGCGCGACGGACAGGCGGCGATGTAATCCGCAGCCAGGCGCGCAAAGCCGTGCTCGCCCAGCAAGCCGCGCAGCAGCGGGAAATCCGCGCCCAGGGCGTCCGTCAGACGCAGCCGGTAGGCGCTGTGGTAGACCGACAGGCGCCGGGCGGCGGGAAACGGATCGCCGTCCACGACAAGCCCGGGTGCCAAGACCGTACCTGCCAGAACGTGACCGGCCAGGGCGCGCTGAAACTCGGCCAGCGTGCTCATGCCGCCTCCTGCCGGGCGGCGATGGCACGCGCCCGGTCCAGCTCGGCGATCAACTCCGGCAGCGGCGGGATGGCGTCGTCGCGTTCAAGCAGCGTTGCTGCGGCGGGAAATCGCTGCGCCGCCTGCGCGTACAGCGCCCAGACGGCATCGCAGACCGGCGCGTCGTGGGTGTCGATCTTGAAGCCGTCCACGTCACGGTGACCGGCGATGTGCAGCTGCACCACCCGCGCGGGCGGGATTGCCGCCAGATACTGCAGCGGATCGAAGCCGTGGTTGCAGGCGGACACATAAACGTTGTTCACGTCGAGCAGCAGCAGGCAATCGGTTTCCTCGGCCAGGGCGGCCAGGAACTCCCACTCGGTGAGGCTGTTGCCGGCGGCGGTCAGGTAGGTCGACGGGTTCTCCAGAACCAGCCGGCGCCGCAGCCGATCCTGCACCTGCCGCACGCGACCGGCGACATGGTCGAGGCTCTCCTGCGTGTAAGGCAGCGGCAGCAGGTCGTGCAGGTTGACGCCATCGACACCGGTCCAGCACAGGTGATCCGACACCCAGGCCGGCTCGATGCCGTCGATCAGCGCCGCCAGCCGGTCCAGATAATCGGCACTCAGCGGATCGATGCCGCCGATCGACAGCGACACCCCGTGCAGCACCAGCGGAAAGTCGCGCCGCACCTGCTCCAGCACTGCCAGCGGCTTGCCGCCGGCGACCATGAAGTTCTCGGAAATCGCCTCGAACCAGTCGACGCTGGCCGGCGGTGTGGCCAGCAGGTCGGCAAAGTGTTCCTTGCGCAGGCCAAGGCCGAAGCCCAGCGACGGTAACGGGGACATGGATCCTGCCCTAAAAAAGGGCCGGGGCGCTGCCCCGGCCCGACCGATCACTCGGACGCCACCGTGCCGCCGGCGGCCTTGCATTCCGCTTCGGTCATTGCCTTGACGCCCTTGCCCTTGCAGGCATTCTGACCCTTGCAGGCGTTGCTGGCGGTGGCACAGTCGCTGTTGCCCTTGCAGGCGTTCACGCCCATGCACTGCACCTTGGCGTCTTCGGCCTGGGCGCTGAGCGGCGCAAGGCCACCGGCGGCAAACAGTGCCGCTGCGGCGCCGGCGATCAGCAGACCCTGGGATTTACGTCCAGCCATGTCGGTTACTCCTTGGAAGAATGAAGGCGAAGCATGGCCCCGCAATGGCAGCCACGAAACCGCGGGCATGACCGCGGTCCGGGTCTTAGACGCGTTGCCGGGGGCAACGTTACAGGCGTCGATGCAAAGAGTAACTACGCCTGCCGCCCAGGCGGCGCGCGAGTCTGTCGAGGCAACCGCCGTGTTAAAACCACGCTCGCATGACCACACAGCAGTTCCAGAGACAGCGCTTTGGCACAGGATTGGGATGAACCGGCACTTCTGGTCCGCCTGAAGGCGGGCGAGCAGGCAGCCTTTCAGCACCTGGTGCAGATTCTGGGCGGCCGCCTGAAACGGGTGGCGCGCGGGCTGGTCGGGGCCGCCGCGGCCGACGACGTGGTGCAGGACACTTGGGAGGCGGTGCTGCGGGCGCTGCCGCGCTTCGAGGCTCGGGCCAGCCTGAGCACCTGGGTACTGCGCATCCTGACCAACACCGCCATCTCGCGCCTGCGACGCGGCAAGCGCGAAATCGCCGCCGGGGATTTCACGAACGAGGACGACCTGGCCGCCCTGGCGCCGCGTTTTGATCCCAACGGCCACTGGCACGCGCCGCCTCAGCCCTGGCATGCCGAGACGCCGGAGGCCTTGATGGCCAACGGCGAACTGCAGGCAGTTCTGGCAAAAGCCATCGACGCACTGCCCTCGAACCAGCGCGCGGTTTTGACCCTGCGCGACCTGGCCGGTCAGCCGCTGGAGGAAATCTGTAATGCGCTCGACGTGAGTGCGACTAACGCCAGAGTGCTGCTGCACCGCGCGCGCCTGCGCGTGTGGGCGGCGGTGGAGGCCTATCAACGGGGCGACAATGTTTAGCTGCAAGGATGTCACCGACCACGCCAGCGACCACCTGGAGGGCGCGCTCCCCTGGCGCGCAGCGCTGCAACTGCGCGCCCATTTGCTGATTTGCGATCACTGCCGGCGCCTGCTGCGGCAGATGCGGGCAGTCAACGGGGCGCTGGGTCTGATGGGTTTTGTCGGGGTCGCCGCGCCGGCCCGGCCTACCAGGCGCTGGCCGGAACTGGCCGTTGCGGCCCTCGCGGGCGCCGCTGTGGTGCTGACGGTGTGGCTGCTGCCCTCCTTCACTGGCCTCGAGCAGCGGGTGTACGCGCATGCGATCGATCACCACGCCCAGTCGGGCGCGGTGCGGCCCGCGGCACAGGTGGTGGGCAGCCTGCAAGCGGTGGGTGCCCGGTTGGAGGGCGAATTGGCGGGCGTGGTGTTTGCCGATCGTTGCGATTTTTTCGGTCGCACCATTGCCCATCTGATATTGCAGACCTCAGCCGGCCCGGTGGTCGTGATGTTGCTGCCCGAGCACGCCAGGGCGCAGGTGTTTTTCCGCGGCAATCAGGCCGGCCGTATCGAGGCCTTCGGGCCCGGTACGCTGGCTCTGCTGGGAGCGGACGCTGCAAGCCTGGACGAAGCGTCGGCGCGTGTGCGCGCCGCGGTGCGGTGGCCGGCTTGATGTTCCGGCCGACAGCGGTGTGGCGATGACCGAAGCGTCCCCCGAGCGCTGTCCCTGGGCGCGCAGCGCGCTCGACATCGCCTATCACGACAGCGAATGGGGCGTGCCGCAGCACGACGACCGCGTGCTGTTCGAGTTCCTGATCCTGGAGGGTGCGCAGGCCGGCCTGTCCTGGTCGACCATCCTGAACAAGCGCCCGGCGTATCGGGCGGCGTATTGCAACTTCGACGTGGCGCGCGTGGCGGCTTTCGACGACGCCGACCGGGCGCGGCTGCTGGCGGACGCCGGCATCGTGCGCAACCGGCTCAAGATCGATGCCTCGATCGGCAACGCGCGGGCGTTTCTTGCCGTGCAGGCCGAATTCGGCAGCTTCGGCCGTTACCTGTGGCAACGGGTGGACGGCCGCGCGATTCACAACGTGTGGCATGAAATGTCCGACGTGCCGGCCCGCACGGCGCTGTCGGATGCACTCTCCGCGGACCTGAAGCGGCGCGGCCTCAAGTTCGTCGGCAGCACCATCTGCTATGCCTACCTGCAGGCCGTCGGCGTGGTCAACGATCACCTGCAAAACTGTCCCCGCTGGGCGGCGCTGGGCGGTCGCTGAAGCGCTCAACTATGCGGCGTGATACCCGCGGTACTGCTCGCGCAATAGCGCCTTGTTGAACTTGCCGACGGTGGTCTTGGCAATGTCGTCCACCGGCAGACAGTCGGGCAGCATCCAGCGCGGCAGGTGGCCGGCCAGGTGCTCGCGGAGCGCCGCCGGGTCGATCACCTGTCCCGGCCGGGCGGTGACCAGCGCCAGCGGTCGTTCGCCAAAGGTCGGGTGCGGCACGCCGATCACGCACACCTCGGCCACCGACGGGTGCTCCGAGAGGGCGTGTTCCAGGGTCAGCGCCGGAATCCACTCGCCGCCGGACTTGATCATGTCCTTGGTACGCCCGACGAAGGCAATGCTGGCATCGGCAAAACGCACGCCGACGTCGCCGGTGCGCAGCCAGCCGCCTTCGGTGAACAACGCTTCGGTGTTGGCGGCATCACGGAAATACTCGCCGATCACGTGCCAGCCCTTGAGCTGGATCTCACCGGTCTCGACGCCATCGGCGGCCACCGGTGCGCCGTCCTCGCGCACCACGCGCACCTGCGCGCCGACGATCGGCAGGCCGCAGTTCCCGTCCAGCATGCGCGTGAAGGCGGCGTCCGGGTCGGCGCCGGCCAGTTCGTCGTAAAACGCCGCCGTGTGGTCGGCCAGCGACTCGGCCATGCCATGCCCGCCGCAGCGCAGCTTCACGCCCATGGCCAGGAAGCGCTGCGCCATGTCGCGCGGCACGATGTCGCCGCCGAAGCCCACATAGCGCAGGCTGGACAGGTCGTGATCGCGCTCGGCGGCCGCCGCCAGCACCAGCTTGCCCAGCACCGGGTTGGCCATCAGCCGGGTCACGCCTTCATCGGCCACCAGCCGCGCCACCGCGTGACCGTCCGGGTGCACGCCGGGCAGCACCAGCTTGGCGCCGGCGATCATGCCGTCCATCGGCAGGTTGAAGGCGTGCGCGTGGAACATCGGCGGGATGATCAGCAGCACGTCGTCGCCGCGGTACGGGCCCAGCGACTGCGCCGACTGGCGCGTCAAGGCCCGCAGCACCAGGAAACGGTTCGAGTACGGACAGCCCTTGGGCCGGCCGGTGGTGCCGCCGGTGAAGCTCACACACACGGTGGCGTTCTCGTCCACGTCGTCAGGAAAGGCGTACTCGGCGGGTGCCGTGGCCAGTTCGGTTTCGTAATCGAACAGCGGCGCGAGCGTTGTGGCCGGCGCCGGTCGGTCGCCCAGCAGCAGAAAGGCGCGCACGGTATTGGCGCCGGCCGCCACCACTTGCTCGGCCAGCGGCAGCAGCTCGGGATCGACCGCCAGCACCCGCACCTGCGCCAGGTTGCAGGTGTAGACCAGCGCATCCACGTCGAGCCGGAAGTTCAGGCCCAGGTAGATCGAGCCCTTGCAGATCGTCGCGTAGTCGATTTCGAGGTGGCGGTGGGTGTTCCAGCCCAGAACGCCGACGGTTTCGCCGCGCCCGGCGCCCAGACGGTCCAGCACATGCGCGGCACGCTGCAGGCGCTGGTAGAACTCGGCGTAGGTGTAGGCAAAGCGCCCTTCGCCGGCGCTGCGGGCGACGATCTCGCGCCGCGGGAAGCAAATCGCAGCACGCTCGACGATGTGTTTTACGAGCAAGGGTTCCATGCCTGTTCTCCTTCCTGTTCCTGATCTGTTTTTCGTCAATTCGATGGCAGAAAACGCCGGCAACCGGCGCCGCGCGGGCTGCTAAACTGCGCCCCCGCGCACGTGAACGCCCGTTCGTGGGCGCACTTCTACACCCCAAGACCACGCCAAGACAACGCAGCCGAGGAGCAGGACATGAGCACCATCTGGGTCGACATGCTGGGCGTGCCGTTTCGGCAGACCTTCTATCAGGCCGGCGGCTACCGCACGCGCGCCATCGAGTGCGGCGACGGCCCGCCGCTGATCTTCCTGCACGGCACCGGCGGCCATGCCGAGGCCTACATGCGCAATCTGGCCGCGCACGCCAAGCACTTCCACGTGTACGCCATCGACATGCTTGGCCACGGCTATACCGACCACTACGACGGCGACTACACCATGCAGGTGTGGTCCGACCACCTGCTGGCCTTCATGGACGCCATCGGTGCCGACAGTGCGTGTCTTTCGGGCGAATCGCTGGGTGCCATGGTGTCGGCCTGGACCGCCATCCGCCAGCCGCAGCGGGTCAAGAAGCTGGTGCTGAACACCGGCATCCTGGCGCCGCCCAACGCCAAGGGCAAACAGGAGCTGATCGACGCCCTGGAGCGGTCCAAGAAAGCTGCTGGCAACCTGACCATGGACGCGGTGCGCGCGCGCATGGCCTGGCTGATGGCCGAGCCGGACAAGACCCTCACCGACGAGGTGGTGGCCATCCGCTACGCCATCTACGCACAGCCGGGCATGCAGCAGCACATGGGCAAGATCGCCGTGTCCACGCTGGGCCGGGTGGTGGACGACGCCTGGACCTCCCAGTGGATGCGGCCCGAGCTGA